>NZ_CP166993.1:1911369-2229931 GCF_048319245.1 Litorimonas sp. RW-G-Af-16
TTCACGTCGATAGCTGTTCCGCCGACGATCAACCCGTTTGTAACACCCAAGGCAACAAGTTGCTTGCGCAGCTCAGCCGTCTTCGGCGCCTTCATTGCAGCATCGTCAATGATGATAAGCTCTTTGGAGTTAGCCTTCGCTGACAGCGCATGACGCAAAGCCATTGCGCGAACTTTCTTCGGTAGGTCGTGCGCGTGCGAGCGAGACCGCGGACCGTGCGCTTTTGCACCACCACGGAACTGCGAGACAGATCCGTTACCGTGACGCGCTGTACCGCCGCCCTTTTGCTTGCCAATACGCTTTGTCGTTTTTGACACGTCACCACGCTCTTGAACCTGATGCGTGCCAGACCGACGCTTGGCCAGTTGGTAACGGACCATGCGGTGCAAAATGTCTTTGCGCGGCTCATTGCCGAAAATGGCATCGTCAAGATCAACAGACCCTGATTTCTTGCCAGCTAATGTTTGAACGTCGAGTTTCATTATGCGTCACCCTCGCCTTTATCTGTGTCGTCCGCTGGCGCGTCGGCTTCAGCTGCATCCATAGCAGCTTGGCGCTCTTCCGCGATACGTTTCGCTTCTGCTTCTGCCTCGGCAGCTGCCGCAGCTTCAGCTTCTTTCGCCGCTTTCTCAGCCGCTTTCTTGTCGCCCATTGTGGCAGCCGGATAAATCAGGCCTTCCATAGCAGGCTTTTTGACAGCGTCGCGAATTTCAAGCCATGCGCCCTTGGCACCTGGCGTCGCGCCGCGGATCAGGACGAGGTTTTCGTCATTTTCAACACGAGCCACTTCGAGATTTTGAACGGTGCGACGCACTGCGCCCATGTGACCGGCCATTTTCTTGCCCTTGAAGACTTTACCCGGGTCTTGACACTGACCTGTTGAACCATGCGAACGGTGAGAGATTGACACACCATGTGTTGCGCGAAGGCCGCCAAAGTTATGACGCTTCATCGCACCCGCAAAGCCCTTACCAACAGTAATACCTGCGACGTCAACTTTTTGACCTGGCAAGAAATGACCTGCGATAAACTCTTCGCCGACAGCGACAAGGTTCTCTTCGGACACACGAAACTCAACCAGCTTCTGTTTAGGGGTTACGCCCGCTTTGGCGAAACGCTCACGCTCTGCTTTAGAGACGCGCTTTACTTTCGCTTCGCCAGAACCGAGCTGAACAGCTGTATAGCCGTCACGCGCCATTGTTTTTTGCGCCACCACTGCGCAACCCTCTAGGGCGCAAACAGTCACAGGAACATGATTGCCCGCATCGTCATAGACGTGCGTCATGCCCAGCTTCTTGGCTAATAATCCTGTACGAGACATTTATGCCCCCAACTTAATTTCGACATCCACACCAGCCGCAAGGTCGAGCTTCATCAGCGCGTCAACGGTTTGTGGAGTCGGGTCAACGATGTCGAGCATCCGCTTATGCGTGCGAATTTCGAACTGCTCACGTGATTTCTTGTTCACGTGTGGAGAACGGTTCACGGTGAACCGCTCAATGCGAGTTGGCAAAGGAATTGGGCCACGCACGGTTGCACCCGTACGTTTAGCAGTCGAGACAATCTCCTTCGTGGAGGTGTCGAGGATGCGGTGGTCAAATGCCTTCAACCGAATGCGGATATTTTGACGATCCATAACGGAACCCTAATCTTTACGCTTCAAACAACAAACTTGCGGAGACTAAGCGCCTCCGCAGTCAAACTCTTACTACTCGATGATTTTACCGACGACGCCGGCGCCGACTGTGCGGCCACCTTCGCGGATCGCGAAGCGAAGCTTTTCTTCCATCGCGATTGGCACGATCAGCTCGACGTTCACTTCGACGTTATCACCTGGCATCACCATCTCTGTACCTTCTTTCAAAGTCACAACACCCGTCACGTCAGTCATACGGAAGTAGAACTGCGGGCGGTAATTGTTAAAGAATGGCGTATGACGGCCACCCTCTTCTTTGGTCAGGATATAGGCTTCGCCCACAAACTTCTTATGCGGTGTCACGGACCCTGGCTTACACAGCACTTGGCCACGCTCAACAGATTCACGGTCAATACCCCGGATCAAGGCACCAATATTGTCACCCGCTTCGCCGCGGTCGAGCAATTTGCGGAACATTTCAACACCCATACATGTGGTCTTTTGTGTGTCGCGGATACCAACGATAGAAATCTCGTCACCCACGTTCACAGAGCCACGCTCCACACGACCGGTCACAACCGTACCACGGCCTGAGATAGAGAACACGTCCTCAATCGGCATCAAGAAAGGCTCGTCAATCGCACGTGGCGGCTGCGGGATGTACTCATCAACAGCAGCCATCAGCTTTTTAATCGACTCTTCGCCAATCTCTGGATCGCGGCCTTCCATCGCGGCCAAAGCAGAGCCAGCAATCACAGGAATGTCGTCGCCTGGGAAATCATAAGATGACAGCAACTCACGGATTTCCATTTCGACAAGCTCTAGCAGCTCTTCATCGTCAACTTGGTCAACCTTGTTCATATAAACGACGAGCGCCGGCACACCGACCTGACGGGCCAGCAGGATGTGCTCGCGTGTCTGAGGCATTGGGCCGTCAGCCGCGTTCACCACCAAGATCGCGCCGTCCATCTGCGCCGCACCTGTGATCATGTTCTTCACATAGTCAGCGTGACCCGGGCAGTCGACGTGGGCATAGTGACGATTATCCGTCTCATACTCAACGTGAGCCGTTGAAATCGTGATACCACGGGCCTTCTCTTCCGGCGCGCCGTCAATCTGATCATAAGCTTTGAAATCACCGAAATACTTCGTGATCGCCGCCGTCAGCGTCGTCTTACCGTGGTCAACGTGGCCAATCGTGCCAATATTGGCATGCGGCTTATTACGTTCAAACTTCTCTTTTGCCATTTTACTGCTCCGTTTCTCGTCTTGGAGTTAAAATTTTATTCTAGAATGCGCGACCTAAGGTCTACGCACCCCCTTGTTTCGAAATCACTTCATCCGCGACCGCCTGAGGCGTTGCAGCATAGTGATCAAATGTCATTGTAAACTGAGCGCGACCCTGAGTTTTAGAGCGCAGATCGTTCACGTAACCGAACATGTTTGCCAATGGAACCATTGAATTCACAACATTTGCGTTTCCGCGCATCTCTGTGCCTTCAATCATACCGCGACGGGAATTCAGGTCACCAATCACGTCGCCCATGTATTCATCAGGCGTCACAACTTCGACCTTCATGATCGGCTCAAGCAACTTCAATTTGCCTTCTTCTTTGATCTGGCGGAACGCTGCGCGAGCCGCGATCTCAAATGCCATCACAGAGGAGTCAACATCATGGTATGCACCGTCATATAGCTCGGCTTTGAAGTCGATGACTGGGAAACCAGCCAGAAGACCTGTCTCAGCCATAGTGCGAATACCTTTTTCAACACCTGGGATATATTCTTTAGGCACGTTACCGCCGACAACTTTAGATTCGAACTGGATACCTTCGCCCGGCTCTAGCGGCTCGAAACGAATTTTCACGCGACCAAACTGCCCAGACCCACCAGACTGCTTCTTATGCGTGTAATCAATGTCAACAGGACGTGCGAGCGCTTCACGATACGCCACCTGCGGCTGACCGATATTCGCCTCAACGCCGAATTCGCGACGCAGACGATCCACGAGGATATCCAAGTGAAGTTCGCCCATGCCAGCCATGATAGTTTGGCCAGATTCCTCGTCAGTCGTAACGCGGAAAGACGGGTCTTCTGCCGCCAAACGCTGCAGGCCAACACCTAGTTTTTCTTGGTCAGACTTCGTTTTTGGCTCAACCGCGATCTCGATCACGGGATCAGGGAATTCCATACGCTCAAGGATCACTGGATTGGACGTGTCACACAATGTGTCACCTGTGGTCGTGCGCTTCAGTCCCGCAACCGCGATAATATCGCCCGCATAAGCCTCTTGAATGTCTTCACGATCGTTAGAGTGCATCATCATCATCCGACCCACGCGTTCTTTATTCTCTTTGACGGAGTTCAGAAGCGTTGTGCCAGTTTCGAGCTTGCCAGAATAAATCCGGCAGAATGTGAGCGTACCAACGAACTTATCATTCATGATTTTGAAGGCCAGCATAGATAGCGGCGCATCGTCAGATGCTGGACGTGTTGTTTCTTCGCCAGTTTTGCCGTCAATACCTTTGATCGCTTCAATATCAAGCGGGCTCGGCAGATACGCCACAACCGCGTCGAGCAAAGGCTGAACACCTTTGTTTTTAAACGCCGTGCCACAGAACACTGGGACAACTTTGTTCGCAATCGTCGCTGCACGCACCAAACGCTGGATCGTCGCAACATCAGGCATTTCACCTTCGAAGTAAGCTTCCATCACAGCATCGTCCATATCGGCGACCGCTTCAATCAGAGCCGTGCGGTATTCTTCGACTTTTTCGACCATGTCAGCAGGCACTGGACCTGTGTCATATTTCGCGCCTAGCTCTGCATCATCTTCCCACGTGTAGGCGACGTTTTCGACAAGGTCGACCATGCCCTTGAACTGATCTTCAGAACCGATAGGCAGTTGCATCTCTAGCGCATTGCCGCCGAGGCGATCTTTGACAGATTGCACGGACGCGTAAAAGTCAGCGCCCAGCTTATCCATCTTGTTGATGAAGATCATGCGTGGAACACGGTACTTGTCGGCCTGACGCCAGACTGTTTCCGTTTGTGGCTCAACACCTGCATTGGCATCGAGCAGCGCAACAGCACCGTCGAGCACGCGAAGTGAACGCTCAACTTCAATCGTGAAGTCAACGTGACCCGGTGTGTCGATAATATTCAGACGCTTGTCTTTCCAGAAACAAGTCGTCGCAGCAGACGTAATCGTAATGCCGCGCTCTTGCTCTTGCTCCATCCAATCCATGGTGGCCGCGCCGTCATGCACTTCGGCAATCTTGTGGTTTTTACCTGTATAGTAAAGAATCCGCTCAGTACATGTGGTCTTACCCGCATCAATATGCGCCATAATACCAAAGTTACGGTAGTCTTTAAGGTCGTAATCGCGTGCCATGATCGGTCTCTTTAGTCCTAATTACCAGCGGTAGTGCGAGAATGCGCGGTTGGCTTCGGCCATACGGTGCGTATCTTCACGTTTCTTCACGGCTGTGCCGCGATTGTTTGAGGCGTCGAGCAACTCACCTGCGAGGCGCTCACGCATTGTATTTTCGTTCCGCGAACGGGACGCGTTGACCAACCAGCGAATGGCCAAAGCCTGACGACGGTCAGGACGCACTTCGACAGGTACCTGATACGTCGCACCACCGACGCGGCGAGACCGCACTTCGACAGCTGGCTTAATGTTTTCTAGCGCATCGTGGAACACACGAAGCGGCTCTGTCTTGGCTTTGTCTTCGACGATTTCCATCGCACCATAGACAATTTTTTCAGCCGTAGACTTTTTACCATCCAACATGATGGCATTCATGAATTTCGCCAAGATCAGATCTTGGAACTTAGCATCGGGGAGAATAACCCGTTTCTCTGCGCGGTGACGACGTGACATCTGTTACTACCCTTACTTCGGACGCTTCGCGCCGTATTTCGAACGACGTTGCTTACGATCTTTGACGCCTTGCGTATCCAAGACACCACGAAGGACGTGATAACGCACGCCCGGCAAATCTTTCACACGACCACCACGGATCAGAACAACACTATGCTCTTGCAAGTTATGACGCTCGCCCGGAATGTATGAGAGAACCTCAAAACCGTTTGTGAGACGCACCTTAGCAACTTTACGCAGGGCCGAGTTCGGCTTTTTAGGCGTTGTTGTATAAACACGTGTGCAAACGCCGCGCTTCTGAGGACACGCCTCGAGCGCTGGAACCTTGTTCCGTTTGCGTTTGTCTTTCCGCGGCTTGCGGATGAGCTGTTGGATCGTTGGCATTCAATCGTTTCCTGCGTCAAAAGCAGGCAATCAGCCCTGTGAAAGGCTAGCTACCTGCAACAAAAGCAACCCTTTCGCGGACAAAACGGCGTCCACGCGGGCTGCGTTGGTTAAATCTTTTGTATCTGACAAGGTTTCCAAGGCATTCCCTGGACATGCATGTCTATCAACGTGGCGGCGTATAGACGCCGATTCTCGCCACGTCAACAGCGTGATGTGAGGTTTTTTCAGAACAGGTCGGATTCATCAAAATGAGTCAAACCGAGCCACCTGACAAAGGAAATAGCTGGGCCTGAAACTGGCTAGCGTCGAGCTGTTTGTTCCACAGATTCCATGACGCGCAACAAGTTACCGCCCCAAATCTTCGCAATATCTTCCTCAGAGTAGCCGCGTTTGACCAATTCATCGGTGACGTTGGCTGTTTCAGACGCGTCTTGCCAGCCGATAATCCCGCCGCCACCATCAAAATCGGAGGCAATGCCAACATGGTCAATCCCAGCCACTTTCACAACATGATCAATATGGTCGACAAAATCAGCAACAGTCGCGAGCGGCTCCATAGCTGCGATCCGCGCGCGTTCCGCATCTACTAGCACTTTCGTCGCGTCATCCAGCGCGTCATAATCCTGACTGTTAGACACGCCGTATTTGATAGATGCCGCCTCCAATGCCTGCAACTGGGCGGAAGTCTGCACTTTTACATAGGCACCCAAGGCAACCATCTGCGCCACGCCACCGACTTCGGCAATTTTACGCAGTTGCTCGTCATCCAAATTACGCGGGCTGTCAGCAATCGCCTTCGCGCCTGAATGGCTCGCAATGATTGGGGTGCGGGATAGGTCGGCCGCCTGCATCATCGTCTGTTTCCCTGCATGAGATACGTCGACCATAATGCCGTTTTCGTTCATAGCCCGCACCAGCGCCTTGCCGAGTGTGGACAATCCGTTATGGCGCGGGCCGCTATCGCGAACTGGGTTGGGGTTAGAGCTATCGCCGAATTGGTTATGCCCAAAATGCGTGATGCCCATATAGCGTACACCGCGCCGCGCCCAGAGCGGGACTTGATCAATGGTTGGGCCTAAAGGATAGGCATTTTCCATCCCCATCAGCACAGCATGCTTGCCCTTCGCCACGGTTTCGCGCACGTCAGCAGCGCTGAGTGCGAGGGCAACGTCTTCGGGGTAGGCGACAACAAAGCTCTGTATCGCACGGTAGCGCGTCTCTGCGATCGCAAGTCCAGCCTTGTAGCCAGCCGCATCCAACTCACCCTGCGGTGTGTAGATGATCCAAAAGCCGCTATCGAGCGCCCCTTCCCGCAGCTTTGGCAGGTCAACTTGCAGATCAGTGTCCCATTTGGGGTCGATCTCTTTCATATAAGTCAGCGGAATGTCGATATGCGTGTCGAGCGTGAGAGTCCGCTCGTGCAAGGTTTGGTCAGCCTTATTTGCAGATGCGGATGGCTTATTCGTCGCCACAGGGTCTGAGCAGGCCGTAAGACCGAGCGACAGGGCTGCGAGCATAGTGGTGGTAATGAGGAAGCGCGGCGATGTGGAATGTGTCATAATAAGCCCTTATTCCCATACTACATAGGGCGTCCCGCATAGATCACCAATAGGTAAGCCGAAGAGAATTGTCGCGGGCTGATAAAGCCGAATGTCTGACGTAAATTTGGATCGCCCACAAAAAAGCCGCCCCAGACGGATTGCGATGAACGCAATGGCACGAGGCGGCTTAAACTTTGTTATGGCGAGATACTTATTCCGCAGCGTCGCCGTCCAATTCAGCTGGGAATTCTTCCAACTGCGGATTAGCGGCCGCGCGCTCTTCGAGGAACTTCTGATCACGCTCATTGGCGATTTTCTGATATTTCCGCAAGTTCGCACCAGAGCCCGCAGGGATCAAACGACCCACAATCACGTTCTCTTTCAGACCTTCGAGCATGTCTTCCTTACCCGCCACAGACGCTTCTGTCAGCACGCGCGTTGTCTCTTGGAAAGACGCAGCGGAGATGAAGGAGCGCGTTTGTAGCGACGCTTTGGTGATACCCAACAGAACTGGCATCGCTTCCGCGGGACGAGCTTTGGAGTCGCGTTCCAGCAAGGCCGCATTGGTCTTGTTGAACTCGATCTTGTCCATCTGCTCATTCTTGAGGAGCGTTGTGTCGCCGGGATCCGTGACCTCAACTTTTTGCAGCATCTGGCGAACAATCACCTCAATGTGCTTGTCGTTGATCGGCACGCCTTGCAGACGGTAAACACCTTGAACTTCGTCCACGAGATATTCCGCGAGGGCTTCTACACCCATAATCGCGAGAATGTCATGCGGTGCAGGGTTACCATCGATCAAGTAGTCACCTTTCTTCACACGATCACCGTCTTGGACGAGCATGTGCTTGCCTTTGGCGATCAGGAAGGATGATGGGTCCATAGTTTCGTCTTCTGGCAGGATTTGGATTTTACGCTTGTTCTTATAGTCGCGCGTAAATTCGATCTTACCGTCAATGTCAGCGATGACCGCATCGTCTTTCGGACGACGGGCTTCAAACAGTTCCGCCACACGCGGCAGACCACCTGTAATATCCCGCTGCGTCGCGCCGCCTTTGGCGATACGCGCCAGAACGGCACCTGGCTTGACCTTGTCACCTTCATTGACTGACAAGATCGCGCCCACTGCGAGCATGTAGCGTGCAATGTTACCATTTGGCAGTTTGACAGGTTCGCCGTCTTTATCTTCGATCACAGCGACAGGCTGAATATCACCCGATTTAGACGAAGCTCGCCAGTCAACGATCACTTTAGACGAGATACCGGTTTCTTCATCAGTCTCTTCTTTGGCAGTCACGCCGTCAACGATATCAAGCAAACGCACTGTGCCTTCGACTTCGGTCAGGATTGGGGTCGCATAGGGGTCCCATTCCGCCAGACGATCGCCGCGTTTAACTTTGTCGCCCGCTTTCTTCGTCAGACGCGTGCCGTAATCGACTTTCTGAGCCTCGAGTTCCTTGCCGTCTTTGTCGACGATTTGGAATTCCAGTTTACGAGCTTTGGCAATGTAAACACCGCCCGCATCGATGACGTCTTCAACATCATACTGGATAGTACCTTCATTAGAAGACTCGATCACAGATTTGTCTGACACTGACGCGGTGCCGCCAATATGGAACGTCCGCATCGTGAGCTGCGTGCCCGGTTCGCCAATGGACTGGGCAGCAATAACGCCGACCGCTTCGCCCATATTGACTTTCGTGCCGCGCGCGAGATCACGTCCGTAGCATGTGGCACAAATACCCGTGACAGTCTCGCAGGTCAGCGCAGAACGCACGCGTGAGTTCTGGATACCCGCTTCGTCAATTTCGGCTGAAATATCTTCGTCAACATAAGTATTGGCGGGATACATCAGATCACCAGAGCGTGGATCATGCAGATCTTCGGCTGTTGTCCGGCCCAGCATACGCTCGCCCAAAGACACAACGACTTCACCACTATCAACAACAGGTTTCAGCTCAATGCCGTTCTCTGTGCCGCAATCTTGCTCTGTGACGATACAGTCTTGGGCCACGTCAACGAGACGTCGCGTCAAGTAACCTGAGTTGGCTGTCTTTAACGCCGTATCCGCGAGTCCCTTACGAGCCCCATGGGTTGAGTTAAAGTAATCCATCACGGATAGGCCTTCTTTGAAGTTGGCCGTAATCGGTGTTTCGATAATCTCGCCAGACGGCTTAGCCATCAGGCCACGCATACCCGCAAGTTGCTTCATTTGGTTCTTCGAGCCGCGCGCGCCCGAGTCGGCCATCATAAAGATCGAGTTGATGAGCTTCCGCGGTTTCGCCGCTTCGTCCATCATCGCATCCGCCACTTTGTCCGTACATTTGGACCAAGCATCGACCACTTTGTTGTATTTCTCGCCTTTGGTAATCAGACCATCCGCATATTGCTGTTCGAAATCAGACACGAGGTCTTTGGTTTCGTTCACCAATGTGTATTTCGTTTCTGGGATGACCATATCGTCCTTACCAAAGGAAATACCAGCGTTACACGCTTCGCGGAAACCGAGGCCCATCATCTTATCGGCAAAGATCACAGTCGCCTTCTGACCCGCGTGTCGGTAGACCGTGTCGATCAGCTTGCCGATCTCTTTCTTTGTCAGGGTTTTATTGACAACAGAATATGGGATCAGGTGGTGACGTGGCAGGAACTCTGCCAATTTCAAACGACCTGGTGACGTCTCAGCAACTTCCCACGTCGTAGACCCGTCTTCCTGCGTAACAGGGAAACGGCCTTTGACTTTTGAGTGAACGCTGACGAGTTTGTTGTCTAATGCAGCTTCGACTTCGGCCATATCGGCGAACATCATACCTTCGCCTTTTTCGCCGTCGCGCATCAGCGACATGTAATAAAGACCCAAGACAATATCCTGTGACGGCACGATGATCGGACGACCATTGGCAGGCGATAGGATGTTGTTCGTTGACATCATCAAAACACGCGCTTCCAGCTGTGCCTCAATCGAGAGCGGCACATGAACGGCCATTTGGTCACCGTCAAAGTCAGCGTTAAATGCGGCACAAACGAGCGGGTGAAGACGGATCGCCTTACCTTCTGTCAGCTTTGGTTCGAACGCTTGGATACCAAGTCTATGGAGTGTCGGCGCGCGATTGAGAAGCACAGGGTGTTCGCGGATAACTTCGTCCAGAATATCCCAAACTTCAGGGCGTTCTTTTTCGACGAGTTTTTTAGATTGCTTAACGGTGCCAGACAGACCTTTGGCGTCCAGACGTGCATAGATAAACGGCTTGAACAGCTCGAGCGCCATTTTCTTGGGCAGACCACATTCGTGCAGTTTCAGCTCTGGGCCAACCACGATCACGGAACGGCCAGAATAGTCAACGCGTTTCCCGAGCAAGTTCTGGCGGAAGCGGCCTTGTTTGCCTTTGAGCATATCTGACATAGATTTCAGCGGGCGCTTATTGGCGCCAGTAATCACACGACCACGACGACCATTGTCAAACAGCGCATCAACAGATTCTTGCAACATCCGCTTTTCATTACGGATGATGATGTCTGGCGCACGCAGCTCGATCAGACGCTTGAGACGGTTATTACGGTTGATCACACGGCGGTAGAGATCGTTAAGATCGGACGTTGCAAAACGGCCACCATCTAGCGGCACAAGTGGGCGCAGCTCTGGCGGGATGACGGGCACAATCGTCAACACCATCCACTCTGGACGATTGCCAGATTGAATGAACGACTCAAGCAATTTCAAACGCTTGCGGTATTTCTTCAGCTTCAACTCTGACCCAGTTTCGGTCATATCAAAGCGCGTGCGCTCGACTTCGGCTTCCAGATCAAGATTGACGAGCATGTCGCGGATAGCTTCTGCACCAATACCAGCCGTAAAGCTGTCTTCGCCAAATTCGGCTTGGGCGTCGACATATTCTTCTTCTGACATGATCTGTCGCTCGGCCAGCGATGTCAGGCCAGGCTCTGTCACGATATAGCTTTCGAAATACAGAACGCGCTCAACTTCTTTGAGCGTCATGTTCAGCATCGTCGAAATACGGGACGGCAGTGATTTCAAGAACCAAATATGGGCGACAGGCGCAGCCAGTTCGATATGACCCATACGCTCACGACGCACACGCGTGACAGTAACTTCGACGCCGCATTTTTCGCAGACAACGCCTTTATATTTCATACGCTTATATTTGCCGCAGAGACATTCGTAATCTTTGACTGGGCCAAAGATGCGTGCACAGAATAGGCCGTCTTTTTCGGGCTTAAACGTCCGGTAGTTAATCGTCTCAGGCTTTTTGATCTCGCCAAATGACCATGAGAGAATTTTCTCAGGGGAAGCGAGCGAGATACGAATACGGTCAAAGGTCGGGCCTTCTTGCGCGGGGTTGAAAATGTTCATGACCTCTTGGTTCATGTCTTTTCCTTTCGGTTTGAGCCGTTGCGTCCAACGCCTCTTGAAATTCAGTGACGATCAATGATCGCCGAACAAGATAGCAGGGCTGTCAACAGCCCTGCCCTGTTATGTGTTAGCCGTTCGTCAGCTCGATATTCAGACCCAGTGACCTGATCTCTTTGACCAAGACGTTGAACGATTCTGGAATACCAGCTTCGAACCCATCATCACCGCGCACAATCGACTCGTAGACTTTCGTCCGACCCGCCACGTCATCTGACTTGACCGTCAGCATTTCCTGTAGCGTATAAGCCGCACCATAAGCTTCAAGGGCCCAGACTTCCATTTCGCCGAAGCGCTGGCCACCAAACTGGGCTTTACCGCCGAGAGGTTGCTGCGTGACGAGGGAGTATGGCCCAATCGAACGAGCATGGATCTTATCATCGACCAGATGGTGCAATTTCAGCAGGTATTTATACCCGACCGTAACCTGACGTGTGAAACGCTCACCCGTCCGACCATCGTGAAGTGTCATCTGACCCGAGCTAGCAAGGCCTGCTTTCTGTAGCATTTCAACGATATCCGCTTCTCGCGCACCATCAAAGACAGGTGTCGCAATCGGCACACCGCCCGTGACGTTAGACGCCAGTTCGATGATCTCGTTGTTTTTCTTTGGTAGCGTTTCATCATCGCCGTAGCCATGTTGAACAGCGGCGCGAAGATCAGCCATATTGCCTTCGGCCCGATAGGCTTCGAGCGCTTGGTCAATCATTTTGCCGACGCCCGCACAGGCCCAACCCAAATGAGTTTCGAGGATCTGCCCCACGTTCATGCGCGACGGCACGCCCAGCGGGTTCAGCACGATATCAACGGCCTGACCATCTTCGAGGAATGGCATGTCTTCGACAGGGTTGATCTTGGAGATCACCCCTTTGTTGCCGTGACGACCCGCCATTTTATCACCTGGCTGAAGCTTCCGCTTCACCGCGACGAAGACTTTGACCATCTTCATCACACCTGGCGGCAGTTCATCACCACGTTGCAGCTTGTCGACCTTATCTTCGAAACGGGCATCCAAACGAGATTTGGAGTTGTCATATTGCTCTTTGAGCGCTTCCAACTCGCCAATCGCTTTTTCGTCGTCAACCCCAATGCGCCACCAATCGGAGCGCGGGATGTCGTTGAGCGTTTCTTCGGTCACAGGACCTTTGTTAAAACCACGCGGGCCAGACACAGCGTTCTTGCCCATCAGTGTTTTCTGAACAGACGCATAGATGGAGCGCTCTAGAATAGACAGCTCATCATCACGGTCTTTGCCAAGGCTTTCGATCTCTTCACGCTCGATTTGCATCGCACGTTCGTCTTTGTCGACGCCGTGACGGTTAAAGACACGGACTTCGACGACTGTCCCTGACGCACCCGGAGGCAGCTTCAAAGATGTATCGCGCACGTCAGAGGCTTTTTCGCCAAAGATCGCACGAAGGAGTTTTTCCTCTGGCGTCATCGGGCTTTCACCTTTTGGCGTGACCTTACCGACGAGAATATCGCCGGCATGGACTTCCGCCCCAACGGCCACAATACCAGCCTCATCAAGGTTACGGAGTGTTTCTTCGCCGATATTTGGAATATCCCGCGTGATCTCTTCAGGGCCAAGCTTTGTGTCGCGGGCCATGATGGAGAACTCTTCGATGTGCAATGATGTGTAGACATCATCACGCACGATGCGCTCGGAAATCAAGATCGAGTCTTCGAAGTTATAGCCATTCCAAGGCATAAACGCGACCAGCACGTTTTTACCCAGAGCCAGCTCGCCAAGATCAGTCGACGGGCCGTCAGCGATAATATCGCCGGCTTTGATTTCATCGCCAACATTCACGAGTGGACGCTGATTGATACAGGTCGACTGGTTGGAGCGCTGGAATTTCAGCAGGTTATAGATGTCGACGCCTGATTTACTCAGGTCAGCTTCCTTGGTCGCGCGGATCACGATCCGTTTCGCATCCACTTGCTCAACAATACCTTCACGCTTCGCCGCAACAGTCGCACCAGAGTCGAGCGCCACAACGCTTTCCATGCCTGTCCCGACCAAAGGCGCCTCGGCCTTTAGAAGCGGCACAGCTTGGCGCATCATGTTGGAGCCCATCAAGGCACGGTTCGCATCATCATTTTCGAGGAACGGGATCAGCGCCGCCGCGACAGACACAAGCTGCTTCGGTGAAACGTCAATGAAATCAACATTTTCGCGGGCAATCAACGTCACATCGCCGTTCACACGACACGTCACGAATTCATCTGCGATCTCGCCTTTTTCGTTAATCGCAGCGTTGGCTTGCGCCACTGTATAGCGGGCCTCTTCCATAGCAGACAGATAGACGACTTCGTCTTTCAGCTTGGCATTGACAACTTTACGGTAAGGGCTCTCGATGAAGCCATATTTGTTCACGCGCGCATGTGTAGCGAGCGAGTTAATCAGACCAATGTTCGGGCCTTCCGGCGTTTCAATCGGGCAGATACGACCATAATGCGTTGGATGAACATCGCGGACTTCAAAGCCAGCACGCTCACGCGTCAGACCACCAGGCCCAAGCGCTGAGAGGCGACGCTTATGCGTGATCTCTGAGAGCGGGTTGGTTTGGTCCATAAACTGCGAGAGCTGCGAGGAGCCGAAGAATTCACGGACAACAGCAGCCGCTGGTTTCGCGTTAATCAGATCATGCGGCATGACTGTCTCAATATCGACAGACTGCATACGCTCTTTAATGGCGCGCTCCATACGCAGCAAACCAATACGGTATTGGTTTTGCATCAACTCACCGACAGACCGCACACGACGGTTGCCGAGGTTATCAATATCGTCAATCGCGCCAATGCCGTCTTTGAGTTTTACGAGCGTATCCACAACTGCCAGAATGTCCTCATTGCGCAGCACACGCACTTCGTCAGAACAATCCAGGTCCATGCGGAGGTTCATTTTCACCCGACCAACTGCTGAGAGATCATAACGCTCTTGATCAAAGAACAGAGAATTGAACAGGTCTTCAGCTGCCTCTGATGTGGGGGGCTCGCCCGGGCGCATAACGCGGTAAATATCGACCAAAGCGCCTTCGCGCGAATCGTTCTTGTCCGCTGCCAGTGTATTACGGATATAAGGGCCAACATTGACGTGGTCGATGTTTAGGACAGAAATATCTTTAATATTGGCTTCGTTGATTTGCTCCATGATTTCCAAGGACAACTCATCACCCGCTTCGGCGTAGATTTGACCTGTTGTCATGTTGACAATGTCTTCTGCCACAAAACGCTCTGACATTTCCTCATTTGAAATCAGGATCGTTTTCAGACCGTCATCAGCCAGTTTCTTGGCGCCGCGCTTTGTCAGTTTACGGCCCGCGAGTGCGACCTCTTTACCTGTCTTGGCATCAACGATTGCCCGCAATAGCTTGGCACCGCGATATTCTTCAGCGTTAAACGCCCGCGTCCAGCCATCTTTCTTACTGTCGCGCTTGAACTCAATCGCCTCATAATAATGGTTCAGGATGTCTTCGCGAGACATACCCAAGGCATAAAGAATCGTAGTCGCTGGTAATTTCCGGCGACGGTCAATACGCGCATAGAGAATGTCTTTGGCGTCAAACTCGAAATCGAGCCAAGATCCGCGATACGGGATAATACGAGCGGAGAACAAGAACTTGCCAGAGCTGTGGCCCTTGCCTTTATCATGGTCAAAGAAAACGCCAGGAGAACGGTGCATTTGAGACACGATCACGCGCTCTGTGCCGTTCACGATGAACGTGCCTTTGTCTGTCATCAAAGGAATATCGCCCATATAGACGTCTTGTTCCTTGATGTCTTTGACAGATTTGGCACCTGTGTCTTCATCAATATCGAACACAACCAAGCGCATTTTGACCTTAAGCGGCGCTGCGAACGTGATGTCGCGCTGCTGACACTCTTCTTCATCAAACTTTGGTTGCTCAAATACGAAGGAGACATATTCCAAAACAGCGCGATCCGAGAAATCCCGCACAGGGAAAACCGAGTTGAACACACCATTCATGCCCTCATCAGAGCCGCGCTCGTCATGTGGGACAGATTTTTGGAGGAATTGATCGTAGGAGCTTTTCTGAACTTCAATCAGATTTGGCATCCGGACAACTTCCGGAATACGGCCAAAGCTTTTGCGAATACGTTTCTTGCCAGTAAAAGTCAGAGACATTTAAGACACCTTTTCTTTGTGAACCAAGTGGGCTGCAGTCCCGGCTGGCTCGTGAATTTCGGGAGTTTTTAACCTGACCCCATCAGGATCGCCTTTTACCTCAGCGAAGCGAGGGTGTCGGGCGGGCACGAGACCCACCCGACATGTCACTTAAGAGATTACTTAAGCTCGACAGTGGCGCCAGCCGCTTCGAGTTTCTCTTTAATGTCGTTCGCTTCTGCTTCAGGCGCGCCTTCTTTGACAGCCTTTGGTGCAGATTCGACCAGCTCTTTAGCTTCTTTCAAGCCAAGACCTGTGATTGCGCGGACTTCTTTAATGACGGCGATTTTGTTGCCACCGAATGAAGTCATAACAACGTCGAAGTCAGATTTTGCTTCAGCAGCTTCGCCGCCAGCAGCAGCAGGGCCAGCAACTGCAACAGCAGCAGCGGCTTTAATGCCATTTTCTTCGAGGATGTCGTTTAGTTCTTTTGCTTCGAGAATGGTTAGACCCATCAGCTCATCAGCTAGCTTTTTTACATCAGCCATTTTAGTTTCCTTTAGTTACGATTAGTTCGATCTATGCGAGAATGAATTGTTGTTACCTACGCAGCAGCTTTTTCTTCGATCACCGAGATAGCGCCGGCAAGAGCCGAGCCAGGTGACATAAGACGCTGAGCCACTTCGGACGCTTGACCGATAAGACGGGCAGCCGCCATACCAATAAGCTCTTCGCGACTTGGCAGTTTGGAAAGTGTGACGATACCATCGGTATTGAACACCTCTTCACCCATGAAACCACCAATGACATTAAAAGCATTATTGTCTTTGGCGAATTCAACTGCCACTTTTGGCGCGGAAATCATGTCTTCAGCCCAGGCGATTGCCACCGGCTCTGTCAACATGTCACCAGATGCCTCAAAGGGTTGCCCCTTCATGGCGATCTTTGCCAAACGGTTTTTCACAACACGGATATTCGCACCTTGCTCACGGAGCTTAGCACGAAGATCCTCCATTTCCGCAACGGTCATGCCTGAATATTCAGCCATCACCACGGAGCCTGCACCATCAAAAATCTCTTTGAGATTCTTAACGGCTTCCTCTTTTTGAGTATGGTCCATTTGCGGTCTCCCTGTTATGAGCCACACCCCATGTGCGGCCCTTCCAAGTGCCCTTGACCTCTGTTGTCAGAGCCCGCGGGCGGGTTCCTGTCCCCCGCAGAAAATCTACGGGAAATAACAGAGACATCGAACCAATCGCCCCGCACTTACGTGCAGAAAAATTGATTTTTGGCTCCGTCTGTACCGGATATTAAGCCCGCTAAATTGCGAACCCCGGTAGTCTTGGACAGATCACAGCGCCGAAATCGACCCTGTGATATTAAGCGCGACGCCCGACAAGCGAGCCCCGCACCCAAATTCTATTTAACGTCAGCCGTATCAATCTTCACGCCTGGGCCCATTGTTGAGCTGATCGTGACCTTCTTCATGAATACGCCTTTCGCGCCAGCTGGGCGCGCTTGCTGAATAGCTTTCAGGAACGCATTTACGTTCTCTTCGAGCTTACCCTGTGCAAAGCTAGTTTTGCCAACGCCAGCATGGACGATCCCAGCCTTCTCAACACGGAATTCGACAGCGCCGCCTTTTGAATCCTGAACCGCTTTCGCGATGTCCATTGTGACTGTGCCAACTTTTGGGTTTGGCATCATGCCTTTTGGGCCCAAAACACGCGCAACACGACCGACGAGCGGCATCATGTCAGGCGTCGCGATGACTTTATCAAACGGCATATCGCCAGCTTGGATTTGCTCGGCCAGATCTTCTGCACCCACAACATCCGCACCCGCTTCGCGCGCTTCATCAGCCTTAGCGTCTTTTGCAAAGACGGCCACGCGAACGGACCGGCCTGTGCCGTTTGGAAGATTACACACGCCGCGAACCATTTGGTCAGCGTGGCGCGGATCAACACCCAAATTGACGGCAACCTCAACCGTTTCGTCAAATTTGACTTTGGCGTTATCTTTAACAATCTTCACAGCGTCAGCGACGTTGTAATCGACATTCTTATCATAAGCAGCATTGGCCGCTTTCATACGTTTACCAGTCGACATAATCTTACTCCGTAACCTCAAAGCCCATTGAGCGAGCAGAACCTGCGATGATTTTCGTCGCTTGGTCCAGATCATTCGCCGTCAGGTCAACCATTTTTGCTTCTGCGATCTCGCGACACTGCGCCATTGTCACAGTTCCGCCGACTTCGCGGCCCGGCAAATTACCACCAGACTTCTTACCCGCTGCTTTTTTCAGATAGTAAGAGGCAGGCGGGGTCTTCGTCACAAATGTGAACGACTTATCCGCATAGACGGTGATGATGGTTGGGGTTGGGATACCCTTATCCATTGCTTCAGTTTTCGCGTTAAATGCTTTCGCGAATTCCATGATGTTAACACCGCGTTGACCCAATGCAGGCCCAAGCGGCGGAGACGGGTTTGCTGACCCGGCAGGGATTGTCAGCTTAATATAGCCGGAAATCTTCTTCGCCATGTTCCACTCCTTAAAGTGTTTTAAGCGTCGCCTGAACCATTCAAGCGACTATGTGGTATTGTGGTGCGATGACGACTGGACTTAGCCGCACCTCCCACAAACGATTAGACCTAGGACTGTTTTTCGACCTGGGTGTAATTTAATTCGACAGGAGTTCCCTGTCCGAAAATGTTAATCAAGACTTTCAAGCGCGCATTTTCTTCGTCAACGCTCTCGACTTGTCCGTTAAAGCTCTGGAACGGGCCGTCGACCACTTTGATCGTCTCGCCAATATCGAAGCTGATCATTGGGCGCGGGCTGTCCACACCTTCCTGAATTTGACCCACAATCCGCGCAACTTCCGCGTCAGACACAGGCATGGGTCGTGTTGCGGACCCCAAGAAACCCGTCACCTTAGGTGTATTTTTCACCAAGTGATACGCCGCGTCTGTGAGGTCAACTTTGACCAAGACATAGCCCGGAAAAAACTTACGCTCGCTCTCGACCTTGCGACCCTTGCGGACCTCAACGACCTGCTCTGTGGGGACCAAAATCTCTTCAAAGAGGTGATCCAGACCCTTTTCCTCTGCGTCGCGCTGCAGCGTTTCCGCAACGCGCTTCTCAAAGTTGGAATAGGCTTGTATGATATACCATCTCGCGGCCATCTTATGCGCCTCCAATACCTAATACCAACCGGACGATGTTCACCAAAGCCCAGTCTACAACGAAAAAGAAAAGTCCCATGATCACAACCATCAGCATGACGAGAATTGTCGTCTTCCAGACCTCATTCCACGCGGGCCAGACAACCTTGCGGGCCTCCTGACGCACCTGTCCGAGATACTTGACGGGGCCGACTTTGGCCGGCGTCGCGTCTGCTTTTGCTGATTGGCCTTTAGCCATAATATCTACTTCTCACCTAAACTCTAAAACGCGAGCCCGAAAATCCGTGCGGACAATCAGACTTCGCGTTATTTTATTGGCCCTTCAAGGTCTGGAGTGGCAGGGGCAGCAGGACTTGAACCCACGACCCTCGGTTTTGGAAACCGATGCTCTACCAACTGAGCTATACCCCCAAGAAACCATCCCTATTGGGCGGCGGGCCGAGTGTCGCTCGGCCCACTATATTATATTTACCTACTCGATGATTTTACCGACGACGCCGGCGCCGACTGTGCGGCCACCTTCGCGGATCGCGAAGCGGAGCTTTTCTTCCATCGCGATTGGCACGATCAGCTCGACATTCACTTCGACGTTATCACCTGGCATCACCATCTCTGTACCTTCTTTCAAAGTCACAACACCTGTCACGTCAGTCGTACGGAAGTAGAACTGCGGGCGGTAATTGTTAAAGAACGGCGTATGACGGCCACCCTCTTCTTTGGTCAGGATATAGGCTTCACCCACAAACTTCTTATGCGGTGTCACGGACCCTGGCTTACACAGCACTTGGCCACGCTCAACAGACTCGCGGTCAATACCCCGGATCAAGGCACCGATATTGTCGCCCGCTTCGCCGCGGTCGAGCAATTTGCGGAACATTTCAACACCCGTACATGTGGTCTTTTGTGTGTCGCGGATACCAACGATAGAAATCTCGTCACCCACGTTCACAGAGCCACGCTCCACACGACCGGTCACAACCGTACCACGGCCTGAGATAGAGAACACGTCCTCAATCGGCATCAAGAAAGGCTCGTCAATCGCACGTGGCGGCTGCGGGATGTACTCATCAACAGCAGCCATCAGCTTTTTAATCGACTCTTCGCCAATCTCTGGATCACGGCCTTCCATCGCGGCCAAAGCAGAGCCAGCAATCACAGGAATGTCGTCGCCTGGGAAGTCATAAGATGACAGCAACTCACGGATTTCCATTTCGACAAGCTCTAGCAGCTCTTCATCGTCAACTTGGTCAACCTTGTTCATGTAAACGACCAGCGCCGGCACACCGACCTGACGGGCCAGCAGGATGTGCTCGCGTGTCTGAGGCATTGGGCCGTCAGCCGCATTCACCACCAAGATCGCGCCGTCCATCTGCGCCGCACCTGTGATCATGTTCTTCACATAGTCAGCATGGCCTGGGCAATCGACGTGAGCATAGTGACGATTATCCGTCTCATACTCAACGTGAGCCGTTGAAATCGTGATACCACGGGCCTTCTCTTCCGGCGCGCCGTCAATCTGATCATAAGCTTTGAAATCACCGAAATACTTCGTGATCGCCGCCGTCAGCGTCGTCTTACCGTGGTCAACGTGGCCAATCGTGCCAATATTGGCATGCGGCTTATTACGTTCAAACTTCTCTTTTGCCATGTCTACTTCTCACATGTTGGGGCCAGCTGGCCTGATTGATACTCTGCCCCATAAGTGGGATCTATGTGCCTCATTACAAGGCTATTTGGAGCGGGCGGCGAGAATCGAACTCGCGTCATCAGCTTGGAAGGCTGAGGTCTTACCACTACACAACGCCCGCTGCGTTATTATGTTTTCCGTCGAAGGGTGGTGGAGAGGGTTGGATTCGAACCAACGTACACATAGTGATCAGATTTACAGTCTGACGCCTTTAACCACTCGGCCACCTCTCCATCCCAAATGACCGCGCGGTTAAGGCGATCTTTATACTTCGTGTTGCCTCCAACAAAAAACGCTCTGTCAGTCATGATGCTCGTTGTGAGCAGCTAGACATACAGAGTTATGGGTCTATTCGTGCGCGGTATATAGACATGAAGTTTTTTTCGCGCAATAGCCGATTTGCAAGAATTTCAGGCAATAACAGGGAAATAGCATGGCCAGAAGTGATAAGGGCAGTGACAAAAGCCAAGGCCCTAGCAATAGCGCTGGCAAAGGTGGAAGCAGAGGGGGCAATAAATCCCTGCGCTCCGCGGGTTATAAAGGCGCCCGCAGCGACAACCCTAAACGCGCTTACGGCACAAAGCAGCACGGTGCTGTCAGCGCACCGCAATCCCCCCGATCGCCCAAAGACCGCTCTGCAAAAGGCAGCTCTCGCCGATCAGGATCAGGAAATGAAGGCGGGTCTGGCTGGATCTACGGCACACATGCCAGCCTCGCGGTCCTTACCAACCCCAAGCGTATGATCCACGAAGTCCGCTTAACAGACGCGGCCAGTGCGCGTCTGGACTTGCCCCATATCTCCGCCCCTGTCCGCGATATGGTCCCTGCTGCTATGGATAAGATGTTCCCGCGCGGCACGGTGCATCAGGGGATTGCGGTGAAAGCTGCACCGCTTGAGTGGCCCGATCTGGAAACTCTAGCTGACCGCGCCGATGATAACGGCCTGATCCTGGTGTTAGACCAAATTACAGACCCGCATAATGTGGGTGCGATGCTGCGGCTATGTTCGGCTTTTGGTGTGAGCGCGCTCGTTATGCAGACCCGCAAGGCGCCACCGCTATCGGGATCGCTCGCAAAAGTCGCGGTCGGGTGTTTGGAAACAGTGCCAGTTTGTCTTGAAACCAACATCGCCAATACGATCCAAAACCTGCAGCGCATTGGCTGGCACGTGACGGGCTTGGCGGGTGAAACTGATTTGTCTTTATCCAAAGCGCTATCCATGGGTGGCAAGCGTGTGATTGTCATGGGGGCAGAAGGCCCAGGCCTGCGCGAGCTTGTTCGCAAGCGCTGTGACCAACTCGCGCGCATCCCGATGATGAGTTCCGATGTGGCCGGCGAGGCCGAAAGCCTGAACGTCGCCACAGCGGCTGCTATTGCCCTTTATGAGGCTCGGCGGGATTAGTAACGCCTATGACGGTGATAGCTTATTTGCATAGCTAAACCGCACTCTTAGCCCTTTTTGGTCTGAGGCTGCGTGCCTATGTTTAGGTAGACGAGGAAAGGAAGAATTATGACTGCTTCGACTAAACCTGTGCCGCGCACCGTTGATCTTGATCGACCGCTCGATACCCATGTAAAGCCTGAAACGATCAGCGATAAAATCGCTTTCGCCTTTGTGAAAATGTTGCGGTTCTTTGCCGATTTCTTTTTCGCCAAGCGGTATGGCCATCGCGCGATTGTGCTAGAAACTGTCGCGGCTGTGCCTGGCATGGTGGGCGGCTTGTGGCAGCACCTAACCGCGCTGCGTAAAATGCGGGATGATGAGGGCTGGATCCGCACCTTGCTGGACGAGGCCGAAAATGAGCGCATGCACCTCATGACATTTATCGAGATCGCGCAACCAAATTGGTTTGAACGCATGTTGATTATGATCGTGCAGTTCTTCTTTTATAATGCTTACTTCTTCCTCTACCTCTTTGCCCCGCGTACAGCGCATCGCGTTGTTGGGTATTTCGAGGAAGAGGCTGTCATTAGCTATACATCTTACCTGAAGGAAGTCGAAGAGGGTCGCCACGAAAACGTGCCCGCGCCTCAGATTGCGATTGATTATTGGCAGCTTGCGCCTGATGCCCGCCTGACAGACGTTATTATTGCTGTCCGCGCTGACGAAGCCGAGCATCGCGACGTCAATCACGGCTTCGTCGATGAATTGGATCGCCGCAAAGCACACGACCCCATGGCCGCCGAAGTGACTGCCAATGCAGAAGGCAGCCTAAAAGACTAAGCCTCTGCTGACCATCACAGCCAGCCCGCGCAATAACCACAACCCCTTTTGCGTCTCTGCCGTAACTATGCCAAGACATAGTGATAGACACGCAAAGGGCTGACCCATGATTTCCGATATAATTGTCAATTTCGCTCATGCGGCTGTGGTCGTGTTTGGCGCGCTCACCCTGCTATGGGCAATCAGCGTTGCCGCCAAAGATGCCAGCTTGATTGATATTTTTTGGGGTTTTGGGTTTTTGATCGTTGCCGCAGTTTGTCTATACTTGGCAGATCTCAAGACACCCTATCTCTGGCTGCTGGCTATCATGCCGATCATATGGGGGGCTCGCCTGACGCTCTATCTGGCCAAGCGAAACCTCGGCCACGGCGAAGACAAGCGCTACATCAACATGCGCAAGCGGGCCGAGAAAAAAGGCATGAGTGAGATGGCGTGGCGCTTGCGGAGCTTGTTGACGATTTACTTTGGACAAGGCGTGTTGATTATGATCGTGAGCGCGCCGATTTGGGTTGCGATGGCGACAGCCTATGGCGCAGCTTTCACTTATGACCCGCCAACAGCGATCGACGTGGTTGAACGCGGCGTACAGAGTGAGATTGGGCTACTCCCTATCCTCGGCGCCCTCCTCTGGCTTATCGGGTTCTTCTTTGAAACTGTTGGCGATTGGCAGCTGTCTAAGTTCATGAAAAAGCACAAAGATTATGACGGCCCACAAGAAGAAAAACCTGTCCTTAACTCTGGCCTGTGGCGCTATACACGCCACCCGAATTATTTTGGCAATGCCTGTATGTGGTGGGGTATCTGGCTCGTGGCGTGCCAAGCGCCTTGGGGCTGGGCGACAATTTTCGCACCGATCATCATGACGTATTTATTGACCAATGTGTCTGGCAAAGACTTGCTGGAAAAAGACATGGGTAAGCGCAAAAAATATCAGGAATATATAAAGCGCACGAGCGGATTCTTCCCCCTCCCGCCGAAAGACAAAAGCGAGGTTTAAACGCCCGTCAATATTTACATTCCGTGCTTGAACATGCGGCGACGCTCAACAGAGGACGGGATGTTCATGCTTTCGCGATATTTCGCAACTGTATGGCGGGCAATATCAACGCCTTGAGCTTGCAACAGCGTGACGATTTTATCGTCTGATTTTACTGTCTTCTCGGTTTCTTCGCTGATTAGAATTTTGATCTTATTGCGCACAGACTCGGCACTATGCCCCTCGCCGCCGTCCATAGACGGGATCGCAGCGGTGAAGAAATATTTAAGCTCATAGAGTCCGCGCGGGGTGTGCATGAATTTATTCGACGTCACACGACTGACCGTCGATTCGTGCATTTCGATCGCGTCAGCGACGTCTTTCAGTTTGAGCGGGCGCATATGATCGACACCGTAAGCGAAAAACCCGTCTTGCTGCTTCACGATTTCGCTCGCCACTTTCAAAATTGTCCGTGCGCGTTGGTCGAGTGATTTTACCAACCAATTTGCATTGGCATGACATTCTGAAATAAATTCTCGCGCTTGCGTATTGTTGTCAGATGCGCTCGCAATTTCGTTGTAATAGCGCTGATTGAGTAGCACACGCGGTAAGGTGTCGGAGTTCAATTCGACAGCCCACCCCCCTTGCGGCGTCTCGCGGATAAACACGTCAGGCTCCACCGCCTGCGCCATCGTCCCCCCATAAGCCATGCCAGGTTTCGGTGACAGGTTCCGCAACCGCGCGACCATGTCTTTCAACCCGTCAACCTTCACGCCGCAGACTTTCGCCAACTTAGCCAGATCATGTTTGGCCAGCATGGCGAGATTGTCTAGTAACGCTTGCATCGGGGCGTCTAGCTCGCCGTTCTCGCGCAGTTGTAATCGCAAACACTCCGCCAAATCTCGCGCAAACACACCCGTTGGTTCCAGCGTTTGCAGCTGCAATAAAATCGTATTAACCCGCGATATGGACACGCCAAGATTGTCAGAAATCTCTGCCACATCGCTGCGGAAATATCCTGCCTCGTCGACTTGGCCGAGCATGTAATCGGCAATCAATTTATCTTTTTGCGACAGGCGCAACATGGCGAGTTGCCCCGTCAAATGCTCTGATAATGTAATGTCAGCAGCTGTATTGGCGGCGGGGTCATAATCACTGCTGCCATTAAAACTTCCGCCCGAATTATTGCGCGACCAATCGACTGTACCGCCGACATCTGCGGCTGTCGCGTCAGGAGACACGGCGTGATCAGGCACATCCATTTGCGAGCTGGCTTCGCCGTGGCTGACCGTATCTGTGGCCGCATTATGTTGTTGTGCGGCGTCTTTTTGCAGGTCTTCGCCGCGACGGTTTTCTTCGCCCGTCCCGCGCTCAAGCAACGGATTGCTTTCCAACTGTTCTTCGACGAAAGCTGAGAGTTCGATATTGGAGAGTTGCAGCAGCTTGATCGCTTGCTGCAACTGCGGCGTCATCGCTAGCTGTTGCCCCTGTCGGGCTTGTAATTTAGGCGCTAAAGCCATGATATTCCCTCATCCCACGCGAGCATTTGCCAAGTCGCAGTCTTGTGCCGCTTTGGATGCTTTCATAGGTGGGAAGGCTTAATTTCAGGTGCAGCGATAAGGTTAATGAAGTCTAGCTTTCGTCTGAAAGTCTGATAATTGAGCCTGATGCAGAGACAGGTCAAAATTTGCGGGCTAACTCGCGCGGCAGATGTCCAAGCCGCCATCAAGGCTGGGGCAGATTTCCTTGGTTTTATCGTGGAATGCCCCAGCAAGCGCCGCGTGAGTGTGAGTGAGGCAGGAACCCTCGCACCGACATCGCTGCCCGTGCCGCGCGTGGCGGTTACAGTTAATCCTAACGACGAGCTCCTCGCCCGCATCATGGCTGAAATGTCGCCAGATTATATCCAACTCCACGGCGACGAAACGCTGGAACGCGTGGCCGAAGTCGGCCTTAAGTTTAAGGTCAAAGTGATCAAGGCCGCTGGCGTTTCAACGGCTGACGACATTAAGCTTGCGAGTGAATATTCTGGCGCGGCTGACCTGCTACTCTTGGACGCCAAACCGCCCAAAGGAACAGATGTGCGCGGCGGACACGGCATTGCGATTGACTGGCAGCTAATCAAGCAAGCCCCTCTACCAAAAACCTACCTGCTTGCGGGCGGCTTGACCCCTCACAATGTCGCGGAGGCTATCGCCCTGACAAATGCGCCCATCCTCGACGTTAGCTCTGGCCTTGAAGCGGCGCCTGGCATAAAGGATCACGCGAAGATGGACGCTTTTATGAAAGCTGTGCGAGGACAGGCCCATGGGTGATCAAAATAACATTCCCTATCCGGACGAAAATGGTCGTTTTGGCGATTTTGGCGGGCGCTTTGTGGCAGAGACTCTCATGCCGCCAATTCTCGAATTGGAAGCAGCATATGAAGACGCCAAAGCCGATCCGAGTTTTCAAGAAGAGTTAGACTACTTTCTGGAGCATTATGTTGGTCGCCCCTCTCCGCTTTATTTCGCGGAACGCCTGACGGAGGCCGCGGGCGGCGCAAAAATCTATTTCAAACGCGATGAGTTAAACCATACAGGCGCACACAAAATCAATAATTGCATGGGTCAGCTATTGCTCGCCAAGCGCATGGGTAAGACCCGTATTATTGCCGAAACTGGCGCGGGGCAGCACGGCGTCGCCACGGCGACTGTCGCGGCGCGGCTGGGTATGGAATGTATCGTTTATATGGGCGCAGTCGATATTGTTCGCCAGAAACCGAACGTGTTTCGTATGCGCCTCCTCGGGGCGGAAGTGCGCGCGGTTCATTCTGGCACGGCGACCTTAAAAGACGCGATGAACGAAGCTCTGCGCGACTGGGTCACCAATGTCGGCGATACGTTTTATTGCATCGGCACAGTCGCGGGTCCGCATCCCTACCCCGCCATGGTGCGTGATTTCCAAGCCGTGATTGGCCGCGAAGCCAAGCAACAAATTATGAAGACTGAGGGGCGTTTACCTGACGCTGTCGTCGCTTGTATCGGCGGCGGGTCTAATGCGATGGGGCTGTTTCACGATTTTGTAGGCGATAAATCCGTGCGTCTGATCGGTGTTGAAGCGGCGGGCAAAGGCGTGAAGTCTGGCTTGCATGCAGCCTCTTTGACAGGCGGCACACCTGGTATTTTGCACGGCAACCGCACCTACCTCCTGCAAGACGAACATGGCCAAATTGCGGACGCCCACAGCATTTCAGCTGGGCTCGACTATCCCGGCATTGGCCCTGAACACGCGCACCTGCATGATATTGGTCGCGCGGAATATGTCAGCGCGACTGACGACGAAGCCCTCCACTGGTTCCAAGAATGTGCCCGCCTAGAAGGCATCCTCCCCGCGCTCGAACCCTCCCACGCCATCCCGCGCACAATGGAACTCGCGAAGGAACTCGGCAAAGATGGGCTAATCATTATGAATATGTGCAGCCGCGGCGATAAAGATGTGTTCACGATTGCCGATGCTCTGGGAGAGCATATTAGTGAGGGGACGCAGGGATAAGCTAAGTCGGTGCTAGTTAGTGGGGAACTAAATCTCATAGGTGCGCGTTGTTCTCCTACTAATAACGGAGGACTACCCATGACTAATTCAAAAACCAAAGCGTTCACAGCCATCATTTTATCAGCATTTGCCATGCTCGCTGCGGCTTGCAACACAGTTGAAGGTGTTGGCCAAGACCTCGAAAGTGCGGGCGATGCAGCCGAACGAACCACGGATGAAATTGCGAATTAAGCGATCCAAAATTTAAAGCAAAGCTCGCTACGTTAGCGGGCTTTTTTTCTGGTCAAACAAGTAGGCGCAGCTTAAACCCTTGCCCATGACCCAGCGCCTAGATACCACATTCAAAAACCGCAAAGCCCAAGGTCAGGCAGTCTTCGTCGCCTATATGATGGGCGGCGATCCTGACCGCGCCACATCGCAAGCTTTTCTCAATGCCCTGCCTGGCGCGGGAGTCGATATAATCGAGCTAGGCATTCCCTTTACCGATCCCATGGCAGACGGCCCCGTAATTGAAGATGCAGGCATCCGCGCGCGCGTATCTGGCACAACGCTCACGACTATCTTAGAGATGGCAGCAGAGTTTCGTGCGACGAATAGCACCACGCCTATCATTGTCATGGGCTACGCTAATCCCCTGCACCATATGGGCTATACTAGCTTCGCGAAGGCCGCATTTGACGCTGGCATTGACGGAGCAATTATTGTCGATTTGCCGCCTGAGGAAGACGGCGAACTCCGCGACACCTTTGCAAAACATGACCTAGCTCTGATACGGCTTGCGACACCGACGACAGACGCCAAGCGCCTTCCTAAAGTTGTCGAAGGCACAAAAGGCTTTGTTTATTACGTCTCTATGACAGGCATTACAGGCGCGAGCTTTGCGCAAGCGGGGAGCGTCAAAGATCAAGTCGCCCGCGTCCGCGAAGCCGCGAACTTACCCGTTGTGGTCGGCTTCGGCGTCAAAACACCAGAACGTGCGCGCGAAGTGGCCAAGGATGCAGATGGCGTAGTTGTCGGCACAGCGATCGTTCAAGAACTTCACGAAAAAGGGCCAGAGGAAGCCTTGGCTCTCGTGAAATCACTGGCAGACGCCACGCATTCGGGGTAAACTACGATATGAATTGGATCACGAAACTCACGCCGCCCGGCATCAAAGACATCTTCACCAAGAAGGACACGCCAGACAATCTCTGGATCAAATGTCCGAAGTCTGGCGAGATGGTGTTTAGTGCTGACTTGCCTGGACTTTTGCATGTGACGCCTGCGGGTCATCATATGCGGATCGGGCCAGATATGCGGATGGATTACACCTTCGATAATAGCGAATATATCGAAGTGTCGATTCCCTCAGTCGCCAAAGATCCGCTGAAATTTAAAGACGACCAAAAATATACAGACCGCTTGAAAAAAGCGCGTGCCAAAACTGGCGATGACGACGCAATGAGCATCGGCGTCGGCAGAATTCACGGCATTGAGACTGTTGTGCTAGTGCAGAATTTTGCCTTTATGGGCGGCTCACTCGGCATGGCGGCGGGCGAAGGCTTGATTGCGGCGGCTGAACATGCGGTGGCACATAAACTCCCGCTCGTCGTCTTCACCGCTGCTGGCGGCGCAAGGATGCAAGAGGGCGCATTATCATTGATGCAAATGCCGCGAACCACAATCGCCGTGCAGCGTATGCGCGAAGCGGGCTTGCCCTATATCGTGGTGTTATGCGACCCGACGACAGGCGGCGTTACTGCCAGCTACGCCATGCTAGGCGATGTGCATTTGGCCGAACCAGGCGCATTGATCTGCTTCGCTGGCCCGCGCGTGATTGAAGAGACCATTCGGGAGAAATTGCCCGAAGGGTTCCAGCGGGCTGAGTTCCTGGAAGAAAAAGGCATGATTGACCGCGTTGTCCCGCGCAGCGAAATGCGCAAAACGCTCGCCCAAATTCTCGCTGTGCTGATGCAGGCCGAACCGACGCGCGATTATGTCGACGCCTAGCTCGGCTGCCGCGCAAGACTTGGAACAGGCGCTCGCCGCGCTCACCGCGCTTCACCCAAAAAAAATTGATCTCGGCCTAGGGCGTGTTTTGGATGTGCTAGCCAAGCTCGGCAATCCGCAACACCTCCTGCCGCCCGCCGTGCATGTCGCTGGGACAAATGGGAAGGGATCAACGATTGCCATGCTGCGCGCCATGGCGGAGGCGGACGAGCTGAAAGTCCATGTCTATACCTCGCCGCACTTGGTCCGCTTTAACGAGCGTATCGTTGTCGCCAGCCAAGAGATCGACGATGCGACATTGCTGGATGTTATTACGCGGGTGCGGAGCCGCCAATGACGGCGCACCTTTGTCATTTTTTGAGGCCACGACAGCAGCCATGTTTCTCGCCTTTTCTGAAGCTCCAGCCGACCTTGCGATTATCGAGGTAGGGCTTGGTGGACGGTTTGACGCGACGAATGTTTTTGACCCTGCCATATGCGGTATCGCCCCTGTCGACTATGATCATGCCGAATTTTTGGGTCGTGACCTCGCTGGGATTGCCCGCGAAAAGGCTGGGATCATCAAAGACCATGTGCCCGTTTACATTGGCAAGCAAGGCGAACTTGTGAACGCCGTTATGGACGCCGAAGCGCAAAAACATCGCGCACCAATTCAGTTTCAAGATCAGGATTTCAAAACTTATGGGCAGCATGGACGGCTCGTTTATGAAAGCTCGCAAACCTTGCTCGATCTGCCTCTTCCTGCGCTGATCGGGGAGCATCAGATTTCCAATGCGGGGCTGTCTATTGCCCTCGCGCGACATATGAAAATATCGGATAAAGCAATAGCCAATGGGCTGAAAAACGCCAAGTGGCCAGCCCGCATGCAGCGCCTAACCCAAGGGCCATATGCCGACATGGTCACGGAAAGCGGCGGCGAATTATGGCTTGATGGCGGGCATAATCCACACGCCGCGCGCGCCGTCGCCAGTGCCATGGCCGAGCTAGAATCTGTCACCTCCCGACCGCTAATTCTCATCACGGGCATTTTAGCCAATAAGGACATCGGGGGATTTTTGGACGCATATGAAGGTCTCGCAAGCGCAGTTATTGGCGTCTCTATAGATGGCCACGCCGCCCTTGCACCAGAAACGCTCATTGAAATTGCAGAGGCTCGCGGTCTGATTGGTCAAGTCGCCAACAACCTCGCAGATGCCGTGCAACGCGCGATCAATACGGGCGAAGCCCTGTCACGGCAAACAACGGATCAACCGATCATTCCGCCGCGTATCTTGATTTGCGGATCGCTATATTTGTCAGGCGAAGTTTTAAAGGTCAGCGCGTAGGGAATATCAGCCTTTAGTCGTCGCGGCTATGCGTGTTCCGCAACCCATTCTGCCAATTTCGATTTTGTCATGGCACCGACTTTCGTGGCTACAACTTGACCTTCTTTGAAGATCATCAGTGTCGGGATGCCGCGCACATGAAACTTTGCAGGCGTTTCTGGATCGTCGTCAATATTGACTTTCGCGATCTTAATACGATCACCCATTTCCTCTGAAATCTCTTCGAGCGCAGGGCCGATTTGCTTGCAGGGGCCACACCATTCTGCCCAAAAATCAACGAGGACAGGCTTATCAGACGCGATCACGTCATCTTTGAAACTCGCATCAGAAACTTTAACCGTGGCCATGAGGCGCTCCTTAGAAAAACATTATGGTAGGATAGATTTAGGAAGCGCCTCAATGTTTTGCAAGGCCTCCGTCAGCATTGCTTTTGGGAGCGGCATGAGGCGCGGCGTTTCGGTCCACAACAGGGCAACATCGACGGTGTGATCTGGATAAACCTCTGCGATCAAAGCACGGTAAGCCGCCATTTGTGCGAGATATTGCGGGGCAATCATATCTGGACTGACAGGCGGGTCGCGATCCGATTTATAATCAACGATCAGGACACGGTCGCCTTGCACACACAGCCTATCAATCTGTCCATTCAACCAAATAGCCTCTGACCCCACATGAATTTTTCCCGCAACTGAAACCTCGCTGCGGGAGCCATGGGCGAACAAATCTGCATAGTCAGGGTGGTTTAACACCGCCGTAACCTCATCAATAAAATCTTGCTTTTGCTGCGCGGACAATACGGTGTATCTTAGCCAAAATTTGACCCGCAATTTCAGTCCGCCTCTCACGTTCAAAATCAGGTAAAACTTCGAGAAGCTTGTGAATAATTATCCCGCGCTGATAACGCCCTTTTTGTTGCGCCGCGCTTGGCGAACTTGGCGAGAGCGTGTCGCGCATACCGTCCATCAAGTGCGATGGGCTGAGCCGGGGGGCAAATGCTCTGGCGCCCGTAACTCACGCATCCAATGAGGGGCATCAAACGTGTCCGAAGCCGCGAGAGTTGAGGTCTTGTCTAAGGCTGATGGTAACTCACCGAATCGCAAAATCTCTATGGTTTCATTGTCGGTCGTAGGCAGCGTATCAACGGTTGTCGCAACCTGTTCAAAGGCCGACTTGACGCGATCATACCAACTGCCGTCCTGATAGCCATTTTCCGTGCGGCCATGCTGTGACCCGCAGATAATTAGGCGCGTCTCGGCCCGTGTCATGGCAACATAAAGCAACCGCAACTGCTCTTGCGACGTCTTGAGCGCATGCGCTTCAAAAGCGTCTTGCAGCCCTTCGGGGCGTTCTGATTTAGGCGGTGCCCACGCATATCCCGCCCCAACTGGGATTAAACGATCCTTGGCCACAGGCACCGCTGTTGTGTCGGGCAGAAATACGATGGGTGCTTCCAAGCCTTTGGCCCCATGCACAGTCATGACGCGAGCTTGCCCAGTGGCCAGGTCAAGGTCACGTTTGATCTGCACATCATTACTCGAGAAATCGCGGACGAAATATTGAAGGTTCGGCGCACGGCGATATTGATGGTCAAGCGCGCGGGCCAAAAAAGCATCAAGCGCCTCCCGCGCTTCCATTCCGAGCCGCTTAAAGAACCGCTCTCGCAGGCTCCGACCAGTCCCGTCCATCCGCTCTAGCGTTGCTGTCAAAAAATCAAACGGCGGCAGTGAGAGGCTATCCGCGATCATCTGCTCAAGAGCTTCGGCGATATCAGGGCGACGAGATTTCACCGCCTCCCACAACGCACCCTCGCGATCAACGGCAACTTCAAACAAGGCGTCATCATCAAAGCCAAATATCGGAGATTTTAGAACTTCCGCCAGAGATAAATCGTCCAAAGGCAGTAAAACAAACCGACACAGCGACAGTAAATCTTTGACAATAATCGCATCTTTTAGTGTCAGCCTATCAGCCCCCGCGACAGGCACATCGTGTTTTTTGAGTTGTTGAATGATCGCGTCAAAAAATGCATTGCGGCGCTGCACGAGAATCAGAACGTCGCCTGCATGCACTGGCCGAGTGCGACCAAGATCGCGATCAAAAATTGGTTCCCCAGCATCTATCCACGCTCGAATGGTGCGGGCGATCTGCTGCGCCAGACGGACCCGTTGATGCCGCTCGCCCAGCGCATCGACAGGCGTCGTGTCCCAAGGCGCTTTTTCCTTCACGTCCTCAAGTTTTGGCACGATCGGCCATAATTCGACACAGCCGCTATCCTCGCGAAACGCAATATGGCGCGCGATATCCGATGCGGGCGGATAGTCGGTATCAAACATTTCCCGCAGCGCCCCACCTTCGATTAACACGTGATCCACCATATCAAGGACTTGCTGCGTTGATCGAAACGACATGCGCATTCGCACTTCGCCTAGATCGGACAAGCCAGCATAATATTGAATTTGGTCCAAAAATCGCTGTGGGTCAGCACCTTGGAAACTGTAAATCGATTGCTTCTCATCGCCCACTGCAAAGAGCGTGCGAGGGTTCGACGGTTTGCGGTCTGGGTCATCTTGGAAAAACGGCGCGGCTAGCGCGTCAATAATTTGCCATTGCTCAGGCGATGTATCTTGCGCTTCGTCCACCAAAATGTGTTCGATCCCACCATCGAGCTTATAACGCACCCAATCCGCCACAGCAGCATCCGATAGCAAGTCTCGCACCAGTAATATCTGATCCGAGAAATCGAGCGCGCGGAGATCATGTTTGCGCGATGCGTAAAGGGTAGAAAACCGCGTGGCGACTGTCAGAATATCACGGCTCATTTCCAGCATGACTGTACCGCGACGGTCTTGCTCTGCTTGGATCACATGCACAGCGATCTGATCGATAGAGGTCTTGATCGGCTCAGCTATGCCCTTGGTATAAAAACTTTTTGTCGGACTGCCCGCTTTGGTAAAAAACATCGTGCTGAGAGCTTGAACAGCGTCCATAGCATCGGATGCCTCTAAAGCGGCCTCTATCGCAACAGCGCGTTTGGCATCCGTTGATGATGATTGTGAAAGGGCGTCGGCAATGGCTTTCAAGTCTCTTTGGTCCAAGCTCTGCCATAGCTTTTCTGCCACCGCTCGTTGCGTCTCGTCCTCTGGCAATTTTAAGCGTGACGCTAAATCTGACTGACCTGTGGCGGCCCAGCGTTTGATTTTTTCAGGCGATCCGACCACCCAATTAAATAACTCATCCAGCGTCTTATCCGCCCGCGCGACACTCAATTTTGCCAAGGCAGCGGTGAGTTCAGGATCATCGTCTGACGCCGCCAAAATCAAAATTTGCTCGCGAATTTCAGCGCGCAATTCTCGCTGTTGATCATCATCCAACGGCTCAAAGCCAGGCATAACACCCGCCTCAATCGGGAAGCGGGAAAGTATCCTTTCGCAAAAAGCGTGAATGGTTTGGACCTTCAATCCCTCTGGCGTTTCCAACGCTTCGGCAAATAATTGTCGCGCAAGACTTAAGGTGACCGACGGGGTAATCGCCTCAAATGGCTGCCCAAATGAATCACCGAGTTGTGTTTTCAAATCGGTGTCATTCATCACCGACCATTGGCCGAGCTTTTTAAATAAACGCGCCTGCATTTCCGCAGCGGCGGCTTTTGTATAGGTCAGGCATAGAATGTCTTGCGGGGCGACATTGCGTAATAATAGACGCGAGACCCGGTCCACCAAAACGCGCGTTTTACCTGAACCAGCATTGGCAGACGCCAAGCGGGTATGGTGCGGATGGGCGGCTTTGCGCTGCTGCGAGAGCGCGCTATTGTAGTTCTGTTCACGGGTTGGGGTCACGTATCGCCCTCCCCGTCACCGCTCATGATTCCGCGCCATTCTGCCCGCCGCGCGAGATGGTCATAATCGCCATATTTATTTTGATATTGCACACGTGGTTGCGACGGATAACCTGTCTCTGGCGTGTCAAATTCCGTAATTAATTGCTTCAATATTTCTTCAGCTTCCGCAGCCAAAGTCATCGCATCTTTGCCGGATTTATAATGCGGCGCAGTTACGATTTGCTCGGAAAACCCTTTATTCGCACCCTTCAGTTGGAGATAACCAAGCTGTGTCGTCTCGCCCTTTGGTTGGTCTTTAAAGGCCCCATTTTTCGCGAGGAACGCTGCCAAAGGCAGCTGCGGATCAAACCCAGCTGTCACCACAGCGTTAGTTGACGGCACCCCTGTTTTGAAGTCGATAAACGCGTAACCTTCAGGGCTACGTTCAATTAAATCTGCCACGCCTGTCAGACGGAAAGGCGGTGTTGCGAACGTGTAATTGGCGTAGACTTCTTGGCCAACAATCTCAAAACCCTGCATGTCCCTGTCTTTAAGCCATGCCAAAAACTGCCTTGCGATTTCATTGAAACGCGGCATCTCGTGGTGGATGATCTCTGGGGCATAGTGATGTTCTTTGAATTGCGTTTGGATATGATCCAATAAGATTTCGCTCTGCGAGATGTCATATGGACCTTGGTTTTCAATCAAAAAAGTCTCGATCGCGGCATGAAGTGCAGTCCCAAAGTGACGCGCATCCTGTGCCATATCCAGATCGTCCAAGCCCTCTAAACCAAGGCAATGCTTTGCGTAAATCGCATATGGATCCCGTATCCAAGTCTGCACACCCGTCATAGAAATCCGTCGCCCCTCGCCCGCTGGCTGCAGCTTCCCACGGTAATAACTCCAGCGTTTATCGACAGGAGGTTTGGGCAGTGGCGGCTCAGCTGGCGTTATGGCGTCTGCTGCAACATAATCCAAAGACTGCGCCGCAGTCAGGTATGTCTGTCCGGTCTGTAAGAGCCGTTTTGCCGCGCCCTCTCCCAGCGCGCCCGCCAACAAAGTTTGCAAGCGCCAGACCCACCTCGCGGCTACGGTTGGCCCGCTATCATTGCGTTCAGAACGGGTGAGATAGACACATGGGTTCGCCGCTAATTCCGCGAAATCATGCGCCGACAAACCATAACGCCGCTCCGGTAAAGATAAACTCATCGCCCTGCGCATAGACCGCGACAGAAAAGGATCAACGCTCGGGGATGCAGGCCAAGTGCCCTCGTTCAGCCCGCCCAAGATGACAACATCAGGGGCAATTAAACGCGCTTCCAATGGCCCCAAAATTGAGAGTCGCGCTTGATTGCTACTGTCCTGCTTCACAACTGTATTTTGTAACATGCGGTGGATAAGGCGGATAATTCCTTCGGAATTTGTATCAGGCAATTCAGCGCCGTGAGAGATCAGACCTGTCAGTAATTGCCCCGCTTGCGCTCCCGCTAAGCCGACCCAAATCGTTCGCCCGCCCTCACTCACAGCCTCCGCCGCGCTCACTAGTGCTGATGCCCAAATGCTCGCAGGCGCTTTGCCGTCGAGTTCAAGTAGTGGCGCAATCGCGGCGTATAGTTTCGTCACTAATTCGGGACGTGTGGCATCTGTGAAGTGTGGACGAATCCCGCGAAATTCTGCCTTCTCTAAATCTGGCCAAGTATTCGGATCATCCGTCAATGCGCAAAGTGGATGGTGCATAACGACGCTAATTTCAACAGGGCCTTCTGGGTCGTGCGCAAGTTGGAGCAGCGCCAGCAATAGCCCCCCTATTGGTGTTTGCGATAACGGCTCGCCTTGCGACATATCAACGGAAATTCCCCAACGCCCCAGCCTTGCTTGAACGCGTCGCGCCAGACCTTGGTCAGGGGTCACAAGAGCCGCTGTCCGCTTCGGCGTTTCCAAGGCGTGACGCAAAATCAGGGCGATACTCATCGCCTCATCTTCGTCATTCGGCGCTTCAATCAGCGACAGCCCATCCATGGCGCGATTGAAAATATCGTCGCCGTGATTGCGTTGTAGGGTCTCTATCCGCCCCAGCCAATCGCTCGTTTTATCAACAGCGACAAGCGCTTCATTAATTACCATACGTCGGAGGTCAGTCACAGGCAGGTCACCTGTCGGTTTCAACTGCAGGGACGGCACGATTTTGCGCCAATCTATGACGTCGCCGCGATCCATCTTCATACGCTCAAGCAAGCTTTTGAGGGAGTATTGAGGGTGCTGCACATCAATCGTATCCCACGCTTGGTCAGTGCTAGCCTGTAATCCTGGCAGAACGACCATGCCTTGGGGCAGTTCCGCAACACAGGCCATCAGCCGTGCCGTCGCCGATAATGTGCCCGTCGACCCAGCGATAATCACGGGATAACGCGGCGGAGCCTCGCGCCAGCTATCTGTCAGCAGATTAAGTAATTTCACCTTACGCGCCTGCGTCTCAATCATACCAATTTCAGCCAGCCGCGCGGGCCAATATTCCTCAATGATTTGGTAGAGTGTCGCGGCATGTTGGAAATGCAAAGCTGACTCGCTCAAGATATTTTTCCACTCATCCGTGTCTGTAATCGTCACTTCTTCCATCGCGGCATCATCAAAAATTGCCAGCAATGGATCAGCCAGCGCCAAAGCTGTGGCAGGGTCAAGCGGGAGGTCGGCGGCGCGGCGGTGATACGCTGTGACCAACTTCGCCATTTCAAAACGGCGCTGCATGGGCGGCATGGCTGGCGCGACTTCGCCAATTAATTCGCCCGGCTCAAAAGGCGGCTCTTCTGGGTTAATGTCCGCGAGAGGTTTCATGCGCGGTAGGAGCGTAGCGCCGCGACCTTCGGACTGGGCGAGGTCTGTGAGCGCGTCTCGCATGCCTTGGACGGCACGGCGGGTGGGCAATAAAATCAGCGCGTCTTGAAGTGCGTCGCCGTAATGCGCCGACAGCCCCTCGGCCAGATATTGCAGGAACGGCACACCAGACGGCATATTGTAAACGTGGCGAGGATGGGGAATCGCTCCGCTCAACGGTTTGCTTGCTGCAACACAGCCTCCGCCGCATCCCGTGCACGTGGGTCACCGACATGCATCCAGTAGCCTGGCAGTTCAACACCGAAGACGGAAAGACGTCTTAGCGTGTCGTTCCAAATTACATTTCGCGAGAATTTTTCTAGCGCAAAACCTTTGGCTAATTCAGGTTTAAAAATCTCAACACCTGCATAGATATAGCGAGCTGTTTTTCCAGCGCGGCGGGTGAGCCTGAAATCCTGCGACATGTCAAAATCGCCCTGCCCGTCATAACCCAACGCAGCGTCTCGGCGAGCCAGCAAGAATAATTCGTCCATTTTTCGCGCGTCCCACGTCGCTAACATCGCCGCCAAGGCGGGTGCAAACTCAACCCATATCGCGTCAATATTACAGATGAAAATAGGAGCTTTTCCGAGCAGCGGAAGCGCTTTGACTAGACCGCCGCCCGTCTCTAACAAATCGTCTCGTTCATCCGAAATAATAATTTCAGGGCCCTGTTTGCGTGCTTTTAAGTGGGCTTCCAAATGATCAGCGTGAGCGTGGACATTTACGATTGCTCGCGTCACACCCACCTCTGCCAGCCGGTCTAGCATATGGTCAATTAGCGGCTTTCCGCCCACTTCGACCATAGCTTTAGACCGATCATCTGTCAGCGGGCGCATGCGTGTTCCGTAGCCTGCGGCCATAACCATCGCTGTTTTTATCGCGGTCATGATAGCGCCTCTGGCAAGTTAGCTTCAAACCATGTGCGAATTGGGGTGACGGCTGGATGGGCGAGATCATCAATTAAATGACGCTTCACGCGCGGGAGCAATGCCCGGTATTGCGGCTTTCCAAATTTCAGATCTGCGCGCACTGGAAAGCCGAGCAATTTCGTTCCGCGCTGTATCAGACAAGACAGCATAAGCCGCCCGAAAATCGACGTCGTCTTTTATACCCGCACGGTCACAAAACCGCGCAATTAAATGATCTTTCAAATCCCTTGATACATCACGGCGAATATCGGTAATTAACGACATCAAATCGTATGCAGGATGCACGAACAATCCGTCTTGAAAATCAATCAAACCGACATTGGATATACCGTCTCGGACAGGCAGCCAGAACAAGTTCTCGGCGTGAAAATCGCGTAGACATAGGCCATCTGCATGGGCCTCAAGATATTGAAAACTGTCTGCGTAAAGCGCGTAAAACTCCGAACGGGCATCGCCCTCAAACGACTTACCAAAATCTTTCGCAAACCAGTCCAAACATAAATCTGTTTCGGCTAGAAGTGCGGCTTCGTCATAATCACGCACACGCCAAGTCGTATCTCGATAGGATAAAACTTGCGGAAATGTGCTGCGATATATTGCGGCGAGCGTATCGACGGCAGCTTCATATAGCGGGCGCTCATCCGCCGCGTCTTGCGCGATCACTTTGGCATAGACGTCTTGCCCAAAATCTTCGAGCAACATCAGGCCTGCCTCCATATCTGCCGCGTAAATCTGCGGCGCAGAAAAACCTCTTTGCGACAAGGCATGTGCGATACAGGCAAAGGCTTCGATATTCGGCCCCGCCAATCGCGCCAATGCGTTATAGCCCAGCGCGCGCCGATCCTCAATGCTAGCTCCCTCAGGCTCACTCGGCGCTTCGGCCCCCTTTGGCGCGTCCATCAATACGGCCGCAGTTCCGTTCAGCGTGAGGCGTTCGTAACGCCGTGTTGACGCATCCCCCGGCACAGGCGTTCGGCTTGCCTTCGCCCAACCCGCTTGCGCCAAGAACGCTTCTATCTGGGCTTCGCGGTCAGACATCGCGGTCGTCCCAACCCGTAAGTTTTACAACGCGACCCGCGCCCTCAAATTCAACAGAAATCTCTAACGCGTCATCTGGTAACAAATCACCAAGACGGTCGGGCCATTCAATCACACTCACAATCTCGTCCATCGCATCGATCAAGCCCAACTCATAGGCGTCTTGCGGCCGCTCAAGGCGGTATAAATCGCAATGCCACAACTCATAGGTTGGCATGTCGTAGGTCTGCACAAGTGTATAGGTCGGAGACGGCACTTCGATGTTGCCAAGCTGGCTTTGGATCATGCCTCGTACCAGCGTCGTTTTACCGGCGCCTAATTCCCCGCGCAGCGCGACGCAATCCCCCATGCGTAAGACCCGCGCCAATCGCGCGCCAAAGGCCAAGGTCGCTGCCTCATCGGATAAAGGATAACTCGTCACACCCAAGCTCTAACAACTTGCAAATCTGTGACAAGCCCCTAGATAAAGAACAGATTAAAAATTACAGGACTGGCCCATTATGCCCAAAATTCTTTTCACAGACTCCACTGGCACAACTCGTGAAGTGGAGGCCAAAAAAGGCATGTCTATCATGGAAGCCGCCGTGCAAAACATGGTGCCAGAGATTGACGCGGATTGCGGCGGGGCGTGTGCCTGTGCGACCTGTCATGTCTATGTCGCGGAAAGCTGGCTCGGTAAGCTGAAGCCCAAAGACGATATGGAAGACAGCATGCTGGATTTCGCCGAAGATGTGCAAGACAACTCCCGCCTCTCTTGCCAAATCCTGGTCAATGATGACCTTGACGGTATCGAAGTGAGCACGCCAGAAGCGCAGTAAGTTTACGGGGGGTGAGGGCCGCCCTACTGCGCATCCGCAAATAATTCTGGATGCGCGCTATCTGTGGCAGCTTCTTTGGGGAGGTAGCAGGTGACGTGGGTGCCTTCGCCCTCTTGGCTTTCAAGCTCGACCCAACCGCCATGACGCTCGACAAAACGCTGCACGAGAGCGAGACCGAGACCTGCGCCGCCTCTACTGCTCTCAAAGCTCTCAAACACTTGACCTTGGCGATCTGACGGGATGCCAACACCGTCATCCTTCACCCATAGTTTGATCCCGCTGGCGACAGGCTCCGCCCCTAGTTCAATCACCCCGCCTGGCTTGGTGAAACGTAGCGCGTTGGACAGCAAATTATAGACAACCTGCTTGAGGCGCGTTTCGTCCGCCCGGATTTTGCCGATGTCTTTTGAACATTTTAGATCGAGTGAGATTTTTGTATCATCGGCTTTCGTCGCGACATAATCGAGCGCGGTATTTAGCATGGCGTAGACATCCACATCGCCCAAGTCGAGGTCGAGCACGTTGGCTTCTATCGCGGCTATATCCAAAATATCATCGATGATTTTCGCGAGGTCTTCGGAGGCGCTTTGGATCGCAAAAACGTATTCGCTTTGCTTGTCGTTCATCTCGCCCGCCCCACCATTTTGCAAGAAATCGGAATAGCCAGAGATCGTCGTCAACGGTGTGCGCAGTTGATAGCTGACGTGACCAACAAATTCTGACTTCATGCGGTCAGCTTCTTCCAATGCTTCGGCGCGTTCAATCAAAGCGGCTTCGGCGCGGCGGGAAGAAGTCACATCGTCCCACGCCACAAGGGTAGCGCCGTCCGGCAAAGGCTTAGACAGCCACGTCAGCATCTTATCATCCGAGCGTCGAATCTCACCCTCAACTTGGCGGCGCACATCAGGATTAGGGTCTGTCGCCCGCGCTTTTAATTCGTCCCAAAATCCTTGATCATGATAAAGCGGCAAGCAGCGTTCGATCAAATCAGAGAAGCGTGGCCCGTCTTTAAGGTCGTCGTCTGATAACTCCCACATGCGGGCAAAAGCCGCGTTGTGTATTTTCAAACGCCCATCCGTCCCGAACACAGCAATGCCTTCTGATAGACGATCTAGCGTTGCGCCTTGCACATTTATCAATGTCCCGAGCTGACCCTTGAGTGTCAGCGCGTCCGTCATGTCAGAGAACATGAGCGAAATTCCGCCTTGCGGATCGCGCATCCGCACTAAACGCAGCGTTCGCCCATCGGGAAGTCCCCATAGTGCGTCCGGCATTTCCTCCGGCCATTCTGTGTAGAGCTGCAATTCGCTCGTCTTCCACGCTTGATAGTCAGCTTGCGCAGGCAGGAGTTCACGTTCGCGCAAATGATCGAGCCAGTAACCATGGGACGGTGCGCCCTTAAACCAACCCTCGTCAATTCCGAATAGCTGTGCGAAAGCTTTATTGTGAAAGCGCATTTTTTGGTTAGGGCCAAAGATCACAACGGCTTCGTCCATCGCATTTAGCAGCTCGTCATGCGCCCGCACTTGCTGCGACAAAGCTTGGCGGAGTTGATGGGTTTCTGTCGCGTCCGTGGCGATACCTGCCACGCCGCCACTGACAGGAAATAACGACACGGCTGTAGCGCGATTTTGCCCCGCCAACACAATATTACGAACATCTTCGACACGCTCATGCGTTTGCAAAACCACTTTCGCTTGGCTGGCTGCTTTTTCATCGAGGTGGATTTGATTGTTCAGCACATCACGCATATTGGCGGCTTTTACCGCGTCAATATAAGCAGCATTGACCCAGTTCAGGCGCCCACTGCCGCTCATCCGCCAAAGCGGGAAAGGGGCACGGCTCATCATTTCAATGAAGGCGACAGGATCGACCTCGGCCGTTATTTTATTCGTCTCAAACCGCGAAATGGCTGTGCGCTCATCTTCGCCGCGAATAGAGGAGTCCTCTAACCACAGCACGACTTGACGACCCGCAACACGCCCATCAACTTCAATCACATTCCCTTCGGGCAGCACGATTGAGATCGAAAAAGGAGTCCCCGTTGTTCGAAGTTGCGCGATATAGGTGCGTAAAGTCTTGTCCTCAACAGATTCTGAAATCGTGTTCAGATCAGCTAGCCCGTTCAACACGCGCTGCGCCGTATCTTTGGACTTTCCAGCCTCTGCAAACCGCATCATCGATGCGAGGGCGGCTGGTGAGCCGAATAAGCGCGGCTTGCCCCAATCAGAATTCGGATCTGGCGCAGCCTCTTCCCATACCAAAATCAGGCCAGGATAGGTGCCAAAGATCGAGTCAAACCGCCCAACTTGACGGTCAAGTTCAGCGGATTTCTGCTTCCAACGCGCGGATGATTTGCCCTGATTCGACAAAGTGCGCAGGGCAAAGCCGCATGCGAGAACTGCCAATATGACAGATCCCACCGTGATCCAGAATTGCATGTCCAGAACGTCTGGTAGCACCTTAGCTTTTCCCTTTAATCACCAGCATCATAGAGACATTACCGCCTCCATCATGCCGTGGCCCGCTCAGCTTTATCAGAGGGCTTAGCGGAGTGCGTGCGCGAATAAAAGAGCGGATTTCAGCCCGCCTTTGCCAGACGTGATTTACGCCGCAAGCTTTGCGATCAGAGCGACGAGATCATCCGTTATTGTCTCGACTTTACCCGCATCATCGCCCTCGGCCATCACCCGAATGAGAGGTTCAGTTCCAGACGCCCTGACTAAGACGCGTCCTGAATTTCCAAACATCGCCTGGGCATCATTTATCGCCGCTTGTACATCTTTCATCTCCAGAGGCGATTGTCCTGAATAGCGCACGTTCTTTAGTAATTGCGGTACTGGCTCAAACAAGTTCAATGTCTCGCTGGCGGGTTTGCCAGAGCGAATAATCTCTGCCAGAATTTGGAGGGCTGCGACCGTGCCGTCCCCCGTTGGCGTAAAGTCGGTCATCAAAATATGACCCGACTGCTCACCACCGACATTATATCCATCCGCTCTCATCCGCGCCGCCACATGGCGATCGCCGACATCTGTTCGGATAAATTCAAGATTTCGGTCTTGGATAAACCGCTCTAGCCCTAAGTTAGACATGACAGTCGCGACAATCCCAGGGCGTGAGAGCTGCCCTTTGACGTGCCAGCCTGAGCCGATTAAGGCCAATAGTTGATCCCCGTCTACAATGCGTCCTGTCTCGTCGCACATGATCAAGCGGTCTGCATCACCGTCCAAAGCAATGCCTAAATGCGCGCCTTGCTCCACCACTGTTTTGGCGAGAAGATCGGTATGGGTTGACCCGCAATCTTGGTTGATATTTTTGCCATTCGGCGCAACACCGATCGGTATCACCTCATCTGCCCCTAACTCCCACAGAGCGGCAGGCGCGGTTTTATAGGCGGCCCCATTGGCGCAATCGATCACGATTTTCAAACCTGAAAGGCGCATCCGACGCGGGAAAGAGGCTTTGACAATTTCGATATAGCGCGCCTGCATATCTTCATACCGCACCACGCGCCCAAGGTCTTCTGACTCAGCCAGCCCGCGTTCGTCTTCGGCCAAAAAACTCTCAATTTCGTGTTCGGCCTCATCGGACAACTTGCGACCGTCAGGGCCAAAAAACTTGATCCCGTTATCTGCGAATTGATTGTGCGACGCCGTAATCATGACGCCCATATCCGCGCGCAAAGTGCGAGTCAGCAGCGAGACTGCGGAAGTCGGGATTGGTCCTGTCAGTTTGACGTCCATACCGACCGAGGTAAAACCCGCGACGAGGGCGGGTTCAATCATATAACCTGACAAACGTGTATCTTTGCCGATGACAACACTTGGACGGCGTGGCTGTGTCTTGCGGAAATATGTGCCCGCCGCTTGGCCGAGTCGCATGACTTTCTGCGGCGTCATTTTACCAATATTTGCGCGGCCTCGCACACCATCCGTGCCAAAGAATTTTTTCTTAGCCATTACGTCGGTTCCTCAAACTGTATTCCATCAAGTCGCTCAAACTACGTTGCGCAGGCAAAGTGTTCAAAATCAATATGACTGAACTATGTCACCAGATATTTAATTTTAAGACGAAGAGGTCAAGCGACAGACTTAGCCGCCGAGCGAAACTTTGCCAGCGCGGAAGCGCAGCAGCACACGGCAATTCTGTAAGGCTCCATCAGCAGGCGGAGCAAAGGTCCAAGCCTCGACGGCCTGACGCGACGCTTTTTCAAACAAGCCCTCTGGCACAGACCGTTCAACCGTCACATTTTCTGTTTGCCCTGCCGTGTTGACGTCCAAGCGCATAATCACCCACCCTTGCCGTCCTGAATTAAATGAACGGCGCGGATAGTCTGGCAAAACAAAATTCATTGCCGCCAGCTTTTCGCCGCCCAAGCAGTCATCCTTATCAGCGTAGCCCTTTACCCAGGGGTCGGGCGGATATTCGCTGCGCGGCATAAAGACGTCTTTGGTGGCGCATCCCGATATGACAATCATGCCAATACAGGCAAAGCTGCATATAAGGCGTGCGATCATTCGCCCTCTCCAAAGCGGTCTTCCACCAACTTCACCAGAGCAGCGACAGCTGCGTCAGCTTCTTTTCCTGTCGCAGAAATCGTCAAATCTTCGCCGCAAGCAGATCCAAGCAAGAGCAATTCCATCACGGAGTCAGCAACAACAGTTTCGGCGCAAACATCATTGTGACTGCGCACGAGAACTTCGGCGTCAAATTGTATGACACATTCCATGAATTTGTTGGAAGCACGCGCATGCAGGCCGCGCTTATTGAGGAGTGTGACGGTGGCCGCGACAACGGGCGCGTCAGAGTGTGTGGCAGGGCTCAAGTTTCACCCGCCAAAATTTTCGACGCAATCGCGATATAACGCTGCCCCGCATCTTTCGCTTTTTCTGCGGCTTCATTCAGCGACACATTATTGCGGGCCTCGGCCAGCTTGATCAGCATAGGCAAATTTACCCCCGCCAACACTTCAACAGATCCCTCGCGCAGCATAGAAATCGCAAGATTGGACGGCGTGCCGCCAAACATATCTGTCAGCAGAATAACGCCTTTGCCCGTATCAACACCGTTAACCGCAGCGCGGATGTCTTCGCGACGCTTCTCCATATCGTCATCAGGGCCGATGCAAATTGTGGCGAGCCCCTCTTGAGGGCCGACGACATGTTCTGTCGCGCGACGTAATTCTGTCGCCAATTCCCCGTGGGTGACAATCACAAGACCAATCACAAAATTCTCCTATTTGATCGCTCACATAATCAAATAAAAAACGATTTGGGAAGCGAAATTTACCGCTTTGAGCGCCCGAAGCGCTTCGCTTTTTTTGCCGTGTTTTTAGGCGCAGACGGCCCGCCGCCGCGGGTTTGACGCGGGACATTTACGACAAAACGCGCGCCTACAACTTTGCCCTCGTCAGATATACGGTTTTCAGCATAAATGAGGCCTTTATGCGCAGTTATAATCTGGCGACAAATCGCAAGACCTAAGCCCGAATGAGAGCCAAATTGTGCGCCTTTTGGGCGTTGTGTGTAAAACCTGTCAAAAACTGTTTCTTCATTCCCCTCTGGGATGCCTGGCCCCTGATCCTCGACAATGATGAAAACACGACCATCCGTTGTTTTCGCACCAATCCCGACAATGCCGGTTGGCGGTGAGAAGGTAAGCGCATTATCGATCAAATTGCGTAAGACTTGCGCGAAGGGCGTCTCAAAGGCGCGAATAAAGACGGGGTCGTCGTCGGGCAGCTTGGAGTAATTCACAACGCTTGGCCCTTCGCCACTGCGCGTTTGGCTATAGAATTCTGTGATATTTCGAATAATCTCACTAACGTCCAATGTCTGCGCCGTCTCTCGCGCGAGGTTTGCGTCGACTTTTGAGGCTTTAGAAATATCCGAAATCAGGCGATCCATCCGGCCCACATCTTGTTGAATAATATCAATCAGCTTGGCCCGTTGCTCGTCAGTTTTCGCGACGCGCAAAGTATCGGACGCCGAACGCAGGCTGGTCAGTGGGTTCTTGATTTCATGCGCTACATCGGCGGCAAAATCTGCAATATCGTCAATGCGCGTGTAGAGCCCCTGAGTCATTTCTCTCATCACAGTGGACAAGTCACCGATTTCATCCCGACGGGAAGACAAGTCTGGGATAGCGTCACGCTTCTCCGAACTGCGCGTCACAATCTCCGCCGCCCTGGCAAGGTGGCGCATGGGAAGGGTAATAAACAAAGTCAGCGCCATGGATGACAGCAGCGTTGCGATAAAAGCAAGCGTGATGATTGGCGCCAGCGCACGGCGCTCCGCACTGACAATACTTGCGACATCATTACTCTCGACTGTCACAACGCCCAATACTTGCTGCACGCGTTTGACGGGCAGAGATACTGTCACAATCAGGTTGTCATCGGCGTCATAACGCGGCCCCTCAGCAGGTTCACCCGCCAGAGCTTTATCCACATCCAGCTTTAAATCACGCCGCCAAGCATCGCGGCGATGCTTTCGCCAAGGTAAATTAAAGGCGGCCTTTGACATCCAACTCCGGACCCTCTCCTGCCAGACATCTTGCCAGCGCGGATCGGGCTGCTCTGTAATAATCGGATCCAGCGTCGACATAGAGATTGTATCGTCGAGCGCCTCCGTATCCAAAGCGACTTGTCCAGCATCATCATGGAGGCGCACACGCCAACCCTCTGGCACATTGACACCGCGTAGGACTTGCCGTGCACCCTCCAAATCAAGCTCTGCCGCGCCGCCATATCCTGTGGCCTGCTCGCTGATGACCGTTGTGATCGTCGCGGCCAGCGAGCGCAGATTGTCGACTTTCGCCTCGATCAACCCGCTTTCAAAGCGGTTCATCGCCAAAGCTCCAAAAACGAGGATCATCAAGCCAATGATGTTAGAGAAGAAAATATTGCGGGTCAGGCGCGAGGTCAGTAGTGACCGACGCGGGCCGCGACGTCTATCGCGTATCTTGGTCCGCGTGCGCTCTGACGGTGATACATCACTATTTTTATTGCCCGAGACGGCGACCGTCTCGGCTTTTTTATGCATCCTAAGTTTCGATCTGAGGGAGACCGACTTAGGCTTCTTTATATTTGTATCCGACGCCATATAACGTCTCAATACCATCGAAGGTCTTATCCGTCTTGCGGAATTTTTTACGGAGGCGTTTTATATGGCTATCGATCGTGCGGTCATCGACATAAACTTGATCATCATAGGCCGCATCCATCAACTGATCACGCGATTTGACGTAGCCCGGCCGCTTGGCGAGGCTTTCAAGAATAAGAAATTCTGTGACGGTCAAGCGCACGGGTTCTCCATTCCACGAACACGCGTGACGATTAGGATCGAGCAGCAACTTGCCGCGGCGAATGACTTTGTCGTCACCTTCCTGCGGCACAGGCATTTCGATCGACGTCAACGAGGCACGGCGCAACACAGCCTTGATCCGCTCTCCCAGCAAGCGCTGGCTAAAGGGTTTGGTGATATAATCATCAGCCCCCATATTAAAGCCGATGGCTTCGTCAAATTCATCGTCCTTGGACGTGAGAAAGATCACGGGCAGATTAGACGTCTGGCGAAGGCGGCGGAGTAATTCCAGCCCGTCCATGCGCGGCATTTTCACGTCAAAAACAGCTAAATCAGGCGGCGACGCTTTCAGCGCTTCAAGCGCCGAGACACCGTCGTGAAACTTACGAACTTCATATCCTTCGCTCTCCAGGAACATAGACACGGATGTCAGGATATTCTCATCATCGTCGACAAGGTAAATTTTAGCCATGGATTTGTCTCCAGCCCGGCGCGGTGAATAAGCACGTTCCTTTACTAAACTCATTTCATACATAGTCTCAACCCTTTCTCTTTGATCTTAAGAATAGGGATAACAGGGCATTATGGCGGCTCGTGGGCGGAAAACTGCCTTAGTTTCGGCGGATTGCCCTTGCCCCTTGCCACAGTCCTGCCTAAATGAGCGTCATGCCAGATATCTAAATTGCGGCCTAACTGAAAGAGACACTTCATGAATTTGCTACAATCAATTTTGGTTTATTTTGTCAGCCCGCTGATCAGCCTTCTGATCCTCATCATGTTTATCTACATGGTGTTTAGCTGGCTGATCGCATTTAACGTCGTGAACCTACGCAATCCGATGATGGCGCAAATTTACGGCCTCGTTGAGCGCATTGTTGAGCCCATTTTGCGTCCGCTTCGTCGCGTTATCCCGCCAATGGGCGGCTTGGACTTGGCGTTTCTAGTGGCGATTTTGGGGCTTTACTGGATTCAAGGCTACCTGATCCCCGCTGCGATCAATCTGGTAGGCTAGCCTATGCTTCGCAGAGGGTGAACTGCGCCATAGCGGCCTTCAATTCTTGCTATCACAAATATATATGCAAATTGAAGGATATGCCACACCCCGTCAGATTGCATCAAATATCAACTGTGGTATGGCAGCGTTATGATCGCCGAACTCGGACATTTTGTATTGATCCTCGCCCTGATCGTGGCCGTGGCGCAATCGATTTTACCTGCAATCGGCGTGCGGCGAGATAATGACGCGCTGATGAATTTCGGCACCAACGCCGCCAAGATTCAAGGCGCCCTTCTGCTGCTTTCATTTTTCTTGCTGACTCTCGTATTTGTGGCCAGTGACTTCTCTGTCAAACTCGCCGCAGGGCACAGCCATACGGCCAAGCCGCTACTTTATAAAATCACTGGCGTGTGGGGGAATCACGAAGGATCAATCCTGCTTTGGATGGTGATGCTCGCGGGATTTGGCGCAGCTTTTGCGATGCGCTCTGCCAAACTGCCAGCGAAGTTCCGCGCAATGACCTTGTCTGTACAAGCCATGATCGGCGTTGGCTTTCTCAGCTTTATCCTATTCACGTCCAACCCGTTTGATCGCCTTAACCCCGTGCCGCTGGACGGTAACGGGCTGAACCCGTTACTCCAAGACCCTGGCCTCGCGATCCACCCGCCGCTTTTATACCTAGGCTATGTCGGGTTTTCGCTGGCGTTTTCGATGTCGATTGCGGCGCTTGTGCTGGGCAAGGTCGATAAGGATTGGGCGGCTTGGTTGCGGCCTTGGACTCTCATCGCATGGAGCTTCCTCACACTCGGCATCACAATCGGTTCCATCTGGGCCTATTACGAACTTGGCTGGGGCGGCTGGTGGATGTGGGACCCTGTCGAGAACGTCTCCTTTATGCCGTGGTTGATCGGAACAGCCCTTATCCATTCCATTATGGTGCTAGAGCGACGACCCAGTTTGGCCCATTGGACAGTGCTGCTCGCAATCACCGCCTTCTCGCTTTCGCTCATTGGCACATTTGTGGTTCGGTCTGGCATTTTGGTGAGCGTTCATGCGTTTGCTGTTGACCCGGAACGCGGCGTAGTGTTGCTCGCGCTCCTGGGAATTGCCACGGGCGGCGCATTACTGCTCTATGGTTTGCGAGCAAAAACGCTTTTTTCTACGAGTGAGTTTGATCGTCTATCCCGCGATGGCGGCTTAGTCCTCAATAATATCCTACTCGCCACGGCCACGCTGACAGTCTTCTTGGGTACATTTTATCCCGTCATCATTGATGCAATCCGTCGCGAGAAAATCAGTGTTGGGGCGCCCTATTTCGATTTAACTTTCGCACCAATAATGAGCGTATTGATTATCTTCATGGGGGCCGCGCCTTTGCTCAAGTGGAACCGTGGAGCATTGTCGGATATGAAGCTCTTAAAGTTTGTCGCCCCCGCCCTGATCACAATCGGCCTCGCGCTATATTTTATCAAAGACTCGCTCGGCTATCTTGGCCTCGCCCTCGCAGCCTATCTGGCTATTGGAGCCGTCTTGGCAATGGGCAAGCGCGCGCAATGGAAGTGGGCACTGCTACGTCAGCAGCCCATGAACCGCTGGGGCTTTTTCTTTGGCCATTTCGGGGTCGCAATTTTTACCGTGGGCGCCGTGACAATGTCAGTTTGGGCCGATGATACGATCGGGCGCTTAAAACAAAACGAGTCGATGCAGGTCGCGGGCTACACCTTTACGCTGGGTCAGCCAAAAGGCGGGCGAGAACAAAATTACGAATTTCTCCGCGCCCCTGTGACGATCACGAAGAACGGACGAGAGATCAAAACACTGACGACAGCACAGCGCTTTTATCCCGTCCGCAATATGGTTACAACCGAAGCTGGTTTTCACTTTAGCCCCGTCCACACCCTCTTTGTCGGCATTGGCGAAGGCACGCCAGATAATGGCTATATTATTCGCGCGAATTATCAGCCGCTTGTAACTTGGATATGGCTAGGCGCATTTCTCATGGCGCTGGGCGGTTTCTTGTCTATTGGAAGACGGCGGGTAGACGTGTCATGAAACGGTTTGCCCCCCTGATCCTGTTCGTTCTTTTGGGCATTGCGTTTGCCTTCGCGCTTACACGTGATCCACGCAAACTCGACAGCGTTATCATTGATCAGCCCTTCCCCGACTTCTCCCTAAGCGAGTTATATGACCCTGACGCCGTTCTGACCGAAAGCTTGCTCCAAGGGCAAGTCAGCGTGATTAATGTATTCGGGTCATGGTGTGTCGCCTGCAGCGTCGAACACCCCATATTGATGGACATTGCTCGCGAAGACCGCGTCAACATGATCGGGATTAACTGGCGGGACGAGCGCGCAAAAGGTCAGGCATGGCTGGCAGAGCGCGGCGATCCCTATAATATCATAATCTTTGATCCCGAATCCGTTTTGGCGATCCCCCTTGGTGTCGTGGGGGCACCAGAAACTTTCATCACAGACGCCTCTGGCCGAATCCGCTATAAACATATCGGCCCGATTGATAGGGTTGACTGGGAGAACACATTCAAGCCGTTAATTGCAAAGCTGGAGGCTGAAGGGTGAAATATCTAATCATTGCATTTTTCCTGTTTACCGCGCCCGCTTTTGCGCAAGATAGTGATCTGGAAACACGGGCGAAAGACGTTGGCCACGCCTTACGTTGCGTTGTCTGTCAAAATCAAAGCATCGAAGAAAGCGACGCACTATTGGCCGCAGATATGCGCAAGCTCGTGCGGGAACGGTTGAGCGCGGGCGATAGCGAAGCCGAAGTTATTGATTACATGCAGGAACGCTATGGTGATTACGTCCTTCTTAAACCGCCCGTTCAAGGCAATACATACGCGCTCTGGTTTCTGCCCTTCCTCGTCATGGTCGGCGGTTTAATTTGGTTTATGGTGAGCGGGAAACGGCGAGCGTCATGATGATTTGGCTGATTGCGTTAATTTTGGCGGTACTCACAGCGTTATTGCTCGTGCGTCCCTTGCTGCCAGCGAAAACGCAAACGGCGAAAACATTGGTCAGTGTTTTCATGCTTCTATTTGTTGGTGCGGCCATCGGCATTTATGCCCGCATAGGCTCTCCCTCGCTCAGCGATCCAGCGAATTTACAAACAGCGTCTACGCCCGAAGCCCCAGATATTTCGGCTATGGTCGAGGGTCTCGCTTTGCGACTGGCTGATAATCCCGATGACCCCGAAGGATGGACACGCCTCATCCGGTCTCGTATCGTTTTGGGTGATTTCGAAGGTTTGATACGCGAACACCAGCAGATGCGAAATGTCTATAAAGATCGCCCCGAAGTCATCACAAAAATTTCAGAAGAGAGCGGATTCAATGCGCTGTCGCAGGAATTACTCACCGAAGAGTAAGGCCACATCTTAAAAATCTTTTTTGTAACTTAGCGATAGGCTCTGCTCGTTATCGGCTTGAAGTTTGGATCGCAAGGACAAGTTCTCGCGAAGTTCCCAATCGATTATTGCGCCGGTCTGACCCTCACCTGCACCAGAGAAAACCCGCAAATAAACATTGTTGGCCAAGTAGCGTCCGCCGACAATCTGCGCGGACCCGTCTTCACTCACGCCCACGGATAATTGCGCAACGCCGAGGGAATCGCGCAGCCCGCCCATGAGGTCAAACCCGACACCATCGCCAGAGAACTGCGCTAAGGCACCTGCTAGCTGTGCGGCCTCAATCGTAGACAACTCCGTGGCGGAGCGCCCGAATAGCAATGCTGATAGTATTTCGTCGTCAGGCCGCTCAGGCGTGCTGGACAGCTCTATTTCTGGCGTCCCGACTGTGCCGCTAATATCGACGGATGCAGATAAATTTGTCGCCTTAGTCGTCGCCTTGAGGGAGATGCGCGCCTGGTCAACTGGACCGTCAAAAATCACAGACCCTTCATTAAAATTAAGCGTTTTGCCCGCCAAGCGGTAACCCCCTCGTATAACGTCAGCCCGACCTTTAATCTCTGGATTATCAACCGTGCCTTTGATGGCTGCGTTCACAGATAATTCGACATCAAGCCCGCGACTGCGAACAAAAACTTCGCGTGGCGCATCAATTTTTATATAGAGATTAATGGGCAGGATAGGTCGAGGGTCTGGTGCCTCTTCCGTCTTGCCGGGTTTATTAATTTCTTCGACGTCAATTTCAATCACACTTGTGCCACCGCGGGCGAATTGCTTTACTTCGGCTTTGAGGATTTTCACATTGCCCGTAAGTGAGGCCTTTTTGGGCAGGCTCTCATAGGTCACGTCACCGCTCACACGCGCCAGAAAATCCCGACGGTCTAGCGCATAGAATTGCTGTGTTGTTATGGTGAGCTTCCCCAATGGGCGACCAAATTCGCCTAGCGTGAACTGTCCTTGCCCCGTTATATTGCCGCCTTGATTGTCCGTGAAATAGACATCAGAAACTGAGAGATTTTGGTTGTTAAATTGTGCCGTAAAGCGCCCCTCGCGAATTTGCGTGCCCAGGACTAATGCTTCGAAAGCCATATCTGAGCCGCGTGCCTGGCCAGAGACTCGCGGTTCAGACAAGGTGCCTGCAATATTAACTGACGCATTTAATTGCCCTTCGGGATCAGTTTCGCTGGGCACCATCAAGCCCAAAACAGAGCCAGCTGGCCCTGCGAGACTAAAGCCGCCCGACAGAGGGGCTGTCATATTTAGACTTAGAGCGACAAGGCTGTCCCCTGTCTGAAGCGGCACTGATAAGTTACCAGATGCGTTTAATCCCGATGTCGCACTACTGCGCAATGTAAAGTCAGCAGAATTGGGTTTTAGATCAGTGAGCACATTCAAATTGATGCCGCTTCCCTCTTCCATACCAAATCCTCGCCAATCAGTTGCGGTGATAGTCCCGCTGCCCTGAGGGCGACCATTTTTGGCTCCAATATCTAGTGCGATATTTAATCGTCCCCGAGAGTCGGCCAGATTTCCCGGGAGTGGCAGGATAGAGATCGGCAAATTATTAGCGTCAACACTGAGTGCTTCTTCACCCCCAGGCGAACGACGATAAGAGAGGTCAACGGGTTGTTCCGCAATTAATAAAGGTGCAGTCGCGCTAACATTCCCAGCATCAACAGACAGACGCGACGGCGCGCGGCTCGCAAATTGTAGTGTCCCATATCGTCCCTCGGGAGACAAACTTATCACAAGCTCGTCACCCGTTTTGCGCGAAACACTAAGCGGTGCAGCAAAAGCAATCGGACGTGCCAAAGCATCATCCGTGCGGCGACCTTTTAGTTCGATTTTACCAGCAAGGCTCGCGAATGTGCCCGAAGCCTGCGCGACAAAGTTATCTAATTCAATATTATTGTAAGCAATATTTTTGGCAGATACATCTAATTCTATACCCTGTTCTCCTTTGCCCTTGGGCGTGAGAACTAACTTTGCACGAGCGGCGTCATCATTGACTTTTGGAATGTCCAAAGACAGGTTTCCGTCAATGAGCTTTGACGGCAAGAGAGTGAATTCCCCAGACGCAGACACATTCCCTACGGATAGCGCGATATCATTTGCTATGATGTTATCACCGCGCGACGCAAATTGTGTTGATGCAGATATTGAACCGTATTCGCTGTTCGCCGTGAACTCGGCGGGGCCTTTGGGTTGGGTGAAAATGTCTCGGACCTCGACCTTGAGAGTATTATCAGACAACACAATATTACCAGCCTCGATCGACGATGCCGTAGCCTGTAAGCGCAAATTAGGGTCGTCTCGCGTGCCAGTTACGCGCATGGTCACATCAGCTTGATCGCCTAAATTAACAGATTGGTATGTAAAGGCCGTCGTGGTTGTAGCCTCGGCGCTAATGTCCAAACGATCTGTGATCCGACCCTCTGCAACACCCGAAATACTATCACCAGTCACGCGTGCCTCAGTGATCACAACCCCTCCTTCGATAGGCTGCATGCGCGTATTGAAGCGAATGGCGCTGCCAATTAAATCCTGCAAGGGCGCTTGGAGAGCCGTGCTTGGCACATATGTTCCTGATGTCGTTAAAGCGGGTGAAGTGTCCGCGCCTTTTATCACTGTATATTCAGCATCTAACTTGCCCGCAGGGACCGCCCCCAGAGAGCGGACTGGAACATCGACACGGCCCTTTAGGTTAAATGTCACTGCCTGCACATTGGCGGAACCTTGCGTTGAAAAAGACGCATTATTCGAAACGATTTTGCTAGGCTGGAGCTGTAAAATCTGTGTTGCTGTATTGTAAGAACCCTTTGTTTTGAGCGTCGCGTTTTGGCCTATCTTAATCGGCAGTTCTTGTCGGATTGCAAGAGTTTTGCCTTCGACATCTAATTCAAACGCATATTGGTTCGAACTCGCTTGTGTTAGGATAACGGGGCCGGAAATAGTTTGCGCTGTCGCGTAAGGCGTCGCGATTTGGGTGAGTTTCACTTGACCTGCAAATTGCCTTTGCGGAGTAAAGTTGATGCGCCCTGTTATATCAGCGCCCTTAATTCCGTAGTCGTCTGGTAGTAGGGCTATAGCGGAGAGGTCATCTGCGCGAAGACTTATGTCCGCCTTATTTGGCATCCACCCTTCAGACGGTAGATTCCCCGACGCCTCAAAGATTATACGCGATCCAAGAATACGCGCATCAAATGAACGCGCGCGATCTCGCTGCGCTGTCATTTCAATCTCGATTGCCTCGCCAAAACTTTGCTGAACACGCTCTAATTCCGGCCATGCTGATATATTTAATTGTGAGGACAGATTAATCGCACTTGCCGTCCAATCTATCCTCGCATCCGCAACTTGTTGATCGCCAAATTGTATAATAATACCGCCCTCTCCAGTCACGTCTGTGCCTTTGATTTCACCCTGCCCTGAGATTTGCTGACCATTTGATACACGCAGAATATTCGCGAGTGGGCCGTTGGCGACTCCTAGAATTTCAAACTGACCCCTGATTGCATTTGTTTCGCCTTGAGACAGATCGAGCATTAATTTATCGCCCGCCACATCCGTCCGCACAGCCGTTAGGTTTAATTGTTTTGATCCATCCGTTATCGCCCCACCTGCAGAGATATTAAATACTGCGCGCTGCACAATTAAATCTTCTTGCAAGGTCAGAGCATCAATCATCACTCTCTCGGCTGTCACATTTGGGGCTTCTTTTTCACTCGGCGTGGTAACCAGAAACTCTGGACGCCGCTGCACATCTGCTGCCTTGACCGATAGAGAATTAATTTTCACATGGTGAGATAAAAGCGCCCATGGCGACCAGTCTAAGCTTACGTTTCGCACGTCGATCCAGACACCGTCTGGGTCTTTGATCTTGAGACTATCCGCCGTAAATTTGCTCAAAGGATCACCTGACAATCCTGAAACTTCAATGCCCGCTATTGGACCAAAACTGCGTGAATTAATTTGTTGCTCAATCAATCGTAGACCTGGCCCAGTCATGATAAACAGTCTCAGCGCGATCACGGCGACTACCAAGAACGCAACAAGTGCGAGCGCAGCATAAATTACTTTGCGCAGAATACCCCGCTTGGCTGGCACAGACGTGCTGTGTGGTTGGACTTGATCAGTCATTAAAACGCTTGTCCGATAGAAATATAAACCTGCACGCTATTATCGCTATCGCGCTTATTTATTGGGATCGCAATGTCCGCACGTAGGGGTGCAAAACTCGTATAATACCGCACACCCACTCCCGCACCGTATCGCACATCGCCAAAACTCGGCAGGTCAGATCGCGTGACACTGCCCGCATCTACGAAGCCGACAAAGCCTAGTTTGCCAGAGCCGCGATACCTCACTTCTACACTACCTTCTGCCAAAGAACGGCCCCCAATGAGGTCACCATTTGCATTTGTGGGTGAGATAGATTGATAGCCAAATCCGCGCACAGAACCGCCACCGCCACCGTAATATCGACGATTAAGCGGTACGCTGGTTTGGTCTGCGCCAAATATGGTTCCCGCCTTCAGTCGCCCTGCCAAGACGAAATTATCAGACACACGTTTATAGGTCGCACCGCTCACTTCTGCATTGGTGAAGAAGCCGTCATCATCGCCGAAATTATATGTCGGCGTCACGTCAGCTAGTATGAGAAACCCTGTTTCGGGGTCAAAGATTGAATTCCGCGAGTCGTAATTAGCTTTGAGCAAGCCATCAAAGAGAAGAGACCGAACCTCGACACCTTCCTCCTCATATTGAGACGCTTCGAATGCCGCGCCCAAAGACACTTTAAATTTCCGCGATAATTTTTGTGTCATCAGGGCATTTGCGCGTGCGCGTTCGCCTGTGAAAGCATCTGTATCTTCGCGGGAGACGGATGCACCCAAGTCCAGTTCACGATCTACGCGCCAAGCGAATGGGATATTATAGGCGACCGCAGCGCTGATTTCATTCGTCTTGGCTGTGCCAATCAATCTGAGCGTTTGAGCATAACCGATAAAATTCCTACGCTCATAGATGACATCGATGCCGCTACCATCTGTTGTCGAATATCCGACTTCGCCGCTGATCGTATTGATCGCGCCTTGGTCAACATTTAGAAAGACATTACGCGTGACTGTCCCGTCCTCATTCTTTGTCACTGTGTCGCCCAGGGTTGCACTTGCGCTATCAAATGCACCAGTCCCAATGACTCGACTTGATAATCTATTGAGTTTGCGATCATCAAATATCTCGCCAGCTTCAAAAGGCGCGACCATCTTGGGCCATGTTTTGGCAATGTAAGCCGTGCCTGATTGTTCAATCTCGCCGAAGCGCGTTAGGGGGCCTGCGCTGATGCGGTACGTCACCCGCATCGTTTGGGTTGCGTGATCAACGACAGCCTCGCGCGGCAGGGCTTTGGCCTCGGGGTAGCCTTTTGAGCGTAGCAAATTCACCGCCCGAAGCTCTGCCGCAACGACATTTGCTGCGATTGCAGCGTCTTGAGGCTTTAGCACAATCGCGCGGCGGATATCTTCTGCGATAGACGGCGATGTGTCGGCGTATTTGACTGAAATTTCGGAGAATAGGAATTGCGGACCAGAGTTTATTGTGAGCGTCGGAGTCGGCGCATTGCGTTTATCAGACTTTTTCGTCGTGTCGCGCTCTCGCACTGTCGCAATGACGTCAGCGCTATAATAACCTTGGGACCGCAAAACGGACTCGGCTTGCGCTGCCGCCTCTTTCGCGCGCCGACGGGCTTGGGCCATTGATCGCGGGGCCGCGTCAACTGGTCCTAGTACAGATAGGATTGTATCGCGCAAAGACTGTGACGCCGTCCCCTCAATTTGAACCATTGGTTCATCAGCCATAGCAATCGAAGGCAGCAGGAGGCTCATGCCAAGTGTTGCCACAATAACGGAGGATCGACGGAGGCTTCTGACCATACATGCATTTAACGCATCGCGCCGCAAATGGCTCCATTCATAATGCAGTTGAAGGCATATATTTCGACAAAATCTATGGACGGTATGCGTCAGCGTCGGCGTTTAGTCTTTATCTAGCAGACTATCGAGGCGGCCTGCAAGATCATCGCCCGTGGGAGGTATGCCGGGATCATCTGGCTGATGCGGCAATTCAACTGGCGAGGTTTCAGGCGCCTTTTTTTGCTCGATAATCAGTTTTGTATCTGGGGCATTATTAGGGCCAGGACGCCGCCCTTCGGCCTGACGCTCTGCGCGAGGATGGATCAACTCACCCGTATCACCATAACTGAATACCAGACGCCGCCAATCTTGCGCTGAATAATCAAAGCCTTCCCCGCTCGGGTCCAAATCAGACCAGTTCGGCTCACGCGGGGCCGTTGCCGCCCGCTCTGTCCAAAGACGTGCATCCGCATCATTATTCAGTCTTTGCTCTGCCTGAGCAGCCAGCAAACATAGTCGTGCTGTCGGGTTTTCGACTTTGACGAGAGGCGCCAAAGCCGACCAAGCGGATACAGCGTCACCCGTGCGTAAATCGTTTTCGACACCCAGCAGAACTGACTCGCGATGTGTCGGGTTTTTCGCGATCAATCCCGCCACTTTCCTAGCGCGGGTCTTGTCACTCTCGCCCTCAAACAAATCAAGATAGGCGAGCGATAATGCAGGATGAGGCGCTTGGGACCATGCCTTTTCAATCACACTTGCCGCTTTTTTGGCCTGCCCATCTAGCCGCCATAGTTTTGCAGCCAGTGCCACAGCTGGTGCAAAACTCGGCGCTTCAGTCAGAGCTTTGGCTACGGTCTCAAGGGCCGCGCCATTGCGTAAATCATCGTGCAGGCGGTCGGCTTCTGCCGTCAAAACAACCGCACGACGGCGGCGCGCGTCTTCGCCGTCAATATGTTTGCGACCTTCGCCTGTGTTCAGAGTTTCAAGCGCGTCCATCCAGCGGTGATCCGCGACCTGGGCTTTGAACAAAGTATCAAACGCCCAACGTGCATTTTTATTATCGCGATAGGCCCTTTGCGATTGTTCTATCGCGCCAGGAATATCGCCTGTCACCAACATATTTTGGGCCAGTCCACGCTGCCCCGTCACACGAGTTTTATCCGAATCTAGCATCGCCGTATATTGCGCCATAGCTTCTTCACTGTCGCCGCAAGCCTCTGCCGCTTGCGCGGAAATTATGCGGCCAAGGTCGGTCGACCCTACGAGTTGCCGCGCTTTTTCAGATTTTTTACGAGCCACTTTCATATCACCCTCGGCCCCCGCGATCAGCGCTTCCTCCATCGCGTCCAGCGCTTGGTTACGGCGTCGCAGACCCACACCCGATTTAACGCGGCGCGGCAAACGCCAGAGCCAAAGGAAGATGGACCACAGCCCAATTAGGCCGAGCGTCATCACTGTGCCGAGCAGAATCACAATCTGCCATGTCAGCTCTAAAGGTGCAAAAGCGAGCGGACCTTTTTCAGCAGAACTTGTCAGCAACAACGTCACATCATCTCCAATGTAGAGAAGCACACCCGCCAAAAGAGCGATGAAAACCAGAATTGTGATTATATATTTTGTCATAATAGGGTCCGAATATTAGAATTCATTCAGTGATCTAATTCAGCGATTTACGCCAATTTTGCCCGACACTCCGAAGGGTCGATGGTAGCGCATCGAACTTTGCTTTGGCGGTTTCAATATCACCACTCGCGATGGCAGTTTCGATGCCATTGATTATAACTTCGGGGTCATCACTGTCTTTAACACGGATGTGCTTTTGACGCATACGCGCGAAAAAACCACCTTGGTCTTTCGTGTTGTTTAAAGCGAGCAACATCGCAGATTTGGGAAAGGGTATCGGCTGTGCGGCCTCGGAAATAATTGGCTCAGAAGAGGGAACCGCTAGGGTCGGCGCAGGCGGTGTAACCATGGCAGGATCAAAAACGGGTCGCGAGTCGAGGTCAGCCTCCAGCGCTTCGATACGATTGGCCATAGCTGCCAGAGTTTTCGCTATGAGATCTGCATCTGGCCATTCAAATCCTGCGTCTTGCGCCGCTTTGAGTTGAGCAAGTGCATCTTCGTCAAGCTCTGGTATGTCAAATGTTGGCAAAGGAGCTGTCTCCAGCGCTGACAGTCGCGCTTCGAGTCCAGATATATCAGGCATGGCGGGGCGCATCGTAATCGCTTGAGTGAGATCAGCTTGCTGTTTTTCTATTCCCGAAATGGAGGCTTTGAGTTGCGAGACATCATTGCGAAGAGGCGTCACGTTCACGGCGTCAGGTTGTAGCATATTGGCTATCACACCGCCGCCCGCAGCGCCCAAAGCCGATGCCAATAAAAGTCCCAGCGCAAATACAGGAAAGCCAATCCCTTTCGCTGGTTTAGCCCCATCTTCGACAGTGTCCACGTCGACCTGATCACTCGGCGACAAAATTTCATCTTCGTTCGACATGCCCGCAGTTTAGCGGGGAGATTGGGGCAATAGCAAGGCTATCATGACAGCTTCGTGCGGAGAGCTTGAGACGTATTTGGCCGCGAATTTCTGATCGCCAAGGGCCGCGTCAATGGCTGGGCTGAGACTTATGGCTGTCATATGCGATGTATCAGGCGAGAGCGCGGCTAGCGTTTTAGCGGCTAGTGGGGAATATAGCGCTACATAAGAGAGAGCTGCCAAATCCACGTCCGGCAAGGCAGTCACGGGAGCGGATTGATAATAGAGATCGCGTTGTGCCGAATAGCCCGCGGCTTGTAAATCCTCAATGATTGAGCCCCGAACATGCTTGCCCGCACAATGCACAATTTTCGTATTTTTAGGCACTACCGCTCGCACCAATGCCGTGACATCCTCGGATTGCCCATCGGCCGACAGCACATCCCCGAACCCAGCCGAGCGAGCGGCTAAGGCTGTTTTGTCACCAACTGTGATGACTGCGTGGTGCGTGCTAAAATCAAAACTTTGATACGCCAGAACGCCATTCGCCGACGTAAATATGAGGGTCGCACTTGAGTCAGGTTTTTGCGGCGAATTTTGGGGCGGCGTAACGTCTAACAAAGGCGCAATGATAGGCGCATATCCTGCAGCCTGCCACGCGGCGGCGCTATCGACTGCACCTGGCCGCGTTCGCGTAATCCAGATAGTTTTCAGTCGTCCCATAGGACGCGATCCCCAATCTCGATGCGCATATCGCGCCCCATATTAAACCCTAAATCATAAGCTTCGCCAACGCTATGACACGGCGCAGCGCGTCGGTCACTGATCTGGAATGTCCCGTCTTTAGCCAGCACTTGCCCGCGCAAATCTAGATGCCCATCAGACCAGTTCCCCAGGGCTGCAATCGGCGTGCGGCATGAGCCGTCCAGCGCGCGCAGGAACGCTCGCTCTGCCGTAATTGCGAGTTCTGTCGCACGATGATTAAGGGGGCTAGCATAACTTTTATACGGTCGTCTTCCGCGCGGCTCTCTATCCCAATCGCGCCTTGAGCTGGGGCAGGTAGCATTGTGTCAACAGAGATAGCCTCTGTAATTTCATGGTCCTGCTCCAACCGCCGTAATCCTGCGCAAGCCAGCATTGTCGCATCGCACACCCCGTCCTCAAGCTTCTTTAAACGTGTCCCGACATTTCCGCGCAGCAAACAGAATTGAAGATCAGGCCGTTGCGTCAAAAGCTGCGCCCGCCGACGAATAGACGCCGAGCCGACCATTGCGCCTTTCGGTAATTCTGCCAGCGTTTTGTATTTTCGGGAGATGAACGCGTCGCGTACATCGGCGCGTTCTAAAATAGCGTAAATGCGCAGGTCGTTATGCCCCACAGTGGGAACATCTTTCATTGAATGGACGGCGACATCAATGCGCTTATCCAATAAAGCGATTTCCAGCTCCCGCGTGAACAACCCTTTGCCGCCAAAGTCTTTTAAATCCCCTTGAATGGTATCGCCAGATGTTTTCAGAATCTTGATCGGGAAGTCGAGCAGGTCGCCATCATTTTGCTCAACCAAAAAGCGCTGCACGAGGTGCGCTTGATAGAGCGCCAGTGGCGATCCGCGGGTACCGATGATGACGGGAGTCTGTTGCATATTCGCGTTTTCTTCCTTATCCAGCGCGCATGGCTTTACCTGTAAATACAGACCCAATGCAAGGCGCGACCTTAACCGTATTAGGGATTGAAAGCAGTTGCGATGAGACGGCGGCTTCTGTCTTGCGGCGAGCACCTGACGGGATGCTGACACTGCTCTCCTCTATCGTCGCCAGCCAAGACGAGGAGCATCGCCCCTTTGGCGGAGTTGTGCCAGAAATCGCGGCCCGCGCGCACATGCTAAAACTCGAATCTATTATCGCAAAGGCGGTGAAAGTGTCTGGTGTTCAATATAGCGAAATCGACGGTGTGGCTGCCACAGCTGGCCCGGGTTTAATTGGCGGTGTTATTGCAGGATTGATGAGTGCCAAAGGTCTTGCCATGAGCTTGGGAAAACCGCTCATCGCAGTCAATCACCTCGAAGGTCATGCGCTTTCGCCTCTGCTGTCAGAGCCCTGCCCGTTTCCATATTTGCTGCTCTTGATTTCTGGCGGTCACTCGCAGCTTTTGTCCGTCACTGGCCTCGGCGAGTATGAACGGCTCGGCAGCACGATTGACGACGCGGCAGGCGAGGCGTTTGACAAGTCAGCCAAGGTAATGGGGCTAGGATTTCCTGGCGGACCACAAGTCGAAATATGGGCCAAGCGTGGCGATCCAGACAGCATCCCCCTGCCCCGTCCCCTGATTGACCGCGACAATGCAGACTTCTCTTTTGCGGGCCTGAAAACGGCAGTCGCCCGTGCTTATGAAGCCAGCGATAAATCTGACCTAGCCAAAGCCAATATCTGCGCGAGCTTCCAACGCGCGGTAGCAGATGTCCTCGGCGACCGCACACGGCGCGCCATGGTGATGTTTCGCAAACGGGTCGGCGACGGACCGCAGAGATTTGTCGTTGCGGGGGGCGTGGCTGCGAATACAGAATTACGCGCAAGGCTGACAGCCGTCTGCGAAGACAATGATTTCAAGCTCATCGCACCGCCTCTCAAATTTTGCGGTGATAACGCGGCGATGATCGCTCTGGCAGGGGCCGAACGGTTAGCAGCAGGGCACAGTGATCCCCTATACGCGCCCGCGCGCCCCCGCTGGCCGCTGGATAAAGAATCCGCCCAAGCAAATCCAGCGTCCGGCCACGGCAAGAAAGGCCCAAAATCATGAGCGAATTTATTGTCTACACCGAAGATAAACCTGACAGCCTTCACGTTCGCCAAGCAGCCAGAGACGCACACCTCTCATGGATCAAAGCCCCCTCTGACGTTACGCTGTTGGTCGCAGGTCCGTGGCTAGACGATCAGGGAGACATGCGCGGGAGTCTATTAATCGTAGACGCCGCAGACATAACGACTGTTCAAAATTGGTTGGCGGATGATCCATATTTGGCGGCTGGCCTTCCCGCCTCTGTTATGATCAAACCTTATAAATGGCTACTGGGGCAATCGACCAAATAAGCGAACATAATAATCGGGAGAGATCAATGGGATTAGACTTGGTGAGTGCAAATGCTCTAGAAGATCGCGGCGCGAGAGAGCCCGTTAATCCCCCTGTTTTCGATATTAAACCTCCACTCAATCTTGGCACGGCGGCTAATTTCACCAACGGCCAACCCTTTGACGCTTTCAAAATCATGCGCGAAACGGCGCCTGTTATGTGGCACAGCCTGTCGGGTAAAAACCTTGAAGGGTTTTGGGCGCTAACACGATATGAAGATGTTCGCGCGGCCAACCTAGATACCAAGACTTTCTCGTCGCAAAAGGGCGGGATCATGATGGCCTATCCATCAGACGATCGTCGCCACCCGCAGCTACACTCCGCTTCGCTAGACACCATGATCTGCCTTGACGCGCCTCATCACATGCAGCTCCGCCGAGAGCATATGGCCTATTTCACGCCGGGCTATGTCCGGGACCTGAAAGTTAAAGTTGATGCTAAGATCAGCGAGTTGCTCGACGATATGGCGACTCAGGCTGTCGACAATAAAGTCGATATGGTCGAAGTGTTTTCATCACAACTTCCCCTTTTCACACTCTGCGAAATGCTCGGTATTCCAGAGGCGGATCGTCCAAAAATTCGCGAGTGGATGAATATGTTAGAGTTAGCACAATATATTTTGGAAAGTTCCGACTTTACTAATGTCGATCCCGCGCAAGTCATGCAGTTTATGAGCGGTGTGCAAGACATGTTCGCTTATGGCCGCGCCGCTCTGTTGGACAGACGTGCCAATCCGCGGCAAGACCTTCTCTCTGCGATTGCCAATGTCGAGATCGACGGGGCGAAATTACCAGATGAATTCTTAGACGGATCATGGTTGCTGATTGTGATCGCAGGCAATGACACGACGCGCAATTCGCTGTCCGGCACAATGAAGTTGTTGACCGAATTTCCGCAGGCGAAGGCAGACCTCATGGTTGATCCAGAGCTGATCCCGAACATGGTTCACGAAGCCGTCCGCATGGTTAGTCCCGTCATGTATATGCGCCGCACCGCGACCCAAGACACACAGATCGGTGCGCAGAAAATCGCGGAAGGCGAGAAGGTTATCCTCTATTACGGGGCCGCTAATCGCGATCCCGAGAAATTTGAAAGCCCTGATGTCTTCGATATTCGCCGCGCCAATGCCAAAGAGCATATCGCCTTCGGCACGGGTCCACATGTCTGCTTAGGTCAGCGGGTTGCGAATATGCAGTTGGAAGCCGCCTACCGCCAAATCTTAGCGCGATACCCCAATATCTCTTGGACAGGAGAACAGGAAATTTTGCCGAATGGCTTCACTCATTCTATTGGCAAGTTGATAGTAGATTTGGGATAGTTGCAACTTTCTTGAGAGCGCAGACGTAGTAACCTCATAACTAATCGAGGTTTTTATGTCCGCTTCCACCGCCCTCATCGCTTTTGTTGCGACTGTCGTTTTCTTCTTTGCCATAGATATGGTGTGGCTCGCCAAGGTCGCACGCGGCTTTTATGCCGAGCAACTCGGCGACCTCATGGCAGAGAATGTGCATTGGGGTGTCGCGTTAGCGTTTTACACGCTCTATTGCGTCGGCATCGTGATATTTGCGGTGCGACCTGGATTAACCGCGAACTCAGCGTTGACCGCGGTCATGTGGGGCGCACTCTTTGGCTTTTTTTGCTATGCGACTTATGATCTTACCAACCTCGCGACGACACGCGATTGGCCAGCGAAGATGGTCATTGTAGATATTATTTGGGGTACTGTTTTGACAGGCACGGTCGCGGGACTTGCAACTTGGGTTACTCTTTTTTTACGCGCGCATAAAGCCCTAATGGCCGCTACCAAATGCGCCAGTTTTCACGCTATAATCTGTCGCGATTTCATAATCAGGATCATCATCAGAATCGATGATTAACTGTCCTGCACGATTAAGCAGCGTGTGACACTGTCGCGTTAAGTGACGTAATTGGATCGCTTTACCCGCTTGCGTATATTTTGCGGCTAAGTTTTCAATGGCTTGTAGCGCCGACTGATCCACGACGCGGCTATCATTGAAATCAACAATCACTTTGTCGGGATCGCCCGCAACGTCGAACAACTCAGAGAAACCTTCGACTGAGCCAAAGAAGAGAGGGCCTTCGATTTTGTAGACTTTCGTATCGCCTTCCATTTCCGTATCGGCGTCAATACGGCGGGATGCATTCCATGCATAAGCGAGCGCTGAGACAATCACACCAACGACGACAGCAACTGCCAAGTCTTCCCACACTGTCACAAGCGTCACGAGGAAAATCACAAATGCATCAAGTTTTGGGATACGGCGCATGATTGTCAGTGACTGCCAAGCAAATGTGCCGATCACGACCATGAACATCACACCCACAAGCGCCGCAAGGGGAATCTGCTCGATCACGGGGGAGGCAAACAGAATAAATGCGAGTAAGAATAGGGCTGCTGAAATGCCTGACAAGCGTGTACGCCCGCCAGATTTTACATTGATCATTGATTGACCGATCATCGCGCAACCGCCCATGCCGCCAAAGAAACCTGTCACCACATTCGCGGCGCCTTGCGCGACGCACTCTTGGCTCGCGCCGCCGCGCTCTTCTTTAATCTCGCCAATCAGGTTGAGCGTCAGCAAGCTTTCGATCAAACCAATGGCTGCCAAAATAATTGAATAGGGCGCGATGATTTTGAACGTCTCCAGATTGAACGGCACGCTCGGGATATGGAATGCTGGAAGGCCGCCTTTAATCGAGGCCATGTCGCCCACGCGCGGAACATCGAGGCCAAAGCCAATCACAATCGCTGCGACGATACCGATCCCTGCGAGGGGGGCTGGTATAATCTTCGTTACTTTCGGCGTTGCCCAGATCAGGAACATGGTCAGCGCCACTAGCGCGAGCATCATATACAATGTCGTGCCCTGCATCCATGTGCCGTAGAGCATGTTGAATGGGCCGTGATGTTCGCCCGCTGGCGCTGGCTCAGTTTGGAATTGTGTCATCTGCGCCAGGAAAATCACAATCGCGAGGCCGTTGACAAACCCTAGCATCACGGGGTGTGGGACAAGGCGAATGAACTTACCGAGTTTAAACACACCCGCCAAGACTTGTAGGATTCCCATTAAAACAACTGTTGCAAAAAGATATTCCACGCCGTGCTGCGCAACTAGCGCGACCATGACAACGGCCAACGCACCTGTCGCGCCAGAGATCATGCCAGGGCGGCCACCAAAAACGGCCGTGATCAGTCCAACAATAAAGGCTGCGTAAAGCCCTACCAGCGGATGCACGCCAGCCACGAACGCAAACGCCACCGCTTCGGGCACTAACGCCAAAGCCACAGTGAGGCCTGACAAGATTTCAGTTTTAATTCGGTTGGGTGTAAACACCAGCGGCCCATCATTGCGGCGTGAGGGAATGGAGATGCGGTCAGCAAAGGCTGAGAGGGTAGAACGTATCATGGGGAGCCCTGATCCTGTTGGATGCGGTCTTGCGACCTTCGGATTAGAGCGCGGCCTATCCTGAATAGGGCGAAGGGTCAACCACAGCGCAGAGTGAATTACTGTATTCGGACGATGGTGCCGACCCACCATAAAAAAACCCGCCTAGCGTAAAGATAGGCGGTTTTCTCAATGTTCAGTTATGGTGTCTAGCGCGCCTCAAGGGCTGCAGTCAGTTCGTCGCCTTTGGCCTGTTTGAGCGCGGCGCACAGTTCAATGCTCTCTACGACTTGTTTAAGCGAGCGCTCATAACCCGGAATCAGTTCCGCATTTGCGTCAAAGAAGTCTTTGACTTCGTCGCGTTCTGCAAGCGAGCAATACCCACGTACCAAACCTGGCAGTCCGCCCTTGCGTACATCGGGTACGCGCCCTGTAACGAAAGGCTCAAAGTTCGCTTTTAACCATTCCCAAGTTTGTGCACTTTGCGTCTCATTCCCCATCATCACAGACAAAAGCGAGAGCGCTTGCCGCCCTGTCATTGTCTCTGTATCCGTTAGGGCGAGGCTCCGCAGGCGGTCTCCTATAGCGGGATCAGTCGTCTTGCCAAGCGCCCCTATCGCGGCGCCTTTTTCAAAGCTAGACCCATTTTTGACCATCTCCAGCAGGGGCTCCAAGGCATCCGCCCCACGCTCCCTCATGGTTGCACGCAGCGCGGTCGATAGCATATTTGACGCAATGGCAGTTTTGTCCGCAGCTCCGTCCAACCCCAAATAGGCCGCGCCTTGCTTTGCGAAGTTCGCACGCAGAGTTGCGTCTTGTCCGCGTTCGATCAAATTGCTGGCAAGGGCTGGAAGGTAGAGATTGGCCTCCACCGTGTCCTTGCCAAGATTCGCCTGATAGCGGTCCGCATACATATCCCGCGTCAATTTCGCGAGAGCTTCGTCGGCATCTAACTCGTCTTCCATAAAGCCCAGCAACGCACCTGAGCCCTGCGCGACTTCATATTCAGGGTGCTTTGCAAAAGCGACCATACCCTTCAGGACAACATCGCTGTCCACCTCTCCCGCGCGGTAAGCGGCAATAAGGCTATCTTGAACCGTCAAGACTTCGCGCGTGTTGAGTTGATCTAAATTCAACAAGACATTGTCCCACGCCGCACTGTCCATGGTGAAGCGGTAATACCCTGCGCCGTTTTCATTCAGCGTCACAAAGTCTGCGCAGCCCTCTTTATCTGATATAATTGTCGCGGAGCGGTCCTTCATCAGTGTGCATTGTTTATGTGTGGCGTTGCCATACCCAAATTTAGCGCAGACAGGAATTTGCCAGCTTTGTCCTTGCTCTGTTTTTGAACCGAGTGGCGCGTAGCGTGATTGGCTGAGCGTTAATCTTGTGCGGTTCATATCACAGCTCAACGCGCCCTTCACCAGTGGCACACCAGGCTGATCAACAAAGCTTTTCATCGCTGCGACCACGTCTGGATTACCCGAGCCATCCGCGATGCTTTGGAAAAAATCATCGCCCGTGGCGACATCATCTGCATAGCGTTTCATGTGCAAGCGCACACCATCACGGAACTTCTCTTCACCGACATAACTTTCAAACATGGACAGCACGCCGCCGCCCTTACGATAAGTAATGCCGTCAAATTGATCCATGACGTTTTCAGACCGCTCTAGCGGCTCCCGCACTTTGCGGGTCGTCGACAAGCTATCAATATTCATCGCACCCAGCGACGCATTAAGCGTGACATTATCAAAGCCGCCATCGGGCTGCCAAAGATCAATGCCTTTATTCCCCATCCAAGTGGCGAAGGCCTCATTCAACCAGATGTCTTCCCACCAGACAGGCGTAACAAGATTGCCAAACCATTGATGGGCCAGTTCATGACTGTGCACCCGCGCATAAGCGCGCTTCTGCGAGAGGGGGCATTGTCATCAAGAAGCAGAAGATATTCCCGGTAAACAATCGCACCTGGATTCTCCATCGCCCCAAATGCGTAGTCAGGCGCGGCAATTAAATCTAGCTTCTCATAAGGATATGGCGACCCGAAATACTCTTCCAAAGCTGTCAGAATTCCATTTGTATTTTCGAGCGCATAATCAAAATTCCCGCCCTGCCCACGCGCCCCAATTCCCCGTAATTCCAAAGGTGTGTTCCGAATAGAATTGGGAGGAATGTCAGCCGCTTCAACCACATCATACGGCCCCGCGCCGAACGCAATCAGATAAGTTGGCAGTGGGCGCGTTTGCGCAAATTGATGCTTGACCCAAATTTGTCCTGTGTCCGCATCCACAGTTTCGTTCGTCGTAACTTCAGGCGTGTTGGAATATACAAAGTCATCCTTTGGCGCTGTTATCGATAAGGTGAACGGCACCTTATATTTAGGTTCGTCAAAGCTCGGAAATGCCTCACGTGCGCCGAGCGGTTCAAACTGCGTCACAATATAACCTTCGCCGTCCCGCTTGACTTGATAGGCTGAATTAAGGGCTTGATTATAAGGTGTTGAATATTCCATGCGAAGTGTCACCTTACCCGCTGGCAAAACCTCGTCAGATGACAAGTAAGCTATCCCTGACGGAGCATCTTCATTCGGCAGTTCCGTAAATGTCAGCGGTATAATTTTGTCGCCGATCTTGGCTTCTGCAACGGGAACCGTCATCTCTTTACCGTGCAACCAAATCTTGGATGTCGCGTCCTTGACCTCCACATCAATCTCTACAGTGCCAGAAAATCCCTCTGCATCAGGGTCCATGCGCATGTCGATGCGGTAGCGCTGCGGTACAATATTTTCAGGTAATTGCGCATGTGGAATACTGTCATTGGACACAGTCTTAATTGCATCCATGACTGAACTTTTAGCCCCGTCATTCGAACCGCTACATGCCACTAAAGCGAGGGCGGATACTGTGGTTATGAGGCAAGAATTGAAGATGCGCATAATATGTCCTTTATCTTAGGGCCGTAGGCATAGGGCTATCCGTCCGCAATGCCCACATCAAATTATGGCTCATATGAGCATAAATTTGCGTCAAATTTATCTCGCGCTACGGATTGTTATGCTATAACATGCACGTATGAGCGCGATGCCAGATATCGAAAATAAGGCACAAATTGCTGCCAGCGATGATCGTTTTGATCAACCGCAGCGCAAAGGTCGCCCAGGTCGTTTGCCGCCTGAAGGGTCTGGAATCATCACGCGGCGCATCACGGCGCTCGCAGTTATTGTGGGCTTAATTATGGCCGCGGGTAAGTTCTGGCTCTATGGTCAGACGGGTTCCGTAGGCATCATGGCGTCGCTGGTTCACTCGGCCCTCGACATCGTCGGCGCTATCAGCAGCTTTATCGCCGTGCGCTATGCTGTTAAAAAACCTGACAGCAAATACCGGTTTGGGCGCGGCAAGGCCGAGAGTTTCTCCGCTGTGTTTCAAGTTTGCTTGGTTGTCTTTGCCGCTTTTCATCTGCTCGAAGAAGTCATTGGTCACGTGGGACATTCTCATGGGGTCGAACAATCTGGCTTAGCCATTTTTGTGATGAGTCTTTTTATCGTTATCACTTTCTGGCTGCTGATCGCCCAAAGTTGGGCTATTCGCGCAACGGGATCTATCGCCGTGCGAGGCGACCGTGCGCATTATATGGCAGACCTATTAGCAAACCTATTTGTCATTGGCGGTATCACAATTAGTGCTTTTACGCCTTACGTTTGGGCCGATGCATTGGTGGGCGGCATGATGGCGCTCTGGCTTCTCTGGACAGCGTTCCAAATTGCAAAGCTCGCTTGGGCGCAATTAATGGACATGGAACTCAATGAAGATGAACGCAAAACGCTTGTGCGGCTGGCTATGGAAGACCCTAAAGTCCGGGCCGTTCATGATCTTCGCACCCGTGCCTCTGGCCCGCATTTGCATGTGCAGATGCGCCTTGATTTGGACGAAACATTATCTTTGTCAGATGCCCACGATATAATATTGGGGGCAGAAGCGCGCATGATGGCGGCCTTCCCTGCCGCCGATATTTTGATACACCCCCACCCTGCGGGCTGCGGCCATAGTCACGGGAATTTACGCTTTACCTCCGTGACAAATCCTTAAGCGATTTACTGCAGGATTAAGTTTCCATTATCCATATGAGCGCTACAAAGGCGGAATGCGCACGCTATACCATTTTCCACTTCATCCAGCCTCCCGACAGGCTCGGATTGCGCTTGCCGAGAAGAAACTCAAAATTCGCGAAGAAGTGATTGATCCTTGGAACCCGTCTGACGAATTCCTTGATATGACAGCTGAGGGTGCGCCGCCTGTTTTCGTTGATGTGATCAGCGGGGGAACCATCACAATATCTGGCGTCCGTGCTATTTGTGAATATGCCAATGACGGCAGCACCCGTTTGCCTTTATTATCAGACCATGCGTTTGAACGCGCCGAAGCGCGGCGCATTTGTGCTTGGTTCGAAACCCGGTTTTCCGAAGACGTCGACTCCTACATCCTTTCGGAAAAAGTCGAGAAAACAGTGACGGGTCTGGGCGCGCCCGAGACGGCGGTTCTTCGCGAAGGCCGAGAGCATTTACAATTTCACCTGACCTATCTGACATGGCTATTGGAACGTCGGGACTGGCTGGCGGGCAATCAGTTCTCCCTCGGTGATATTGCGGGGGCGGGGCATATCTCTTGCCTTGATTTTCTCGGCGAAATGAAATGGCGAGATTGGCCCGCTGTCAAAGATTGGTATCAGCGCATCAAATCACGCCCGTCCATGCGCGGTGTATTGAATGACCGTGTGCCAGGGTTTCGCGCCCCTCGCCATTATACCGATCTGGACTTTTAGAAGTTCGCGTGGCGGCGCTCTCCAAATCAGTTATCGCGCGCATTGAGCGTCTAGGGTTTACGCCGCCCTTTATCGCCAATGTGGCGGCACTCGGAGACTCTCCAAAACGTGGCTTGCAAGACTACATCGCCAAGAACCATCACGGATCAATGACGTGGATCGAAGAGACGTTTGAACGCCGCAGCCACCCGCAAAACCTGTGGCCCGATGCCAAGAGTGCGGTCGTGCTGGGCATGAATTACGGTCCCGAGAGTGATCCTCTGCTTTCGCTCGACCAGACCGATAAAGCAACAATTTCTGTCTATGCCAGAAACCGGGATTACCATGATATTATCAAAGGGCGCCTAAAAGAAATTGCAGGTTTGATTGCACGTGACACTGCGGCAGATGTCAAAGTCTTCGTTGATACCGCTCCCCTGATGGAAAAGCCTTTGGCACAGCAGGCAGGACTTGGCTGGCAGGGAAAACACACAAACCTCGTTAGTCGCGATTACGGGTCTTGGCTGTTTCTTGGCACAATCCTAAGCGCCGCTAGCTTAACTCCGACCAATGCAGAGATTGACCATTGCGGGAGTTGCCGCGCCTGTTTGGATGTCTGCCCGACAGAAGCTTTCCCAGCGCCATATCAATTAGATGCGAGGCGTTGCATATCTTATCTGACCATCGAGCATGCGGGCCCAGTTGACTTGGAATTGCGGGCTAAGATGGGAAATCGAATTTACGGCTGCGACGACTGCCTTGCCGTCTGCCCTTGGAATAAATTTGCCGAAGTTTCGCATGAGGCAAAATTAAAGGCGCGGGAAGCACTCAATGCTCCCTCTCTCGCAGAGCTAGCATTGCTCGGGGAAGATGGGTTTCGTTTGCACTTCTCAGGCTCTCCCATCAAGCGCATTGGTTGGCACAGATTTCTTCGGAATGTTCTCTACGCGGTCGGAAATAGCGCCGATCCTGAACTTGTCCATATCGCGGCCACGCATATCAACCATTCTGATCCCGTTGTAAGGGATGCAGCGATTTGGGCCAAAACGCGCCTCACCTGACGTTTACTTGCAATTAGTGAGTTGCAACTAGGGATGATATATTGATCAGGGATGATCGCGGGGGAGATCAGGGATGCGCCAACCGCGATATTCTGAAAAACTGGGCTGGGCAAATGAGACCCGACCACATGTGGTTGTCGTGATCATATGTTTGACGTTGTTACTAACACTCGCCTTCGCTCTCCTCTTGGATTGGCAAACAACACTTCTGTCTGTGACGGCAACTGTCGCGATTGCGAGCTTAATTTTTTCAGTGTTTCGGCTAATTGCTTGCCTGACACCTAAGCCTAAAAACCCAGAAACAAACTCCGCGATAGAACTGCCACCCTACACTGTATTAGTGCCGTTATTTGATGAAGCTAATATGGTCGCAGATTTGATCAAAGGCTTGGAGCGACTAGATTATCCGTGTGAAAGATTACAAATTCTGTTGATTTGCGAAGCCGTAGACCCTGAGACTATTGCCGCTGTGCAAGCACATCTTCGTCCATCATTTGAATTAATTATTGTCCCAAAAGGCACGCCCCAAACCAAGCCACGTGCGCTGAATCACGCGATGCAATATGCTAGCGGCGCCCTAATCACGATCTACGATGCCGAAGACCGTCCCCATCCACAACAACTTCGCACCGCCGCCATGGCCTTTGCAGCGCGTCCAGATTGGCAAGCCCTTCAAGCGCCATTAGATTATTACAACACACACACAAATTGGCTAACCCAACAATTTAGTTTGGAATACGCAGCTTTGTTTCATATTTGGATTCCTTTTCTCTCTCGAATGAGTCTGCCATTTCCATTGGGCGGCACGTCAAACCATATGCGGCGCGAGGTATTAGACGCCGTTGGCGGTTGGGATCCCTATAACGTAACAGAGGATGCTGACCTTAGTTTTCGCTTAGCGCTCAGGCCCGGAAAAATTGGCTATATCGATGTGCCAACAGATGAAGAGGCTGTGGCCAATCTTGCCGATTGGCGGCTACAGCGCGCGCGGTGGATCAAAGGTTTCATGCAGAGTTGGGGCGTCCATATGAGTGCACCTTTTGCGCCAGGCGGTCTGCGCGGCATAGTGCGTTGTTTCACTCTTCAGGTCACGCTTGGCTTTACACTGCTCTCAATTTGGTTTTACATACCCACGCTATTTATTCTCGCCCTCATCTTCGCCTATTTCCAAATGCAAGCCATCCCGATTCAAGTGCCGCCCCTTTATAGTTTTAGCTTTGGCCTCTCGATTGCTGTTGGTATTCTTATTGGCATGATCGGTGCGTATCGGGCGCGAAAACCGCAATTAATTTTATCGGCAGTCTTTATGCCGCTCTATTGGGTTCTATTATTCCGACCCGCAATGCGAGCCTTATGGGAGCTGCGTTACGCACCTTTTCACTGGCACAAAACGCGACATGGTGTTAACCCGCCGCCGAAACTGAAGACTGGCGACACCGCAGCGACACCGCGCGAAGCTGACGGCCCTGCCAATTAATTAAAGGCCTCTGCATGAGTCCCTCCGATGATTTAATGATAAGTTCGATTGCCTTGCTCATTTGTATCGTGCTGGGCATTTTGGGTTTTCGCAATAATTTCAAGGTTCATGATACGCTTAAACCGCATCGCCCCCCATGGATGCTAATCTCGCTCGCCAGCATTGCGACAGGCTTCATGTTGCTCGTTCATATTGCCAATTTAATTGGCTTTGAAACGGGCGGACGGATGTAGCGCTTACCCAAAAAAACACCCGATTCTCGGTGGAGAGAACCGGGCTAAGTTGTGGGAAGGTGAACCCAGATTTGTGAGTTCTATGAGGCCAACGCCTCATACAGATCAGAATTATTGGCAGCGATCTGACGCTGCTCCAGCATCAACTGATCGGATAAGGTTTGCGCCACCAGATTACCCTCTCCCGTCTCAATCACTGTGCCAGTGCGCAGATCAATCGTGACTTGGCTAATGGCCGTGCGACCATTGTCGAGCAAGGCCCGCACACGTAGAGAAATAGTGTCTTGATCCAGCGGTCTCTGGATCTCAATATGATCCCCGCCATTTGACCAATTTACCCATTCTGGCAACGCGCCACCATTACTCAACGTCACGTCCCAACTCCGCACATCTGTGCCGCAGAACATGGGCAAGGTGGAACCAAGCTGCACATTGATATTATGGTCATAGGCAACTGCCTCAATGACAAGGTAGGCGCAATCATGCCCCATGCCGGGAACATAGCTGGCAACCATGCCGCCTCGGAAATCCCGATCTCCAAACATGCGACCATAGTCATCACGATTATCAATCGCGCGATCACGGAAATAACGCTGTAGATCAATCGGCTGTCCTTCTAAGAACTCATAAGGATCAACATCGCCACCCATTTGGCTATCATTGTCGGGTGTTTGAATGTCGACAAATCCGTCCTCATTGACTTGGAGCGAGATCGTCGTTCGCGCGATACCGCCCTCTCCGTCATCCACGACAACTTCAAACACATAAGGTGTGTTTTGCGGCACAGTTGGACTACCCGTGATTTTGCCAGTTATAGGGTCGATCGTCAGCCCAGGCGGAAGGTCAGGTGCTGAGTAAGTTAGCACGCTGTCATCATCTGGGTCATTCGTCACGTCACCCACATTGATTTCAATCGGTTCCCCCGCAACTGGAATTGGCACATCGATAGGCGCTATGATCGGCGCAGGGTTTAGCACGGTCAGCAAGAAGCTGGTCGAAACGCTTTCACCCTCGGGATCAGTGGCCGTAATCGTTACAGGATAAGGCCCGTCAACGGAGGCTGATTTATCAATCGTGCCCGAAATCACACCTGTGACAGGGTCAATCGTTAGACCTTCAGGCAAGCCTTCTGACGTAAAGACCAATGGGCTGTTTTCTATGTCAGTAAACGGTGTCGCAACATCCAGCGGCGGAATCGTTTGCCCGTCCAGATAAGTGCGCGGCGGGAGAGCAGGCGTCTCTGGATCATCAGATGTCACGATGGGTGTATCGTTCACCGGCGCAATATCCAATGTTACCGTGGCCATATCCGTGCCGCCTTCACCGTCATTTATCGTGTAGGTGAAGCTCTCCAAGCCATTGGCATTTGGCGCAGGGTCATAAGCCACCGTGCCGTCAAGATTAAGCGTTACACTCGCTCCGCTCGGCAGTATCGTCGGAAGACCCACCGTAATCGGCGTGCCGTTAATCTCTGTAATGATCAACGCATCACCATCTGGATCAGTATCGTTACTGAGCAAGTCTAGCGTAAGCGGTGTATCTTCAACCGCTGGCAGAATGCCGTCATCTGTGGCAATCGGCGCAGGGTTCTCTACCGTGTAAGTCACAACCGTTGTGAAGCTCTCTCCGCTAGGGTCTGTCGCCGTGACCAGCACCTCATAAACACCAGGATTATTGGGGTCACCCCCCTGACTTGCACTAGGATCAAGCGTGCCAGAGATAATGCCTGTGACGGGATCAAAGCTAAGTCCTGGCGGCAGATCACCCACCGTAATTGTAATCGGCTCCATGAGGTCAGGATCACCGAAATACGGTGTCAGGTACAAGGGTGGAACAGGCGCATCGTCCAGACCAACTTGACCCGGTATATAGTCCTGCGGATCAATCGGTGGATTGTGCGGGTCTTCTGGATCAACCGGCACATCTGGGTTCTGTGGCGTCAGCTCTGGCTGCTCTGGATCAACTGGGATGGGCGTGTCGTTAACAGGGGTTACGTCAATCGTCACCGTCGCTACATCTGTGCCGCCTTCGCCGTCACTGATCGTGTAACCGAAAGTCACGGGTCCGAAATAATTGAGACGCGGGCTGAAAGTCGTTGAGCCATCAGAATTGACAGTAAGCGTGCCTTCGGGAATGAGCGTCGCTACGCCAACAGGAATGACTGTGCCGTCAGGCAAGGCGACTGCATCAATCACCAGCGTATCGCCATCAGGATCACTATCGTTCTCTGTCAAAATATTGACGGAAAGCGGCGTATCCTCGACCACGGTATAGCTATCATTGACGGCCACAGGCGCAGGGTTGGAGATTGTGTAGGTGACAATCGTTGTAAAGCTCGCCCCGCTAGGGTCAGTCGCCGTGACAGGAATGTCATACACACCACTCACGCCGCCTTGGCTGGCATCAGGATCAAGTGTGCCAGAAATCGTGGTGCCATCAAATGTGAGGCCTGGAGGAAGGTCGCTTGGCGTGATCGAAAGCGTGACTATGTCACCGGCATCTGGATCACCAAAATATGGCGTCAGGTCGAGCAGTGGCACTGGGCTGCCATCATCACCAATTTGCGCAGGAATATAGTCTTGTGGGTCGACTGGTGGAATGCGTGGGTCGTCAGGGTCTGTTGGATCACCGGGCGTAATTGGGCCTGTCGGTTGCTCGGGATCAACAGGGATAGGGGCATCGTTTACGCCTTCTACTGTCACCGTCACAGTCGCAAGATCAGTTCCGCCTTCCCCGTCGCTGATCAAATAGGTGAAGCTATCCGTCGCCGTCTCTCCAACAGCTAAGCCTTCGTATTGCCCGTTCGGGTCGTAGTCGTAAGACCCATTAGAATTCATGGTCAGCAGCGCGCCGCTTGGTAGTGTAATGACATTACCAGAAGTGATCGCAGTGCCGTTGACTTCTGTCACAACGAGCGTGTCACCATCAGGGTCGCTATCGACACCGCTGCCGTTATCCACGAGGACTGTGTCGCTTAGGACTGTATCTTCATCCGTCACTTCGACATCGTCCACCGCGATTGGCGCAGGGTTAGAGATTGTGTAGGTGACAATCGTTGTAAAGCTCGCGCCGTTTGGATCGGTCGCCGTGACAGGAATGTCGTACACACCACTCACGCCGCCTTGGCTAGCATCAGGATCAGGTGTGCCAAAAATCGTGGTGCCATCAAATGTGAGGCCTGAAGGAAGGTCACTTGGCGTGATCGAAAGCGTGACTATGTCACCGGCATCTGGATCACCAAAATATGGTGTCAGGTCGAGCGGTGGCACCGGGCTGCTGTCATCACCGATTTGCGCAGGAATATAGTCTTGCGGGTCAACAGGCGGGACTCGTGGGTCGTCTGGGTCTGTTGGATCACCGGGCGTAATCGGACCTGTCGGCTGTTCGGGATCAACAGGGATCGGGGCGTCGTTCACGCCTTCGATTGTGACAGTTACCATTGCCAGATCAGTCCCGCCTTCACCGTCGCTCACCAAATATGTCAAGCTCGTTATAGCAGTTTCGCCAACAGCCAAAGCCTCAAACTCGCCATTTGGATCAAAGCTATAGCTGCCGTCAGGACTAACTGTGAACAGACCGCCAGTCGATCCAGCAATCGGGGTGCCGAGATTCGCGGCGTCACTATTGACTTCAGCAATAATCAACGCGTCCCCATCAGGGTCGGTATCCGTACCATTACCATTATCCGCCGTGATCAGATTACCCGTCAAGGCCGGGGCATCTTCTGTGACCGTGAACACATCGTCTTGCGCTGTCGGAATAGGGTTGGTGATGGTGTAGGTGAACTGGCTAACAAAGCTGTCGCCATTATTATCTGTCACCCCGACATTGATTGTATAGACACCATTCACGCCGCCCTGCGACGCATCGGCCGCTGGCGTGCCAGATATAGATGTGCCGTCAAAGATGAGTCCCGCGGGCAAATCAACTGGTGCAATCGTCAGCGTGATCACGTCCGTTGTATCAGGGTCCGTAAAGAAACGACTAATATCTAATGGGGTCGAAAGTTCGCTATCCACACCCGTCTGGTCTGGGATGAAATCGGTGCGGTCAACTGGAAGGTTTGGATCACCTGGTATTTGCGGAATGATCGGCTCGTTCACACCGTCAATCGTGATGGTGACAACTGCGTTGCTCGTGCCGTCCTCACCGTCATCAATGACATAACCAAAGCTATCTGTCGCCGTCTCGCCCAAAGCCAGCGCATCATAAACACCGTTCGGATTATAGTCATAGGTACCGTCACTGTTCATTGTCAGCAAAGCGCCGCTCGGCAGAGTAATCTGCCCTCCAGACGCTATCGCCATGCCGTTGACTTGCGTCACGGTCAGCGCGTCACCGTCAGGATCTATATCTAGTCCATTGCTATTGTCTGTCAAAACAGACTCGGACAGGGTCGCGTTGGCATCCGTGGTCTCCATGTCGTTTTGCGCGATGGGAGCTGGATTTGTGACGGTATATTCGACTTGCGTTACAAAGCTGTCGCCATTGCTATCCGTAACAGTCACGGGGATCGTGTAAACGCCGCCCGTTCCGCCTTGGCTTGCACTATTGTCGAGCGTGCCAGAGATGATCCCATTGACCAATGTCAGGCCTGGCGGCAGATCGCTTGGCGTTGCCGTGAAAGTGAGGGTGTCTGTCGTATCTGGATCATTAAAATAAATGTTCAAGTCCAGAGCTGCTGGCGCCAGATTATCGATGCCTGTTTGGGGCGGAATAAAATCTGTGCGGTCAGTCGGCACCGTTGGATCGCCTGGAATTTCAGGAATAATGACGTCATTAACGCCGTTGATCGTAATCACCAAATTAGCCGTATCTGTGCCGCCCTGCCCGTCAGATGCGGTGTAGGTGAAAGTTTCGTTGAGACTTTCTGTGACGCCGAGCCCTTGCACAGCTGCATCGGTATTATCGAGCGCATAAGAATAACTGCCGTCTGTATTGATCGTCAGCGTTCCATATGTGCCGATGACGATGGTCGGTGTGCCTGATACAACAGTATTTCCGTCAATACCCGATACAATCAGCGGGTCAGAATCCAGGTCGCTATCGAGGCCATTCGTCGGGTCGTTATCAGTAATGACGTTGCCTGTTGCAGGCGCGGCGACATCTTCGGTCACCTCGTTGATATTATTTTCAGCCACGGGGTCATTATTGCCGTCGCTATTGAGTGTCACAGTCGCACTATCCGTATCTATTCCGTCAGAGATCGTATATTGGAACGTGTCTGTGCCAGTGAATGTCGCGAGCGTTGTGACATTCACAGTGCCGTCACCATTCACAACAACGATTGTGCCAGACGTCAGCGTCACAGTTTGCCCTGCCGCCGTAATCGCAATCGGATTGGCCGCGTCAGCTGGATCGATAATTTCGGTGATCGTCAGCGGGTCATTTTCTTCGTCAAAATCATTATCACCCACAACATCAATCGGCGTTGACGTGCCGCCAATAACGCTGACCGGGCCATCATCCATCGCGTCAATTTCATTAACGGGAATAACAGTAATCGTCGACACAGCATCCGGGCTGATATTGATTGAATTATCGAGATTGAAGATTAGATTACGATCGGCCGCTGTCGGGTCTTCGCTCTTATTTTCATAAGTGATAGCCTGCACCAAATCCGTCAAATCACCATCCGAGAGCAAAGCGCCGCCTGTGCCTGTGATAGAGAATTGCGAGCCATCAAACACAACGACTGCTGTCGCACCACTGGTCAGTATGACTGATGCAGTTTCCGCTACGCCCGCTTCAAAGTCTTCGCCGCCAAGGGTAAAGACCTCATTCGCACCGTCAGAAATATTGTTCAGACGAATGGTAAGTTCTGGGAAATCGCTGAAAGCGCTATCCGTAATGCTGACATCATCTGCCACAGTGATTGGCGCGTCGCCCTCGGTGAAGGTGTCAGCATAGCCTTTGTCAGGGCTGACCAAAGTCACATCGCTAAGGGTCACTGTCTCACGGCTCAGCAACGCAAATGTGCCGCCGCCACCATTATATTCATAGGTCAGCGTAAAGCCGCTTACATCGCGGTAGCCAATCTGGAATTGCGCTTCAGGGTCAGCGCCGCCAGAAATCTGTGTGCCCGCAAATTCAATGCGATCACCAAAATTTGTGATGTCTAACGTCGTTGCGGAATCAACGGCATAGCCAATCAAACCCTCGGTAGAAACAGTTACAATTTCTCCGCGTGTTGGGTCCAGCGGGTCACCGTCAATATCTACGATACTGGGCAAGACGTCACCAAAGTAAGGTGTGTTTGTGCCTTCTAAGAAAAACTCCCAGCGGATTTCAGCTGTGGTTCCAGTTGTCAAAGTATTAGCCGCCCGCCCCCCTGGGGATAGGCCGAAGGTGACTTCACCGCCCGTTGAAAGACTAACCACAGTTGCGCGCAAGGTCAGCGGCATACCGTCGGCCGTTACGGATGCTCCCGTCCATTCAGCGATTTGGCCTGCTGCCGTTGTCGCACCTGTAGTCACAGGCCCGCTCATATTGGCAATTTCAACGCCGCCCGTCAGGGCTGCCGCTGTGCCGCCAAGATGGCTGTCATCTGTATCAAGGTCGAGGCAAGGCTCTGCGTCAAATGTCGCGTCGCGGAAATCCAAATCAGACGCCAAAGGCACACCCAGCGAGGCGTCATTATCTGCATCTGGCAGTGTGCCGTCCAATGGTGCGATACCCTCATTCACAACAAAGCCGTCATTCACATTGCCTGTTAGCTGTGTTTCAAACACATCGAACAAGCCGTCACCATCCGTGTCCGTCGTCGCGTTTGACAGGCCTGTCATTGGTGCCGCGCCAAGACCCGCTTCCTGCGTATCGTTCAAGCCGTCATTATCGGAATCCGTATCGAGATAGTCTGGCGTTGTGTCAGGGGTCGTCGCGCCGCTATCTGTGTTCACGGGGGTCAGGCCCGCTGGGCTGTAATTATCATCAAGCCCATCGCCATTGACGTCCGTCATCAACGCGCCCGTGCCAGACGGGGCCACATACCCTGCCGTGGTCTGCGCCTCGATATTATCAGTAATGCCGTCATTATCAGAGTCGATGTCGAGATAGTCTGCGATACCGTCGCCATCTGTATCGGGTGCTGGGATAACGAAGGACAGAGCCGGGTTTCTGGCCCCGTCATTGCTTGTCGTCGGCGCAACGCCTGCGGCGACAAGAACTGGCGTTGGGTTATTTGTATCAAAGCCGTCAATCCGGTATATATTTGATGTATCGTTATCAGAGACGTAAAATTCCGTATCACCATCAGCATTTGTGGCAGCCCATGTCGCCCCAAACCGAGCGCCAGGAATTTGCATGGAAAACGCCGTTTGCGTGGCTGCTGCTCCGGTAATATCCACAACCAGCAGAACATTATCGCGCACACCATAGAGCCGGCCATCTATCGTAGAATAGTCGAGCGCTTCGCGCTGGTCGCCTGTGCGGGTGAGCGTAGTCGTCGTTCCATCGGCCAAATCAACCAGATAAAAGTCTTGGCCTGCGATGAAGAGCGAGCCATCAATAACGTCGCCTGATTTAATCGTTGACGGGTCGGCAGCCGTTGTTGCGCCAACGCGGAAGGTTTCCCCGTCCAAATCAATACGCACCAAGTCACCCGCAGAGACAGTGGCGCCCAGTGCGTCCGAACCCGCTGTCTGCGCAATGCCGTACAAGAAGCCTGTGGCGGGATCAAAGCCAGTATTGTTATATGCAAAGCCAGCAGCCGTGCCGATTTCGACATAGACACCTGTAGACGGATCGAGCGTAAATAACTGCCCCGGACCCGAGGCCATATCGTTGATAACTTGATAGGCTGCATTAGACGCACCGAAGCTGTCAGCTGTACCAAGTGTTCCTGTGACGGGAGAAACTGGCGCATTTGGATCAAAACCGGCCTCGACCGTATCCAAAATGCCATCATTGTCATCGTCAATATCATCAATGTTGGCCACACCGTCGCCGTCAGTATCCAAGTTGAGCATGACATTGGCGACATCAAAACCGCCTTGTCCGTCAGAAACCTGATATGCAAAACTCTGATCTGTCGGGGTGCCTAACGGTACGGTGACATTAAATGTGCCGTCAGTTTGAGGTGTCAATATAACACCCGATGCAAGAGTGATTGGAGTGCCGCCCACAAAGTCTGGGGTGATAGGTGCGCTCGGGTTCGTTGGGTCGATGATCTGGCTAATGAATAAGGGGTCACCATCGGGATCCCCATCCGCACCCCCGCCATTATTGGCAATTAAATTGATATTGCTCGGTGTGCCTGGCACAATAGTTTGGATGTCATTTACTGCCAGAGGCGGAGCGTTTGAGGCGCCGATAGTAATTGTCACTGTGTCAGTTTCCGTTACACCGCCAGATGTGACGGTATAATCAAATGTTGCTTGACCGATAAAACTAGCCGTGGGCGTGAAAGTTACATTCCCCGCTGTGTCGGTCATGATGCTACCAGACGTCGGTGTCGTATAATTTGTGACGCTCGGTGTACCCTCGAAGTTATCGATGGCAGCATTTCCTACTCCTGTCAGGACATTAAACGTGATCGCCGTTGCGTCGTCTGTTGACAGCGTGTCGGCGACTATATCCGCGATCGGATTAACTGTGACAGAAATCGTATCTGTCACGACGGCAGCCACACCGTCATCCGCGGTGATGGTAATCGGGATTGTCCCCAAAACGGAGGTGTTGAAATCTGCACTTGGTGCAAAATTCACAGCTTCAAGGGAGTTTTGCAAAGCGTCATCACTTCCAACCATAGTCAGAGTTGATGTGCCGTTGCCCGTAATTGTTACACCATTTGTGACAAATCCAGACAAAGTGCCATGGGCTGGGTCAACAGAGAAAACCAAGGTTATAGACGCTGAGTCGGAGTCAAGAATTGACCCGCTAAAATTACTGTTGCCGTCTTCATCAACTGTCAGCGTTGCTGGAAAACCACTCAGAACGGGTGGCACATTCGGTGTCGTCGCATCCCGGAAATCAACGTCAGCTGAGAGCGGTATGATGACACCTGTTGCATCGCCATCACTGTCTGGGAAAGCAATCGCGCCTGTGGCAATAGACTCGTTGACGTTAAACCCATCGCTGGAATTCGTCCCGCCTTGCGTCTCAAATACGTCAAACAATCCGTCGCCATCAAGATCGTTCGCAGAACTCGATAGACCCGTGGCTATTGTCCCTGTGCCGCCTTCAACTGCATCATCAGCGCCTTCATTATCAGAATTCGTATCGCGGAAATCGGCGACATCGTCGCCATCTGTATCAACAGGGTTCAAGCCAAAACTGCCTGCCCCGTCTACCGTGCCATTGGGCGTTGCATCATAACGATCATCTAGGCCGTCATTATCTGCGTCCAGCATGGCGTTACCGATCCCGCTTGGGGCGGTATAAGCGCCCGTGCCTTGCGCTTCGATGTTATCTGTGATGCCGTCATTATCGCTGTCGATGTCGAGGTAGTCGTCAATACCGTCACCATCACTATCGACGGCTGTAAGGAGACCGAAATTGATAGCATCAATGGCGAGAAATGTTGAAATATCAGACGAGTTCGGGCCGCCAGAATTTGTCCCATCACTTTTAGGAACAATTAGGATTCGGTCATAGTTTTGAGTCGCCGTAAAGCTAATCAGGTATTCTTGCCATTCAGTCGTGTTGGAAATGACGGGGGTCTCACCCAACAAATCCACATCGGAATTAGCCGCGATTGTCGTCGAGTTTGTTGTATTTAACTGGGTTGGGTCGGTTGTCGCTCCGTCGATCCCTTCAATAATCGTCGAACCTGTGCGAATGCCATAAATTTCAAATTGTCCTGGTTGGTTGAAAAATCCTCCCGCTACATTATCCAACGTCATCTGATAGGCGGCAAAAGACAAGCCGACCTGTTGCCCGACAAGCACAGGGACATCCAATTCTAATTGGATGACCTCTTGTGCGAAGTTTTCACCTGAATGCAGTCCAGAATAGTTATCGCCCTCATAGGCTGCCAGATGTGTTGTTGAAGCTGAACCCGATCCTTCAACTAAATTGGCATTTGTGAAAAAACCTGCCGAACCTGCAAAATTAGATAGCGGCGTTCCACTGCCAGCTGGAAAAGCTTGATCAAAACCGTCGCGGCGAGAATTGGATATGGCCTGGTTTGTGCCTGTTGGGTTTTCAAAGTTTTCAGTCGTGCCTTGCGTCAGGAGCAATTCGTTGACATCCAAAACACCGTCATTGTCATCATCGATGTCAGCATCATCATTGACGCTGTCCCCGTCCGTATCTGTACCAGTGGCTGATGCAGACGTTATCGCGTAGTCAATTTCTTGAATCAAAATACCATTGGGTGTTCCTGATGTGCGGTAATGCTCAATTTCAATATTGGCGATATTATCTGTCGGGGAGAAAAAACTCGTTCTGCCAACAGAATTGGCGCCGTTCGCATTGCTGCCCGAATAAAGCGCTATAGCCCCAGTATATAGCGAGACGCCAAAGGCTGTTACGCCAACTGTCGATTGGTCATTGTGGGATATAGTGACAGAGGCCGTAATATCATTGCCTGCGCTGTCCCGGACAACAAAGCGTAGCTCTTCATTGCCAGAGGAGTCAGAATTATGAAACGCCGTTGTGATTGAGACTTGAGATTGCGGCGTTGACAAATTGATATTGTAGTCAGATCCGACGCCAACTGCCGTGAAGCCACGACCCATACCTAGGCCGAATGTTGCTCCGTCATTTTGCAGAGCGTCACCGCTAACAGTGGTGATTTGAACTGTAACACCATCAGCCCCAATAACTGTCGAACTGCTGCCGCTATGCCCTGCAACAAGCTCGGCTGTATCGAGTGTATCAGCTAGCACGCCGCCAAAATCTAAGATAACAAACGCGCGAGCCTCAATCGCTCCCTCTCGGATTTCAAGATTCCAATCACCGCCCAAGTCAGTCGCGCCAGTATCATTAATCGAGGCCGCAATATCAGCCCCTGTAGCATCTGCCAGCGCCTTGACTGCGGCGCTATTTGCCCCGAAATCACAGCCATAGATTAGAATATCAGCATCAGCTGAAAGCGCGCTTGCGATGATATTTAATTCATCAGCATGTTCGCTTTTCATACTGGCTTCCGTCAGCGTGGCTGTGCCTAATTCCAAGGCTCCAGAAGTTCCGTGGGATAGGATATGAATGGTATCGACATCGGTTCGTCCATTCAAAGCTGCCGCGATTTGCGCTAAACCATCTGTGCTTTGGTCAATCAAAATCACTTCGACGCCCATTGGCACCGCATCGACTAGCGTTTGGTAGTCCCCAATTGATGTATCGATAAAGGCGATCTCTGTGCGGTCATCATTCCCTGCCATCTGCGCAATATCAGCCCACTCTAGCCGCTCTGCGATAGGTGTAATGGGCGCTTTGCCAAAAGCTGCGTCCGCAGTTTCAGCGATGGGGGTAATTGGGGCTTTCGCGTAAAACTCGGACTGTGTCTCAGACGTCCATTCGGCCGTCCAATCGGCCGTCCAATCGGCGGTTGTGCTCGCGTCCTGCGTGATCAGTTCTTCTGATGTATCAAGCGCCGAGAGCAATTCCATGTTCATCAGGGCAGAACTTTGCAGGAGGCTCGTTGTGTCAGGCCCGCCGTTAAAAATTGCTTCCATCGCGTCTGTCACATTTTGTGTTTCTATTGCATCAAAGGCGACTTCGGCCCCCGTTACAAACCCTGCTGCATCCAGGAGGATACGAGGTTCGAGTGCCCGTAAACCAAGGTCTAGTTTTGGCGTGGTTGGTGAAAATGAGTTGATGTTTTTGTTCTGCGATTTCTTTGACATGGTATTTTTCCTGCATGATCAAGCCAAAATTTGGCGTAGCGGTAACGGTCGGCTCCCCGCAGCGTTTTGCGCTGCACGTCGGAGGCCGTCCGGTTTCAACAATGTGAGGCAGGTCTGAGGCGGATGATCCGTCAAAGTTTGAACGCCGGGCGGGTCGAACACACGTTCGGCTCGGAATTCAAAATTTGTGGGTCAGGGGTGCCGTCTCCTGCAATTAATTAATTATTGTCCAGGCGCGGCAGCACGCTGCGTCCAGAGTGTTTTGAGGCTCGCTGCGATGGTTGCGACATCTTCTTCCCCCGTCAGCTCTGCTGTGTAGGGGTCATATCCCAGTGCCGTATAGATATGTGCTGAGGCCTCGGCCATTTCGGCATGGATTGCATCACGGCGCGCTTCGGACACAATCGCATTCATGCGTTCGCGTACCAAAGTCTGACGCGAGGCGGATGAGGCCTTTGACAAGGCTTCAATTTGACCCAATATATCGCTCTGTACTTCAGCACCAGCATTGGCGGTTAAGAAGCTATCCATCAGGCTTTCATAACGGGCACGGGCCACACCCACTTGCGTCATCACTGCCATGCTAGCGGCGAGGGTGCGTTGGCGTTCTAGCTCTGCGCGGGCCTTCGCTTTTTTCTTCCGCGAGCCGATCGAGAAGACATTGATCAAATTCCAGCTGGCGCGTGCCCCGTAGTCCGCCCAATTATTGTTGAATAAAAAATCATTTGAACTGACATCGAGTCCGGCAAATCCTTCAAGGGATGGCAGCGCCTCTAGGACAGCTTTTTTCATTTCCTTCTCTCCAATGCGTTGCGCATAAATACTTTCACGGACTTCTGGACGGTTCTTCAGCGCTACATCAATCATCTCCGGGTAGCTCATCGCTAGGCGGCGTGGCAAAACAGATCGTGTCGGCATTTGCAGCGTGTAGTCCTGATCAGGCAGCAAACCCATCAACGAGGCCAGCTCCATCTTCGCGACAATCATATCGCGCGACAGGCTTTGGGCTTGGGCTTGAATATCATTTAATTCGCGCTGGTAAGATAAGGCTGGCATGGGCGCGGTGCGACGTGCCGCGAATTGAGATCGCGATTGATCAAATGCTGTTCGCACATCACTTTCCAAACCAGTTAGGCGTTGCGTCAAGCGTTCTGCGCTAACTGCGCGGAAATAGGCGCGATGGACGTCTTCCATGATTTGAATGATCACTTTGCGGCGGCGCTCTTCGTAAATACGCGCTTCATCAGCCAGCTGTTCAGACCGGATTTTTGACAAGCCGAAATCCAGCACATTCCAGGTCGCGGTCAAGTCGCCCGTAAACACATCACGTTCAGTTGACGTTGATGGCTCCAGAGATTGACGCCCTGATAAGAGCGAAAGGCTGGACGCGCCTGCTTCATTTGAGCGGCCATAATAGCCACCACTGGCGACAACACGTGGGAGCTGGTCATAGCGCGACACTTTATAGTCTGCTTGCGCCAGATCGATTTCCATCATTGCCACGCGATGATCGAGATTGTTTTTCAGCGCCCGTGCCATCGCCTCGTACAATGTAATGGATTGCGTGACAGGCGTTTGTTTCGCGGCAATATCAGCTTTAACGCCTTGCGAGAAAGATGTACTCTCCGCCTCCGTAATTGATTGGGTCTGAGTCGCGCAGCCGGTGAGGACCAATGCCCCCGCCCAAACCGTGCTCAATAAAAGTTTCCGCATAAATCTCTCCAAGTAAAATGCTATCCTTGGTTGTGTTATGCTGTAAAATTGTGAAGGGAGCGTTAAAATACACCCTCTAGTTTTATTTTTAAAATGAGATTCGCAGTTTCATCGAAGACTACGGTGAATTTATGTAATTGTTTTTATTGTGTTATTATAATGTATAACATGAGGTCAAACGGCTAAAACACGCATAGCGTGTTCAAATTAACTCGCCCTTAATACTATAATGCAATTTATAAGTGTATAACGCGAGGGCATCATGAAACACTACTTATTACCCATTATTCTGGGCAGCTACGCCACTTTTTACGCGCCGATGACGCTGGCAACGAGCGCGGGAACGGATGAGATAAACATAGAAACTCCCATGATTGCGCGTGGCGTTCTGGTCCCAAATCAAACCGCAGACATCGCCGCAGGCATGAGTGGTAAGCTGCTATCAGCGCCCTATAAGGCGGGACGTTATGTGAAAGCAGGGCAAGCGATCGCGCGCTTTGACTGCGCCCGCCAAGAGGCTGACCTTGAGGTGCGAGAACAAGCCCACCAAACTCTCGCTCTAAAATATAACAATCAAAATGAGTTGCTCTCTATGGGCGCCGCGGGTGAATTGGACGTGCAAATTGCGAAATCAGAGCGGGATCAAATCTCCGCAGAAATCCGCGCCATTAAAGTGGCTCTCAAAGACTGTGTTGTTACGGCCCCGTTTGCTGGCTACGTCGCGACGCGCCACGTCAGCGCTCATGAAACGCCCCAAATCGGGCAGCCGCTTTATTCTCTAATTCGCGCAGGCACAGCAGAAATGTCTGTGATCGCCCCTTCACACTGGGTGCGTTGGATGAAAGTCGGCACCCAATTTGAATTTAAAGTTGACGAAACTGGCGAGACTTTCACAGCCAAGATTGAGCGCCTGTCGCCCTCCGTCGACCCTGTCAGCCAAACGATTGAAGTTACAGCGCGCCCTGCCAAATCAATCAAGGCCAAGCCCGGCATGAGTGGTATAGCCAGCTTTTCTGCGCCGCCGAAATCATGACGATCAAGCTTGTGGCCCCGAAGCCCGACGCAAAAACATCCGCGCCGCAACAGGCACAGGCAGAAGCGCCGCCTTCGCCCTTGCAGTTACTATTGCAGATCGAAGGCGAGGCTCTGAACGCAAAGGATCATCTATCCCTCAAACATCTGGCGGTGAACCGCCCGAAGAGCTTGCTGAAATGTGGTCATATTATCTGGGTATCGCGCTTAGGGCAGCGCCTGACTCTAGAGGCCATTTCAGGCATTGAGACGATTGATAAGCAAACTCCCTTCGCCCGCTGGCTTCACGGACACCTTTTGGGTCGTGCCAAAAACGGAGACTTACAAAACCGCGCAAGCTTTGTGCTGGGCAGCCGGCGCGCCAATGATGCCTTCGACTACCCGTTCGAGCACGCCTGCTTCGTCCCCTTCGCCCCGAACCCAAAACGCGGGGGTCTGCTGTTCACGCGCGATGAAGCCTTTGAAGATAAAGACGCGCCGATTATGCTTCGGCTCTCGCAGATTTTCGGCATGGTTGACGCCGCAATGCAGGGCCGAAAACGCTCGCGCATGAGTGCACGCAAGCGCACAGTTTTACTTGCGACCTGCGCTATATTGGCAGCCATCGCCTGCATCCCGGTGCCCATGACAACGCTCGCACCAGCCGAAATTATCGCAGCTGACCCCCATATTATCACCGCCCCCATGGAAGGCGTCGTGCAGCAAATCCTCGTCAAGCCAAATGCGCTCGTGGCTGAAGGCACACCCCTTGTGCAATTTGAGGACGTCGCGTTGCGCAATGAATATTTACTGGCCCAACAAGAGTTACAACTGGCCGACGCACGGCGGCGAAAAGCGGGCTTAACAGCATTCATTGATGGTGAGGCCAAACGCGAAATTGCGATTGCAGACGCGGAAGCCAAGCTCGCTGCAGCAAAGCTCAACTACACACGTGACCGCCTATCACGCACAATGCTTCTCGCTCCCAAGGGTGGGTTAGCGCTATACACAAATCCCTCAGATTGGACGGGGCGACCCGTGACAACCGGTGAAGCAATTATACAAATTGCTGAACCCACACGCGTGCTGCTGCGCATTGATGCCCCCCTCGCTCATGGCGAGGCATTGCAAAGCGGCGCGCGCGTGCGGATGTTTCTAGACAGCGACCCTGTCAATGCGCTGGACGCAAGCTTGCTACGCGCGAGTTTCCACGCCAGCCCATCCCCCGAAAGCGGCATGGTATTCGAGGCTTTTGCTAAGTTAGATAATGACGTCACCCCTCGTATTGGCGCCCGAGGCGTCGCAAAAATTTATGGTGAGAAAGCGCCGCTTGGCTATTGGCTTGCGCGGCGACCTCTAACACTTTTACGGCAAATGACGGGACTCTGAAGACGTGAGTGCGGCCGACCCACACTTGCCGTCTCTAAGGCAAGAGTTATCAATTATCCGCGATGGCCTGCATGGTAGCTGGATGATCTATGATCCGTTGCGGGGGAAGTTTCACCGTTTGGGCCACGCCGCTGTGACGGTATTATCATACTGGAAAGCAGAGCGCGCAGACGCCCTTCTTGAGCGCATCCAGCGCCAGGCACCAGAATTACGGTTTGATCGCGAAGCACTCGAAGATCTCACTGCGTTCCTACTCAAACAAAAACTGGCAACTCCAGAAGACGGAGCTCAGGCAGAGGCACTGGCGAATGAGGAGGCCGCGCAACGCAAGCCTTGGCATGAACAACTAATTCATAAATATCTCTTTTTTCGTATTCCTCTCTGGCAGCCACAAAATTTCCTCAACCGTTGGGGCGGGACCGTTTCGAAAGCTTTCCATCCAGCAACGGCATGGGCCTTCGCCGCTATCGGCCTCATCGGGACATTTTTTGCACTGCGTCAGTGGGAGCAATTCGTCAGCACATTTCTGTATTTTTTCACCTTCCAAGGGTTTCTTTTCTACGCGGCTTCGCTGATCGCAATTAAAGCTCTGCACGAATTAGGTCATGCCTTTGCTGCACATCATTTCGGCGCGCGCGTGCCAACCATCGGCCTCGCCTTCCTTGTGATGTTTCCCATACTCTATACCGATACAACAGATGCTTGGCGGATTAGTGATCGGCGGTCGCGTATCTTAATTAGCGGCGCGGGCATCATTACCGAATTATGTATTGCTGCGCTCTCTATCTTTCTCTGGAGTTTTTTACCCGATGGGGTGTTCCGATCTATCGCATTTTTCGCCGCAACGACCAGTTGGGTAATGTCGCTCGCAGTAAACTTAAACCCGTGGATGCGGTTCGATGGATATTATATTTTCAGCGATCTATTCGGCACAGAGAATTTGCAGGAACGCGGCTTTGCTGTGGGCCGTGACACGATGCGCAAAACACTGTTTGGCCTGTCCGATCCGACTGCCGAACAGACAACCGCCAGAGCAAGATTTGGCTTTACCGCGTATGCATGGTCCACATGGGTCTATCGGTTTTTCTTATTTATCGGGATCGCGATTTTAGTGCATCACCTCTTCCCCAAGGCGATTGGGATTGTGTTGTTTGTCGTTGAAATTGGAATTTTTATTGCGTTGCCGATCTCTCGGGAATTGCGCGTTTGGTGGAGTGAGAAAATGACCATATTAAATAATTCACGCGGGCGGGTAACTCTACTTATAGTCTCAGCACTTTTGATTGCCTTTCTGTTTCCGTGGCAGCGCACAATCACTGCGCCCGCCCTCATTCGCCCAGTCACGCAGTCAGAGATTTTTCCCATGAGCGCGGCTCGCGTTCTGGATGTTCCTGTGAGGAATGGTGAGCAGGTCATAGCGCAGCAAGTCTTAGCTGTCTTACACTCAGATGAATTAGAATATCGACTGGCGATAGCCAAGCTTAATCTCGCCTTGGCAGAGGCACAATGGAATCGCCAAGCCGCCAGTACAGAGGACCGGCAGCTTCGAAATATTTGGCGCGATCGTTTATCCGAGTCGCGAGCTGAATTGATTGCGACAGAAAAAGAAGTCGACCGCCTCACAATTCGTGCGCCGCACGCTGGCATCATTAGTGATGTGCCACTTGGATTCGTTGCAGGCCGTGAAATAGGTCGCGCAGACCGTTTGATGAGAATTGTAGATCCTAGTCGCGTGGAATTAATTGCTTTGCCCCGAGAGGTTGACGCTGCACGTTTGCAAGCTGGTGCATCTTTTACGTTCATCAGTGACCAACTCGGCGCAGCCAAACAAAAGGGACAGATTAATTTAATATCTCCAACAGCCGAGCAAGAAATTACAGCAAAAGAATTAACTGTCATCGGCGGGGGGGCATTGGCTGTGACTGAAAACATGGCGGGGGAATTAATCGCAGACATTCCTGTTTTCCGTGTGCAGGGACATGTCGAGGGTTTTACGCAATCACGACTAGATCGTGGCGTTGTTAAATTGCGAGCCACACCGACGAGTCCTGCAAAATCTGTCTGGAAAAATGTGATGAAAGTGCTGCTACGCGAGACAGACTTTTAAGATATTTATTCCGCGCGACCAATCAAAGGATAGCTCGCTTCCATGCGATAAATATTCGGGCCATTCACCTTTCTATGACTGGAGAAGAGAAAAAATTCATCAACCAAAAAAGGCAAAGTCTCAAAATCTGCTAGCCTTTTTTCAAAGCTGATAATGCGGTCAATCGGCGAGAATGGTTTTAGGTAAGCGAGTGTAACATGCGGGCGGTAGAGGCGTTTCTCCATTTGAATTCCTGCACGCCGCGCTGCATTTTTGCAATGCTCATGCAAGCGGGTCAACGCAGGATTCGGCGCTACGCCAATCCAGATCGCATGGGGTTCAGCCTTGCCGAAGTGCCCTGCTCCTCGCAATTCAATCTCAAGACTTGGCAGAGGTTTGCGCGCGAGTTCTTCGTCCAGAATTTCAGCGCGGTCATCATCGACCTCACCGAAATATCCGAGTGTTATGTGTAATTTATCCGCATCCGACCAACGCGCACCCGACACACCTTTCTGCTCTTTGACCAAGCGTTTCGTCGTGCGCGGCGGCAGTTTGATGGCGGCGAATAATATCATTTAGGCGACGGGCGAGCGGTAGGTCTCATGGATTCTCGCCGCCTCTTTTTCCATTTCGTCTGTCCAGACAATTTCGTGAGCGTTGATGTTCTCTTCAAGCTGCTCCATCGTCGTCGCCCCAATAATATTGGATGTGAGGAAGACCCGCGTTTCAACAAATTTCAGCGCAAATTCAGTCGGCGTCAGGCCAAGCTTCCGAGCCGTATCATTACAATCGATAATCGCGTCTTGCGCGGCGCTATATCGACCCAAGAAGTCTGGAAACAAGTCTTTGCGCGAGCCTTTAGGCGTTTTGCCGTCATCATATTTGCCCGTCAGTAGACCCATTGCGAGCGGCGAATAGGCGAGCAAGCCAACACCTTCGCGCATCGCAATTTCCGCCCGCTCATAATCGAAACGGCGAGATATAAGCGAATAGACACATTGATTGGAGACCATGCGCGGCCAGCCATTGCGGTCTGCAATTTCCAAGAATTTCATCGTCGCCCAGCCATATTCATTCGATAGGCCGACATGTCGAATATTCCCTTTTTCCACGTGGCGATGCAGCGCGCCAAGTATATCCTCCAGCGCCACCATCTCTTCCGTGTCGTAATCGCGGTAGCTGTGAAATCCAAAGCCTGCAATGTCACGGTCCGGCCAGTGGAGCTGATAGAGATCGATATAATCCGTCTTGAGCCGCTTGAGCGATTTTTCTACCGCTTCGTCTATTTGCGCAGGCGTGTGACGTGTTTGCGTGGCGCTATCTCGCGTCCATTTCATCGCGGAACGGCCCGCAACTTTTGTGGCCAAAATATATTGATCTCGATTCTTTCGGGCCTCAATCCAGTTGCCGATATATTCTTCGGTGCGGCCTTGGGTCTTTGGGTCGCCGGGCACAGGATACATTTCCGCGGCGTCAATGAAGTTAATCCCGCGATCTATTGCGTAGTCGAGCTGCTCGTGCGCCTCGGCCTCAGTGTTCTGCTCTCCCCAGGTCATTGTGCCGAGGCACACCGTGGTGACTTCGATATCTGTCTGTCCGAGTTTGCGCTTTTCCATAAGTTTTTCCTTAATGATATATAGTGTGAAACACTTTGAATTCTGTGCCACATGCCTTATATATATGGTAAGTCCGTCGCAACGGATAACCTTGTTCATGGAGAACTTTATGAGTAATCAGTATAACCCAGGCGTCGCCGCGTCCGCCGAGACAGATCTCGGCCTGCGCAGCTTTATGCTGGGCACCTATCGCTATATGGCGTTGGCTATGGCGGTCACCGCTGGTGTGGCATATTTCGTTGGGCAAGCGATCATTGCTAATCCAAACATTTTGGGTTTGATTTATAACCCCGTCGTCGCAATAGCCTCTTTCTTTATCATTGTATTTGGATTCGGCATTGTCGGTAAAAAATTGCCCTCAATGAGCCTTGGCGGCGTGCTAGCCTTCCTGTTCGGCTTTGCCGCCTTTATGGGCGTTCTGATGTCAGCTTACGCTTCAATCTACGATCCGTATATCGTTGCAAAGATATTCTTTATGACAGTCGCAATGTTTGGAGCCTTGAGCCTATTTGGTTACACAACTAGCTTTAATCTCAGCTCAATTATCAAGTATGCGGCAGCTGCATTTTTAGGCTACATCGCTCTGGGATTGATTGGCATGTTTGTGCCGCAACTAAGCCCGTTTAACGGCGGTGTCTTCGGTACAGTAATCTTGGCGATCGCTTTGCTCGCAATCTCTGTCATCGTGGCGTGGGAAACACAAATGCTCAAGCGCGTCTATTACGGTAGCGTTGGCAACCCTGCGATGATGAAGAAACTGTCAGCCTTTGGCGCAGCGTCGCTTCTGCTGGCTTTCATCAACATGTTCCAAATCTTGATGAGCTTGTTTGGTCGCGATTAATTTCTGGCCCTAACCCAGATTAAGAAAAGCCCGTCATTTTGGCGGGCTTTTTTTGTGGCGGCTATATAGTTTTAAAGCGTTGTTTATCAAAGACGCGCAGCACAGCATCTAACTCATGACCGCGCTTTAAGACTAAGCCACCTGGCGCAATCACGGCGAACTGCCCTTGCTTTTGTCGCAAGGCTGGCACTTTCTCGATACGGTAGAGCGCATGTTCTGATGCCTTGCGGTAGATCGAGAACACGGCCTTATCCCGCAGGAAATCCATCGCGTAGTCTTTCCAATCTCCTTGACTCACCATCTGCCCATAGACGTTAAGGATGAGCGACAGCTCCTTGCGGTTAAACGCGACTTGGGAAGGTTTCCCACGCTTATTTTGCGGGGATGGCAGCGGCACAATATTCGTCATACTCTTGATATATGGCAGATCGCCCGCGGTGAGAAGGGTTAACGCGCCTTAATCTCCCTCTCGGTTTTGTAACGATGTGCCACAAAGTTGCCTTATTTGGGTCGTGTTCTAGGCATATTACCGATCTATCAAATGATCGTTGTCAGGCGGGACTTGTGAAAGCACGGTTTCTTACAGCCCCCCCAGCCCCCGGGTTTCCGCGGGTTCCGTCAGATAACTCCCACGTTCCTAAGACATTCATCCCGAAGTATTTATACCAAGGATGAAGAAAACGAACCTTTCGCGTCCAGCCCCGCGATAAGGTTCGTTTTTTATTGGGGTAACGGTTTTCAAATACTACGGCGCGTAAGTCGCAACGGCGAGAATTTTGGCAGTCTCTGGTGCATGAAATAAAGCAGCGTAAGATTGGCCATCATTGCGGGAAAGCGGCACAGAGACAGGCTTTCCCGTCCATTCAACGATCTCAATATCTGTGACCACATTGGTAAGACTGAGCGTCCGCCCGCCATTTTCGCCCGCCTTGACCGCCACATCTTGTAGACCTGGCGTATAGCTTACGACAGCGACAGCGCCGCCAGCAGGCAAGTTTGACGTCACAAAAAATTGGCCTTTTTCCCACCATAACTGCGGAGCCGCATCCGTGTCTGACAGTGGCATAGAGAGCATATCTTTGACCGAATATTTCGGACTATGCGCCGAACCGTTGAGGACAATTTGCGGTGTGTAGAGATTGGCGCCGTTCAAAGCTTCGCGGTAATCGCGCTGTCGATCCGTGAATTTTGGGTCACCGAATGTATCTTTCCATCCCAAATAATCCCAATAAGTCACGCCGTAGCTGAGCGCTAAAACCCCTGGCTCTTGCGCGACCAGACTGACGCGGCGGTTAGACGGCGGGCAGGACGAGCAGCCTTGGGACGTAAACAACTCCACCACATGGGTCGTTTTTTGTGGCGCTTCATCGGCAACTACCGAAGCTGCGGGCCAGAGAAGGCCCAGTCCCAAGAGGCATGTCAGTGTCATATGTTTCATGACGCCGTCATAGCGCGTGAAAACTGAACACGCTATAAACGTGTGCATCACATGCGCGTGAGGCGCATCTTTGCTGGTTACATGGACGGGGTCACGGTAGACCGTTTCTTCTCGTCCTCATCCATATCGGGGTGGCCATCGGCAGATAACAGCACAGCGATCCAACGCGTTGTATCAAATTGTGCCAAAATAATCATGATGATTACGGTCAACGGCGCAGACAGAAACGCGCCCACCCCGCCCCATAATGCTCCCCACAGGGTCAGCGACAAAACCACAACCAGCGCAGACAAATTCATGCTATCGCCCATCATCTTCGGCTGGATCGTATTGCCAATAATAAATTGTGCGCCAAACAAAATGCCTGCGAGCAAAGCAATTTTTCCGCCGCTGTCAAATTGCACCAAAGCGAACATGCACGGCAGCGCCACCGCCGCTAATCCCCCCACGATTGGGATATAATTTAAGATAAAAATCACAAGCGCCCAGAACAGCGCATTATCGAGCCCCAAAGCCGTCATACCAATAAAGCTAATCACCGTTTGCATCAGACTGATAACGGTTTGAACGCCGAGATATTTTTCAATCGAATGACGAATACGCTCGCCAACCTTCCGGGCTTGTGCTCGACGGTCTGCATTGGGGAAAAGATCGTCCATTTTCTTAGGGAAGCTGCTCTGCGCAGCAAAGAGAAACGCGACGTAGATCGCAATCACCATGAAGTCTGACAAAACACCCTGAATAGACGCCGCAAAGCCAGCCAAGCCTGCTTCAACTTTATCTGTTAGCCCGAAACGCTCGTTCAGTGACCCAAAACTGACATCCTGTCCCGTCAAATTCCCTACCCAAGCAAAAATTTCGCTCAAGCGACCTTGGTATTTTGGCGCCTGATCGACCAGCCCAGCCGCTGTATCAGCAATAATGAAAACAATCCCAACAATCGCCGCAACAACCGTCAGCACCGCAATCGTAAGCGCCAACCAATACGGGAACTTTGGAGAGAGGCGGTCTAAAAATCGTGCAAAGGCATCAATGATCAACCAAATAAATATCGCCAACGCAAACGGTGCCATAAGGTGCCGCGTAAAATAGAGTGCCGTCACCGCTGCGAAGGCCGCGAGGAAGAGAAGGCTTGCGCGAATGGTTGTATCTTGTGTTTTCATGGCTTTAGTCCCTTGCCTATCGCAGCTAGCAGCGCGCGCGCACGTTTGCAATTAGGCTTTGTTATATTGTATTCATGCCCTATCCCCCATAACAAATTCGTTTCAGTCAGGGTATGCACATATGAGCGACAGTATTTTCATCGGGACAGATACAGATGGCAAGCGACAAAACCTCTTGTTCAAGCTCGCCAATCGACATGGACTCGTCGCAGGTGCGACAGGCACAGGCAAAACTGTCACCCTGCAAATCCTAACCGAAGGCTTTTCCAAAGCCGGTATTCCTGTCTTCGCCGCAGACGTCAAAGGCGATTTGTCTGGCATTTCGCAAGCCGGTAGCACCACCCATAAACTTCATGACAAGTTGATCAGCCGTGCAGAAAAAATTGGGCTGGAAGATTATAACTATGCCGCCATGCCTACGATCTTTTGGGACTTTTTAGGCAAGCAAGGTCACCCCGTGCGCACCACAATTTCTGAGATGGGGCCAACTTTATTGGCACGTCTGATGCAGCTTAATGAAACGCAGGAAGGCATATTAAATATCGCATTTGCCCTGTCGGACGATGAAAAAATGTTGTTGCTTGATGTCAAAGACCTGCGCTCATTGCTGAATTATATTTCGGACAACAGATCCGACATCAGTCGGCGATATGGTAATGTCACAAGTCAGTCTATTGCCGCGATACAGCGGAAAATACTGGTTTTAGAACGATCAGGTGGCGAGCGGTATTTTGGCGAACCTGCCTTAAAACTAGCAGATCTCATGCGAGTTGACGCAAATGGCAAAGGTGTTGTGTCAATTTTGGCAGCGGATGACCTAGTCAATCTTCCATCCGTTTATCCAACATTTTTGCTTTGGCTGCTCTCCGAATTATTTGAAGACCTCCCCGAAGTCGGCAATCCCGATAAACCCAAAATGATCTTCTTTTTCGACGAAGCGCATTTGCTTTTCGACGATGCCCCCAAAGCCCTTATCGATAAGATCGAGCAATTCGCGCGCTTGATCCGCTCTAAGGGCGTTGGCATTTATTTCGTCACCCAAAACCCTATGGACATTCCTGACAGCGTTTTGGGACAGCTTGGAAACCGTATTCAACACGCCTTACGCGCCTACACACCCAAGGAACAAAAAGCCGTTCGCGCAGCGGCCAGTTCATTCCGCGAAAACCCAAAACTTGATACCGAAGATGTCATCACAGACCTTGGCGTCGGCGAAGCGCTCGTCTCTCTGCTCGACGCTAAAGGCGTGCCTGGCATTGTAGGTCGCACAATGATCCGCCCGCCTGCCTCCCGTCTCGGCTCGGCTACTCCGACCGAGCGCGAGGCTGTCTTGGCTGATAGCCCCGTCAAAGGCATATACGATAAACCCGTTGACCGCGAAAGTGCCTATGAAATTCTAGAGGCTAAAACAGAAGCCGATGCCAAAGCAGCCGCCAAGGCAGAGGCGGCAGCTGAAAAAGCGAAAAAAAATCCAAAGCCAAAGCCAAGACGCCAGCGAAAAGAAAAACGCGCAAGAAACAAAACCAAATTATGAAAGAGGTCAAATACGAGGCGAAGCTAATGTTCCGCCGTGGCTTGCGGTCCGCGATTCGCGGTATCCTCGGCAGTATTACGCGGCGATAAATGCTCACCCGCTTCGCGCCATCCCCGACAGGCTTCTTGCATCTAGGCCATGCCTTTGCCGCGCGGCAGGCATTTTCTTTCGCAGCAAATAATGGCGGGCAGTGCCTGCTGCGAATTGAAGATATTGATCATACGCGGTGCAAGATCGAGTATAGGACTGCGATCTATGAGGATTTGCGTTGGCTAGGGTTTCAATGGCCAGAGCCTGTGCGTGTGCAAAGCGATCACTTGGTCGATTACGCGACAAGCGTAGCCACCCTGATCGAACGTGGTCTCGCCTATCCTTGTGGCCTAAGCCGTGCAGAGTTGGCCACCGGTCAGAGGTCTACTCAAGATCAATCTATATCCACCGATAAATTTTTAGATTATTTTACTACGCCCTCTAGCGCTTCGAAACTCTCCCTCCCTTTCGCCGTCAGACTAAACCTATCCGCAGCCTTGACATATGTTAGTGATTACTCACTACTATATAAAGCAACCACACCTGCTAAGGCGGATGCGCTGATTGAGCAGGATGCACGCCCCAGCCTTGAGCGATGGACAAATGGCAACCATCCCGACCCCATCATCGCCCGCAAGGATATTGGCACAAGCTATCACATCGCCGTCACCCATGACGACGCGCTTCAGGGTGTCACTTACATCATACGCGGCGCCGACTTTATCGATCAAACGCCTTTACAAGTTCTGATCCAGCGTCTCATGGATTGGCCCACACCTGTATATCACCATCACCCACTATTGATGCGGCATGACGGCGAGAAATTGTCTAAACGCACTCACGACACAACCCTTCGCAGCTTGCGAGAAAAAGGCCTGACACCAGAGGACATCTTCGCTATGGCGACGCCATGACAGCGGATATGATTTTAAATGTGTTTGACTGGGCGGGTGTCTTCGTCTTTGCGCTTTCTGGCGGTCTCATGGCTGTGCGGCAGCGATTTGATATTTTAGGCGTCATTATAATCGCGTGGTTGCCAGCAATAGGCGGCGGCACTTTGCGCGATCTTATTTTGGACGTCCCCGTTTTTTGGCTTTCTGATCCAACAGGGCTATGGCTCGCGACTTTGGCAGGGATTGCCGCGTTTTTTGGCCCTGCCTTCTGGGCACGCATCCGCGCTCTGGTATGGGTCGACGCAATGGGTCTGGCCTTGTTTGCAGTCGTGGGCGCGTCTAAGGCAGCGGAACTGGGCCACGGCTTTTTAATTTGCACACTGATGGGCGCTGTCACTGCCACAGCGGGCGGTTTACTCCGCGATGTCGTGTGTAACGAAACACCGCTATTATTGCGCGAGGAAATCTATGCGACAGCGGCGATCTTTGGCGCGGCAGGTTATTTCTTGGCGCACACATACGGCGTATCAGAGTTGGGCGCACTATCCCTCGGGGCAATAGTCGCTTTTGTGATTCGGGCTTTGAGCCTGAAATTCAAACTCAACCTCCCCCGCGCGAATTTTGAACGCTAGCCTATAACGGCTAATCTGATATAGGTTTTACATGGCAGATAAGGCTTCCGATTTCGTTTTTGACATTTGGTATTTTGCTGGACTGTCAAATGATGTGGCCCGCGGACAGCTGGTCCGACGCGAAATTGCGGGAGAGCCCATCACGCTGGGGCGAAATGAAGACGGAACAGTCTTTGCCATGCGGGATGTCTGCCCCCACCGCGCGGCGCCTTTATCCTCTGGTTGCCTCAAATCTGGCACAGTTGAGTGTCCCTATCATGGCTGGCGCTTCGGGATTGAGGACGGTGCATGCCAAGAAATCCCTGCCCTCTGCGAGGGGCAAAATATGGACACTCAAAAGATCAAAGTCCGCATCTTCCCGACCCAAGAAAACGGTGCACTCATCTGGGTATATATTGCTGCCGATAAGCGTTTCGCAGGGCACCCCAAAATCTCTCCTCCAGCCTTTCCTTTTGCAACAGGTCGAGCCGTTATTGATGATAATTTGACCTTGAATTGTCATGTCGGTCACGCCGTTATCGGACTGATGGATCCCGCCCACGACCCCTATGTCCATCGGCAATGGTGGTGGCGGTCAGAGCACTCTATCCACGAAAAATCCAAAGCGTTTGAACCACGCGAGCGTGGCTTCGCCATGGCCTCCCATAGCCCGTCTTCCAACTCCTTCGCCTATAAATTGCTCGGTGGTAAACCCATCACAGAGATCGCGTTTCAACTGCCTGGAATTCGCACAGAGGAGATTAAAGTCGGCGACAAAACTGTGCTGTCTTTCACGGCTGTGACGCCTATCGATGCAACCCATACGCAAATTCGTCAGATTTTTTTCAGCGACCATCTTGCCTTTAAAATGCTCAAACCCATCATTGCATCTGGTGCACGAAAGTTCCTGCGCCAAGATGCAGATATGGTCGATTTGCAACAAATGGGATTGCGCCATGACCCCACGCTAATGCTGATTGAAGACGCCGATACGCAGGCGAAATGGTATCACCAACTCAAGCGCGAATGGGCCAAAAGTCGCGCGGAGGGACGGGAATTTAAAAATCCTGTGAAAGCTAAAATTTTGCGCTGGAGAAGCTAATGAAGCGGTCTGTGAAATGGGGTTTTGGCTTGCTGGGCACAGCCCTTTTGGCAGGCGGATTATACGTCTTTGGCGTATTTGTTCCCGGCACAGATGCCAAGATGAACCCAGTTCTTCCCCACGCGCCATATCCCGTCTCAGCAAACGCGAAGGCTCTGCATGAGCAGCTTTATGTCGCCGACCTTCATGCAGATAATCTGCTCTGGCGGCGGGACAGTGCGAAACGCCAGACACGGGGTCACGTCGACTTGCCACGACTCCGCGATGGGGGCGTAGAGTTTCAGATATTTTCGGCTGTCACCAAGTCGCCGCGTGGCTTGAATTTTGACGACAACGCCAGTGACGCGCCGGATGATATTGCCCTGCTGGCCAAAGCGCAGCTCTGGCCAATTCGGACATGGAATTCCATTTATGAACGCGCGGCCTACCAAGCACAGCGCCTACAAAAGATCGAATCCAAGCCGAAAAACAGGCTCGTTATTGTGCGCAAAGCGAGCGACTTGCAACAGCCTGAAGGTGTGCTGGCCGGGCTTCTTCTCACCGAGGGGGCGCACCCGCTGGAAGGCAAGATAGAGAATATATCGCGGCTCTATGATGAGGGATACCGCGCGATGGGTTTGCAGCATTTTTTCGACAACGCGCTCGGCGGCTCTATGCACGGACACTCCAAAGGCGGTCTGACGGAATTTGGTCGTGAAGCTGTGTTGGAAATGCGCCGCCAAGGCATCATCATCGATGTCGCCCATAGCAGCGAGCAAGTCGTGCGCGACGTCCTCGCCCTCACCCCTGATCCTATTTTCATCAGCCATGGCGGCACCATCGCTCATTGCCCTAAAACCGCTAATCGCAATCTCCCTGATGACGTGCTGCAGCAGATCGCCAAGCGCGGTGGGATCATTGGAATTGGCTATTTCAACGGCGTGATCTGCGACATCAGTCCCAAAGGCATTGCCAGCGCGATCATAGATGCCGTTGAGTTACTCGGCTCCAATGCTGTCGCGTTAGGGTCAGACTTTGACGGGACGGTTACAGTCAGTCTGGACACATCAGAACTGGCCGCCATCACCCATGAATTGCTGCGCCAAGGCATGGACGAACCAACGATCCGTCGCGTGATGGGCGAGAATGCGAAGGCGTTTTTTGCAGCGAACTTACCACAAGATTGATCTACAGCGCAGAGCCTTCAATCTCGGCTTCCAGTATTTCGAGGCGCTCTTTGACGGCCTTCAATTCAGGATAAAGTGAGTTAGCCTCACGGTAGGCTTCCAGCGCATCCTCTTGTCGGCCGAGTTGTTCAAACACATTGCCCATTGTCCATAGTGCATAAAAATGGCGAGGTTCTTCGACTAAGGCACGTGTGGCCTCAACAAGAGATCGAGAATAGTTTTTTTCTTCCAGCGCTAGCCTCGCACTTCGCGCCCACCCTTCGGCATAGTTTGGTTCTAGGGTAATTACCTGATCATACATGCGGCGCGCGAGTTTCGACTTGCCTTTTTTCTGCGCATCCGACCCGCGGCGTAGCACCAAATTCACAGAAGCCGATCCGCTGTCGAGCCAAACCGCCCAAATTTCTTCCGCAATCAAATTCGCGTCATCCGCATTGGGCGCCGCTTTGAGGCGATCAAACATATCGTCCAGTCGGGCTTGGCGTTCAGCCGCCGCGCTAAGCTGCGAGTAATCGGGTTGATCAACGATATTCTTGTTGTCCAACGCGTCCGTTGTGTCATCCGTTTGCGGATTGGGAGGCGTGGTCGGAATTTCGATCTCCGGCACAGGCACGGGGAGAGGCGTTGGCGCAGGTAGGTCTTGAGCGAACGCCGCACTTGCCCCAAAAAGGACAATGCAGGACGTAGCTATAATGAACCGATATGACATGCAGACATAGTTACGCCTCCGACCATGGCTGGCAAGAGGCGCAAACATAACTTTTTGGCGAGGATTACCCCCCGACATGTGTAATTAGCCCTGACGCGCCTTAAAACGCGGGTCAGTTTTGTTGATCACATATAGACGGCCTTTACGACGCACAATTTGGCAATCGCGGTGACGGTTTTTCAGTGATTTCAGCGAGCTGCGAACTTTCATGGCTCTAGCCTTCCTCTTTTAGAATTCGTGAACGCGCGATATATGCGGGGGATAGGGTCAAGTCAACGCCTAAACCGCGCTTAACTGCGCTCAATCGCGGCGACATGAAAGCTAGCCCGCCGAGGCTTTGTTAAGGATTATCGCTTATTTGTCATGTTTTACGCCCTATGCGAGTAGGGACAGAATTGGTAGCACACATTATGCACCGTTTTTTGATTTCTTTCGCCCTATTTTCCTTCGCCTTGCTCAGCACGTCTTGCGCGTCTGCTGGAGACTCTGATGCGGACATACCTGCAGCAAATGAAGCGCAGACAGAGACGCCCCCTATCAGAAATGCAGAAGCCACGAACACAGAAGCCACAAACACAGATGTCACGCACAATTCTGTTATGACGGAAGCTGAAAAATTTAATGTCTGGAAAGCCGATTTTATGCAGCGCGCCGTCGCGCAAGGCTATAGTCAAGACCTCGTCGCCCGCCTGATTGCCCCCGCCACAATTAATCCCAAAGCGATTGAACGCGACAAAACGCAACCAGAATTCACGAAACCTGTGTGGTCATATGTGGACGGGGCAGCGTCTGCTTCGCGTGTTAATTCTGGTGAAACCAAGCTTGCCAATTTCCGTACCACATTTGATGCGATTGAAGCCCGTTACCAAGTGCCGCGTCATATCCTGACTGCGATCTGGGGTCTAGAAACCGCTTACGGCAAGATCATGGGCAGCGATGATATGGTCAGCAGCCTTGCCACCCTCGCCTATCAAGGACGCCGCCGCACCTTTGCGGAACGTGAAATGTTGGCTCTGTTAGAAATGGTGCAAGACGGTTATGTGCGCCAAGATCAACTCGTCGGATCATGGACAGGCGCCATGGGTATGACGCAATTTATCCCGACGACTTTCCGAGATTACGCCGTTGATTTCGATGGCGACGGTAACAAAGACCTCTGGGAAAGCGAGGCCGACGCGCTCGGCTCTGCGGCGCATTACTTATCGCGACATGGCTGGCGCGCAAGTGAACCTGTTATGGAAGAAGTGCGTGTCGTCGATGGCTTTGATTATGGCTTGACTGAAACCACGAAGCGCACCGTCAATCAATGGACCACTGCAGGCGTTATGACTATGAACGGGCAGCCATGGACGGCTGATGCAGGCTTCTTGGAAGCTAAGTTGATTGCACCGGGCGGGCATCGCGGGCCGAAGTTTTTGATCTTCAAAAACTTTGATGTCATCAAGAAATATAACAACTCAACAAGCTACGCCATGGGCATAAATGTGTTGGGCGAGGCCTTGCGGGGAAACACAGTAATTTCAACGCCTTGGCCGCGCGAGAACGAGGCACTTTCCTTTGAAGACAAGAAAACAATGCAACGCAAATTAACGGCGCTAGGGTATTCAACTGGTGGTGTAGACGGACAAGTTGGCCCGAATACGCGCAAAGCCATTCGGGCTTGGCAAAATTCATTAGGGTTGCCCGCAGACGGCTATATGGAACAGGATTTACTCGCTCGCCTCTTGGCGCAATAGACACGAAATTCTGTAGATTCGGGCTAAATCACCCTAACATTCTCTTTACATTTTTTAATCTTTCGCCATGTTGCCGCCTTAATCTTCGACGAAATGTCGCGGATTGAGACACACATGGAGAACATCAATGTCTAAGAAATTACTCATGGCCGCCTTGGCCGCATCCACCCTCACTTTCACCGCTTGCGGCAATGCCGAAGAAGCGGCTGAGAAGGCCAAAGCGTCTGCATCTGAAGGCGCTGCAAATGTCAAAGAAGCCGCTGAAACGATGAAATCTGAGGCCGAAACGGCTGCAGAGCGCACAGCAGCAGAGATGAAAGAGCAAGCTGAAAAAATGAAGGACGCAACAAATGAAAATGTTGAACGTCTGAAAGAAAAAGGCGAAATGGCGGCTGAAGAAGCTGAAGCGTTGAAAAACGCAGCAGGTGAAAAAGCGGAAGCTATGAAAGATGCTAGCGAAAAAATGGTCGACGATGCCAAGAAAAAAGTTGAATAGGTCAAACGATCAATTTTGATGTGAGCCTCGATCCTCGGATCGGGGCTTTTTTATTGGGCTAACACTACGCCCATGGTAAGGCATATTATGCCCGCGCCTACACCCCTCACACAATGCGATCCACCGACGCTGGATTGGTCACGGCCAGGCACGCCAGCGGCCAAAGATTTTGGCGATATCTATTTCTCCACTGATGGCGGGCTAGATGAAGCGCGCATTGTTTTTTTACAAGGCTGCGACTTGCCAAACGCTTGGCAAAACAAACGTGTTTTTACAGTCGGTGAACTGGGCTTCGGATCAGGGCTCAACTTTCTGGCGACCTGCCAGATGTGGGAGGCGACGAAACCAAAAGGTGGACGATTGCATTTTGTCTCGATAGAGAAGTTTCCCTTTGACCAAGAGCAACTCGCCAGAGCATTGTCCGCTTGGCCAGAGCTAAGTGTTTTTGCCGATCAATTAATTAATGCATGGCCAGGACGCGTGCGCGGGCTGCATCGTTTGCATTTCGGCGACGTCACACTCACCCTCATTCATGACGACATTGAGGCGGGGTTAGGCGCCATAAATGGTCTCGTCGATGCATGGTTCTTGGACGGCTTTAGCCCGTCGAGAAATCCAGATATGTGGTCGGCAAGTGTCATGCAGCTGATAGCGCAACGCTCTGCTGCGGCTGCGCGTCTGGCAACTTTCACCGTAGCTGGCGCGGTCAGGATTGCCTTAAAAGACGCAGGGTTTACGCCGCAAAAAATGCCAGGATTCGGGCGCAAGCGGGAAAGATTGGAAGCTGTCTATCAGGGCCCAAAAAATCCCACCCAACACACCGAATTTCACCAACCCCTCATTATCGGCGCAGGCATTGCAGGCGCAAGTCTGGCGCGAGCTTTTATGCGGCGCGGCGTCTTGCCTCGTATGATTTCACGAGGAATGGAAACTGCCGCAAGCGCCAACGCTGCCGCTCTGATTAAGCCCAGGCTTGATCTACAAGATCGCCCCGAAAGTCGGTTTTTCTTGGCGAGCTATCTCTATGCACTGCAGGCTTATCAGGACAGTGGCGGGATAATCGCAAAAGGCGTCACGCACCTTCCAAAGTCTGATGCAGATCGTATAAGATTTGAAAAATTAGTCACGCAAGCTCCCCTATCGCCTGAGCATCTAGACCTAGCAGGTGGCGCATTATTGCTGGGAAGTTCTCTCGTTATTGACCCCGACGTCATCCGACATAATTGGCTCAACGGCATTGAGATTGAGGAGCGCGAAGTCAATTCGCTTTCCGACTTGGATCACGACGGCTCAATTATCGTCGCCGCAGGGTTTGGCGTAAAAGAGCTAGTATCAAACACTGACCTAGGCCTCCGATATTCGCGCGGACAATTAACTTGGGCCAAGGGGGAGTTGGCGTCGCCCGTGACCTATGGTGGCTACGCTTTGCCGCTTGATAACAAATTATTATTGGGCGCAACGCATGGGCGATTATCGGACGGCGACCCCTACGCACCGACAGTAGAGGACGACAAAAGCAATTTAGAAAATTATCGAAAGCACGTTGGCCAAGACATTCAACCCGTAGCAATACCCTCTCATACCAGTGTTCGCGTGACCACTGCGGACACCCTACCTCTCTTGGACGAATTAGATCACGGGACTTGGCTTCTATCAGGACTTGGGTCGCGGGGCTTCGTTTTTGCACCGCTTCTGGCTGAGGCTTTGGTCAGTCGTATTTGCGGCGAGTCAAGCCCCATCGACCCGCAAGTTTGGGCGCGCTTTGGTCGGCGATAAGTGGCCAAGAGAGAGCCAAGCCTCTCATTTTCAACCATAGCGCGCCCAGTAAAACGCTCGCAGACTGACGGAGCAGACCTACGAGCGAATTTTTATATTCGTATTGTATTTAATTAAATCGTTTTCAAAATCTCACGCTCACAACGCGGCCACTTTTTAAAGTCAGTCTTAGAGCGAAATCCGCGTCTTCGACAACGGTAGTATTCAGGCCCTCTGCACCAGATTGGATATCTAAATGCGACAGTTGAAGGTTGACGCTTGTGACTTGCGGCATCAGCGATGCGTCTGGGTCAGGGTTGGCGGCGCCAATATTCAGCGCAGCCAGAGCGATTATAATTGTAGTTGTTTTGATCATGGCAGTCTCTCCTTTCCTGCGGATCGGGGTGGGCAGTGACCTAGCTTTCTAGGTCACGAAAGTCGCGGCGCAATTTCCACTCTTTGCTGGTTATATTGCGCTCTAGATCTTGTAGGCGGGTTTCTAGGGACCGAAACTTCGAGCGCACATCATTATATGTCGCTGTCGTTTGGCGGGTCGGGAAATCCTCTTCCTCTTGATAGGCAGTATAGGCTTTGCGGCGTTTTCCTTTGCGCTGACGTTTAGCCTGACGCATCTCGCGATATTCGCGGCGGTAAGGCGCGCGCTTGTCACTCGGAATGAACAGCCACAAGATGAAATATGCAAGCAATGGGAAGCCGAGGAAGATCACGGATAAGACGAATAAAATTCGGACTACTGTGTGATCAAGGCCGAGGTAATCTCCGAAGCCAGAGCAGACGCCACCAAAAATACCGTCAATTTTATTCCGGCGTAATTTGTTCGGGCCAGCGTAATCATACCCGTCGTCATCACCCTCCCAGTTCTCGTCGAGCATTGCGCGGTGTATTTTATTTTTATACTTTCTACCCATTTTTCTGTCTCCAATTTGGAACTTCGTCATCAAGAATACTCTCAAGGACGGCGACGCGCTGATCGAGTGTGTCAGCGATCTTTGACATTTGGTCGAGCTCGGCCATTTGGTCGCCGCTCATATGATGCACCATCTTCTCTTTGTGCTGATAATAAGTCTTCAGCATTGCGGAGCCGATGCCCATCACGATCGCCACAATGGGGATCATGAAAACTAAAACTTCAGGTCTAAACATTTAGGTCTCTCTCTTCATTCTTCATGTTTATGCGATATGCCCGAACGGGAGGGTCAGAGGGGGAGGACGTTGCCTCACCGCTCGGGCATGGGTCGATTAATCCGTTCAAAGGGGGTCGGGTTAACCGGCTTTCTTTTTATCGCCATTGGCGGCTTTTGGCGTACCAACTTTAGCTTTCAGAGCAGCTAGCTCAGATTCGATCGCCTCATCGGCGGCCAAAGCGGCGAACTGGCTCTCCAGAGTTTCGCCGGCGCCCAGGTCAAAGCTCTCGACATGTGCCTCTAGCTCATCGACTTTGCGCTCCATACGGGCGTAGCGGGACAAGGCGTCTTCGACCTTGTTATCACTTAATTGCTGGCGGACTTTAATTTGACCGCGAGCCACTTGACCGCGCATCAACAGCGCTTTGTGCTTCGCTTTCGCCTCGTTCAATTTGCTCTGCAGCTTGGACAAATCTTCATCCGCTTTGGCCACAGCCTCGTCAATAATATCGATTTCTTTTAAGACAACTTCATGCATCGCCTCTGATTGCTGCTTGGCAGATAGAGCGCCGCGCGCCAGATCTTCACGATCCTTTGTCAGTGCAAGTTCGGCCTTCGTCGCCCAATCGCTGGCACGCGATTGATAGTCGTCAGCACGGCGCGATAATTCTTTGCGCTCTGCAATGTTACGGGCGGCGTCTGTGCGGACTTCGACCAGTGTGTCTTCCATCTCTTGGATGATCAAACGGGCGATCTTTTCAGGATCTTCTGCCTTATCAATCATAGAATTGAGGTTCGAGTTGATGATATCACCCATGCGTGAAAAAATTCCCATTGTCGTCTCCTAAAGTTCGTGGCGGGTTCGGGGTTAAAATATTTTTGCGACCAAGAAACCGGCGGCGAAAAAGCCCCATACTTCTGGGTGGCGGGTTGTGACGTAGCGGACGAAGCGGGCGCCCTTGCGACGCCAGCTTTCCGTTGTGTGTGTGTCGTAATTATCCATTTTGTTCAGTATCCTCTAAAAGCCAAAGCCAGCGATACGCGAGCCTGTGCGGGCATGAGCCATGATGGCTGACCGACGGCGCGAACGGCTATGGCGGGCGGGAATGGATGGCGAAGCATTGGTGGCACCCAATGTTTCTGTGTCGATGTCTATAGTGCGGAATGTCATGATCTCTCTCCTGTGTTATGACTTTCTTGTTTTCGTCTCCTTGTGTCTGCGGGCCTTCGTTTGGAAGTGTCCTGCTGACAAATTCAATATGATCATTTCACGGTGCAGAGTCGATAATTTTTAAATCATTGATTTTATTGAGTTTTTGAAATTTCTAAAAATATCGAGAAAATTATTTAGTAAATAAAGCTATTATTTAGTTTCAATAGCTAATATAATTTAGTATTATAAGCCAATATGGCGTCACTTCCGCAACAGCCGATCGGACAATCCGAATCCTTTATGTCCCTTATGGACCGCGTATCGGACTGCGCGGTGCTATCGAGGCCTGTCTTGATTGTTGGAGAAGAAGGCACCGGCAAAGAAATGATCGCAGCTCGTGTGCATTTCCTGTCTCCTCGGTGGGAGCAAGTGATGATCACGGTCAACTGCGCCGCCTTCACAGATCAAGAGCTAGACGTCGCGCTTTTTGGCAGCAGCCTGATGGATGGACGTGACGAAACTAATGGGCGCTTCTTTGCGGCGGATGGCGGGACTTTGCTGCTAGACAATATTGATAGCGTTTCCCCTCGCCTACAAGAAAAGCTAATGCGCGCGATTGAATATGGTCAATACGAAGCCCGCGGCGAGGCAGAGACACAAGACGTCGATGTCCGCGTCGTGGCAGCAACAAATGTAGACCTCACGGCCGCGGTTAAGGCAGGGACATTTCGCTCTGACCTGCTTTACCGTCTAGCGTTTGACGTTTTGCACCTGCCACCCTTGCGCGAACGCACCGCAGATATTTTGCCTTTAGCCGAGCATTTCGGAAAGAAAATGGCGAGCGAGCTAGGTGGCGACCGCTTTCCAGGTTTTACCGCAGAGACTGCGGAAAAATTACTGCGCCATGACTGGCCCGGCAATGTGAGAGAGCTAAAGTCTGTGGTCGAACGCAATACGGCAAAGGCATGGCTCGCAGATGAGGCCTTGGTTCAGCCTATTGCCACCCTGCAATTTGATCCTTTTGACAGCCCTTATCGCCTTCGCGAGTCTACGGGCCGTGTGCTTGATCAACCTCCCGACCCCGAAACACCAGCAGACACAGAGGAAGCCGACGCTCCCCTAAAGGCTTTTACCGAACGAGTTATGGAGTTTGAACGGCGGCTCATCGATGAAGCGCTTCAGATCGCGGAGAACCATCAGGGGCGGGCGGCAGACTATCTTGATCTCAGCTATCATCAGTTTCGTGGACTGCTGCGCAAGCATGGCTTAAAGAAATAGGCAGGCGCGGGAGAGCCCATTTGCCTCCAGTAAGCTTTCGCTAGGCTGCCGCCGACCGCCCGAGCAATATCTCTGACGGAAGAACAATAGGGGAAAAGCATATGGGACATCTTTATGAGTAAATTTACGCCAGGCGGCCTTAACCTCCTCAATCAGCTCGCCGCTAACAATAACAAAGACTGGTTCGGCGCGCACCGAGATGAATTCAAGACACAGCTGCAAGACCCCTTTGCCGACTTACTCGAATCCATCAGCTTTGCGATGGAGGTGCATGACATTCGACTCAAGGGGTCAAAGAAAACGATGTTTCGCCTTCACCGTGATGTGCGTTTTTCCAAGGATAAAACGCCCTATAATCTTCACATTAGCGGAATGTTGACGCGCGGTGGGACGAAAACGGAAAGCGGCGGCGGACTCTATGTACGCCTGGACCGAGACGGTGGCCGTCTGGGTTGCGGACATTACGGGCTGGATGCCAAAGTGCTTGCACCCATACGGCAGAAGATTTTGGATCGTCCAAATGTCTACGCAGATGTGCTAGCTGACCTCGACGCTGCCGGTTTAGCGCTGGATCGGGAGAACACGCTGACGACCATGCCGCGGGGCTTTAGTCAGTATGGTGATCATCCCCATGCGAGTGACCTAAAGCTTAAAAGCTTCACTGTTTTTGAGGCTTTATCAGCTGAAGATTGGCTACAAGATCGCGTGATTGATAAGGCTGTGCATATGGCACAGGCTTGTCAAAAACTCCTCGCCTTTCGCGACCCTTTTCACCACCCTAAGAAAATCTAATTTTTCCGCAGTTACGCCTTGCAGTTTGCCCGCAAGACTCATATATCGTGCTTTCTTTGACGCGGGGTGGAGCAGCCCGGTAGCTCGTCAGGCTCATAACCTGAAGGTCGTAGGTTCAAATCCTACCCCCGCAACCAAATAATAACCCGCCACCTTGTTTAAATATAAACAATCAGGCGGTTTTTTTGTGGGCGACTATCTGAGCAGTATGAATAAAATACTGCGTTATTTATCAGACTCTCAAGCGTAAACCGCACCCTCTCGTTCTAGAGAGCCAATAGGCCTTTCGGCTTAATGATGATGCCCGCCCGCGCCGTGCGCGTGACCGTGAGCCAACTCCTCATCAGTCGCAGCGCGAGTTTCTAACACCTCAACGTCGAAATGAAGTGTCTTACCTGCCATAGGGTGGTTTCCGTCAATAAAAACCTCTTCTCCCAACACATTAATCACGCGAAACATAGGGGAATTGGGTTCACTGTTGATGCGGAATTGTAAGCCAGGCTTTACCTCCGTACCGTCTGGAAATTGGCCGAGCTTAACATTCATTTTCAAAGCGGGATTGACCGCGCCGTAACCGTCATTCGGAGATAATGTCACAGACTTTTTATCCCCCACCGCCATGGACTGCAGCACCGTGTCAAGCGCCGGGAGGATTTGACCGCTGCCAGCCAAATACAACATAGGATGCCCACCAGCCGAGCTATCGAGCGTTTGCCCTTGGTCGTCTTTCAACGTGTAATGAAATCCGATGACGGAAGGGGACGCTTGGGACATGATAGGGCTTTCTATTATTTGGAGATCGACGCTATAGTTATAAGATCGCGCTAGGGATCACAACTATAAGCTTCCATCACCTTCAAGCCGCGGCGTCGTAAACGTGCAAAAATGCCCGCCGCAAAATGACTGCACTTCTTGCAAAATGCCATGTCTGAAGCTGAAAATTTGCAATAAAAAAAGCGCCCCGTGAGGAGCGCTGATTGTTATATAATGAGGGTTAATGCATATCTCCGTAGAAGAATTGCATGACATGACTTGGATAAACCGGGCAGCGACCTACTCTCCCGTGCCTTAAGACAAAGTACCATCGGCGCTGAGAGGCTTAACGACCGAGTTCGGGATGGGATCGGGTGGGGACCTCTCGCAATAACCACCCGGTTAATGCAAGTCATGTGTCGCATTCCACCCATCAGAGTGGTTTGCGTTAAATAGTAAAGATATCGTCTGGGTAGCCTCATGCAAGGCGGACATATTAGTCCACGCGCATGAGCGCCAATCATGCGTTTCAAAAGAAACGCAAGGTCTGAAATGAATCAAGCCAATCGAGTTATTAGTACTGGTAAGCTCCACATGTTGCCATGCTTCCACACCCAGCCTATCAACGTCCTAGTCTAGAACGACTCTCAAGGGAGTTCTAGTATTGAGGGGGTTTCCCGCTTAGATGCTTTCAGCGGTTATCCTGTCCATTCATAGCTACGCTGCAATGCCACTGGCGTGACAACAGCTCCACCAGAGGAATGTTCACCCCGGTCCTCTCGTACTAAGGGCAAATCCTCTCAAAACTCCTACTCCCACGGTAGATAGGGACCGAACTGTCTCACGACGTTCTAAACCCAGCTCACGTACCGCTTTAAATGGCGAACAGCCATACCCTTGGGACCTTCTCCAGCCCCAGGATGCGATGAGCCGACATCGAGGTGCCAAACAACGCCGTCGATATGGACTCTTGGGCGTCATCAGCCTGTTATCCCCAGCGTACCTTTTATCCGTTGAGCGATGGCCCTTCCACGCGGGACCACCGGATCACTATGACCGACTTTCGTCTCTGCTCGACTTGTCAGTCTCGCAGTCAGGCTGGCTTATGCCATTGCACTCAACGACCGATTTCCGACCGGTCTGAGCCAACCTTCGCGCGCCTCCGTTACTCTTTGGGAGGCGACCGCCCCAGTCAAACTACCCACCACACAGGGTCCCGGATCCGGATAACGGACCGCGGTTAGACATCAATCAGGATCAGGGCGGTATTTCAAGGACGACTCCCCACCAGCTAGCGCCGATGGTTCATAGTCTCCCGCCTATCCTACACAAATCATGACTAATGCCACTGTGAAGCTGTAGTAAAGGTGCATGGGGTCTTTCCGTCTAGCCGCGGGTACCTCGCATCTTCACGAGGAATTCAATTTCACTGAGTCTCTGCTGGAGACAGTGGGGAAGTCGTTACGCCATTCGTGCAGGTCGGAACTTACCCGACAAGGAATTTCGCTACCTTAGGACCGTTATAGTTACGGCCGCCGTTTACTTGGGCTTCAATTCGGAGCTTTCACCCCTCCTTTTAACCTTCAAGCACCGGGCAGGCGTCAGACTGTATACGTCGTCTTGCGACTTCGCACAGCCCTATGTTTTTAATAAACAGTCGCCACCCCCTGGTCTGTGCCCCCACCAAAAAGTTGCCTTCATGGTGGGCCTCCTTCTCCCGAAGTTACGGAGGTAATTTGCCGAGTTCCTTCAGCAGAGTTCTCTCAAGCGCCTTGGTATGCTCTACCTGATCACCTGTGTCGGTTTGGGGTACGGTCTCATGCGGGAGCTATTTCCTGGAACTGCTTCACCGCACCCCCAATCCAATAAGGGGATACGATACACGCAATCCGTCACTACCCGCTGGCCCAGGAATATTAACCTGGTTCCCATCGACTACGCCTTTCGGCCTTGCCTTAGGGGCCGGCTAACCCTGCGCTGATTAGCATTGCGCAGGAAACCTTGATCTTTCGGCGAAGGGGTCTCTCACCCCTTTTATCGTTACTCATGTCAGCATTCTCACTTCCGATACCTCCAGGACCCCTCACAGGGCCCCTTCACAGGCTTACGGAACGCTCCGCTACCGCGCACAAAAGTGCGCCCGCGTCTTCGGTGAATAACTTAAGCCCCGGTACATTTTCGACGCAGGAACGCTTGACCAGTGAGCTGTTACGCTATCTTTAAAGGATGGCTGCTTCTAAGCCAACCTCCTGGTTGTCTAAGCATTCTCACATTCTTTACCACTTAGTTATTACTTAGGGACCTTAGACGGCGGTCAGGGCTGTTTCCCTTTCCACTACGGACCTTAGCACCCGTAGTGTGTCTGCCAGTTAATACTCCTCGGTATTCGGAGTTTGGTTAGGTTTGGTAAGACGGTGAGTCCCCCTAGCCCATCCAGTGCTCTACCCCCGAGGGTATTCAACTGACGCTCTACCTAAATAGATTTCGCGGAGAACCAGCTATCTCCAAGTTTGATTGGCCTTTCACCCCTAGTCACATGTCATCCCCGCATTTTTCAACATACGTGGGTTCGGTCCTCCAGTGCGTGTTACCGCACCTTCAACCTGCACATAACTAGATCACTTGGTTTCGGGTCTGATCCTACTAACTCATTCGCCCTATTAAGACTCGCTTTCGCTGCGCCTACACCTAACGGTTTAAGCTTGCTAGTAAGACCAAGTCGCTGACCCATTATACAAAAGGTACGCCGTCGCTACGCAAGGTAGCTTCGACAGCTTGTAGACGTCCAGTTTCAGGAACTGTTTCACTCCCCTTGTCGGGGTACTTTTCACCTTTCCCTCACGGTACTTGTTCACTATCGGTCGCACAGGAGTATTTAGGCTTGGAGGGTGGTCCCCCCATGTTCAGACAGGATTTCACGTGTCCCGCCCTACTCGAGGACAATAAACAACAACACTCATACGGGACTGTCACCCACTATGGTCAAGCTTCCCAGCTTGTTCTGATTAGTTGTAAATTGCCACTGGCCTGATCCGCGTTCGCTCGCCACTACTAACGGAGTCTCGGTTGATGTCCTTTCCTCCAGGTACTGAGATGTTTCAGTTCCCTGGGTTTGCTTTAATAACCTATGTATTCAGTTATTAATACCTAACACAAACCTCGATAAAGTCGCCACCTAGATGGCTAATTATCGGGGTCTGTAAAGGTGGGTTTCCCCATTCAGAAATCCCGGGGTCAAAGGTTGTTCGCACCTCACCCAGGCTTATCGCAGCGTACCACGTCTTTCGTCGCCTCTGTGCGCCAAGGCATCCACTAAACGCCCTTGTAACGCTTGATTCTTCAGATTCTTGAGATGGTCACGTCGCCCGACCAGAAGTGTAGAGCGCGTAACCTTCAATGTTTGGCGCTCATGCGCGAGGAATAATATGTCAGGATCTGCAATTTTTCTTGCGAAAAAATGCAGTTAGTGTCCCAGACATACCTCACAACATAAGCTGCCAGACGATATCTTTACTATTTAAAGTCCATCCTAGTCGAAAAAGTCATAACCAGTAAAACTGCATTATGCCTCTGGGCGGATGAACCCTCATTATACGATGTCAAATATCCAATCGATCAGCAAAACTAATCGATAGAAACTTGTGTGTGTGTTGAAAATGGTGGAGCTTAGCGGATTCGAACCGCTGACCCTCTGCTTGCAAAGCAGATGCTCTACCAACTGAGCTAAAGCCCCTAGAGCATTTCGAAGAAATGCGGAAAGTGCGAGGCGTTTGTAGCAATTAAAGCAATTTGCCGAGGGCAAAATGCAGTAAATGCGGGAACGTCTTGCGCTCTGCTAGAGCCCGCTCTCGGTATTTCGCTGCGCGAATTACCTGCCGCGGGGTCCACACTTTTTCTACGAAAAAGATGTGGTTGGTAGGCCGAAGAAGACTTGAACTTCCGACCTCACGCTTATCAGGCGTGCGCTCTAACCAGCTGAGCTACCGGCCTCCATATCAACACATTTACAACCTCTTTGGCAGCGCCCAAATGGCGCGCACGGCTGTAAACGAAAGGGAAGAGAAACGAAGACGGCGTTTAACCGCTATATGATCCAACACATGAGATGTGCGGGACCTAAATATTTTCTAAAAGATTAAAAAAGTGCGTGACATATAAATATGTCGAAGACCTTCAAAACCTTCCTTAGAAAGGAGGTGATCCAGCCGCAGGTTCCCCTACGGCTACCTTGTTACGACTTCACCCCAGTCGCTGACCCTACCGTGGTCGCCTGCCTCCAGTAAACTGGTTAGCGCAGCGCCTTCGGGTAGAACCAACTCCCATGGTGTGACGGGCGGTGTGTACAAGGCCCGGGAACGTATTCACCGTGGCATGCTGATCCACGATTACTAGCGATTCCAACTTCATGTCTTCGAGTTGCAGAAGACAATCCGAACTGAGACGCCTTTTAGGGATTAACCCTCTGTCAGCGCCATTGTAGCACGTGTGTAGCCCTACCCGTAAGGGCCATGAGGACTTGACGTCATCCCCACCTTCCTCCGGCTTAGCACCGGCAGTTTCTCTAGAGTGCCCAACTAAATGCTGGCAACTAAAGATGAGGGTTGCGCTCGTTGCGGGACTTAACCCAACATCTCACGACACGAGCTGACGACAGCCATGCAGCACCTGTACATCGTCCAGCCGAACTGAAGAAATCCATCTCTGGAAATCGCGACGAGTATGTCAAGGGTAGGTAAGGTTCTGCGCGTTGCTTCGAATTAAACCACATGCTCCACCGCTTGTGCGGGCCCCCGTCAATTTCTTTGAGTTTTAATCTTGCGACCGTACTCCCCAGGCGGAGAGCTTAATGCGTTAGCTGCGTCACCTACAAGCATGCTTGCAGACAACTAGCTCTCATCGTTTACGGTGTGGACTACCAGGGTATCTAATCCTGTTTGCTCCCCACACTTTCGTGCCTCAGCGTCAGTATCTGTCCAGTAAGCCGCCTTCGCCTCTGGTGTTCCTCCTAATATCTACGAATTTCACCTCTACACTAGGAATTCCACTTACCTCTCCAGAACTCAAGACTGGGAGTTTTAAATGCAGTTCCAGGGTTGAGCCCTGGGATTTCACATCTAACTTTCCAATCCGCCTACGCACGCTTTACGCCCAGTAATTCCGAACAACGCTAGCCCCCTCCGTATTACCGCGGCTGCTGGCACGGAGTTAGCCGGGGCTTCTTTACTAGGTACAGTCATTATCTTCCCTAGCGAAAGAATTTTACAACCCTAAGGCCTTCATCATTCACGCGGCGTTGCTGGATCAGGCTTTCGCCCATTGTCCAATATTCCCCACTGCTGCCTCCCGTAGGAGTCTGGGCCGTGTCTCAGTCCCAGTGTGGCGGATCATCCTCTCAGACCCGCTATAGATCGTCGCCTTGGTGAGCCTTTACCTCACCAACAAGCTAATCTAACGCGGCCCCATCATTCACCGATAAATCTTTCTCCCGGAGGACGTATACGGTATTAGCAGTCGTTTCCAACTGTTGTTCCGTAGAAAATGGTAGGTTGCCACGCGTTACTCACCCGTCTGCCACTGTCCGCTAGAGCAAGCTCTAGCATCTCGTTCGACTTGCATGTGTTAAGCACGCCGCCAGCGTTCGTTCTGAGCCAGAATCAAACTCTCAGGTTGAGAGATGAAACCGACTGTGTCGTTATTCACTGACGTTTTGGACCGAAGTCCAAAGCGTTTGTGCGTTTTCAAAGAAATAACGAAAACCTCTTAAATGACTAAGTCATCCAAGCGATTTCATTATTTTCATAAAGAGAAACGTCAACAACAGTCGTTCAAATGTTTGCAGCTTGTTACCAAGTCTGCGCACAGCCAAACGCCGCCTGCGTCTCTCTTCCCAATATTCACGATGTCAAACAGCGGAAATAAATCAATGACTTAGTTCCAAAATAAATGCCCCGTGCGAGGGGCTCCGCTCAGAAGCAGTCAATGTCTGCCGCCGAGGAGCGCTATATAGGGAAACGATTTTTTTTCTGCAACACCTTTTTTCGCCAAATCTGCAGTTTTTCTGCATTCTTTTTCTCAAAAGCATTTGACGCGATCTAAATCCCTGAAATTATAGGGTTTTTAGGCAGAAAACTTATCCACAGCCGCACAATAAAAAACATTTTTATATGATTTAAGCGGTATAGAGATCATTTCCGGACATTCCCTCTATCAAATTCAAACCAAAAAAGCAAATTTAATTAGAGGAGTCGCAGCTTTCTCGCTTGGAATCCGATTCCCAAGCTCGCAATAGTGGGGCAATAGAGACTCAGAAACCGTCGTTTTTTTGAAATTAAATTCAGTTGGAGCTGCAAGCCATGCCCTTTTATTCCAAATCTTTCGCTCACCAAAGCGTGTTGCTTCCGGCCATAGCCCTATCAACTTTGCTTTTGCTCGGTGGATGTAACAGCGCGGCTGACGCATCGGCACAAAAAAACACAGAAACAGGCTCTCCAAAAAACGTCATTCTCTTTATTGGGGACGGTATGGGCGTCTCGACTGTCACGGCCGCGCGGATATTTGACGGTCAGTCAAAGGGCAAGTCTGGCGAAGAGCATAGTCTCGCCTTTGAAGCCTTCGATAATCTGGCTCTCATCAAGACTTATAATACAAATGCGCAGGTGCCGGACAGCGCAGGCACAGCGACCGCCATCCTCTCGGGCTACAAAACAAATATAGGCGCGGTAAATGTGAAGCCCAATGTCGATGAAACTGTGATGGTCAAGGAGGCCTGCACAGACAAAGCATCCCCCCCGACATTGACTAAAGTTGCGAAAGCTAAAGGTAAGGCCGTGGGTGTTATCTCCACCGCCCGCCTCACCCATGCAACACCTGCCGCTATGTATAGCCATAGTGTCAGCCGCAGTTGGGAAACAGATAAGGACATTAAGGACGCTATGGCGGTCGCAGGCTGCACCAGCATTGCCCAGCAACTCGTCGAATCCGATGTCGACTTAGCCCTTGGCGGGGGACGCAAAGAATTTACCGACGCGCATATTCAATCTTGGACAGATCAAGGACATATATACGTCGCGGATTTTGCCGACTTATCAGACAGCCCTGCGGATCAGCGTATCTTGGGCTTGTTTAATAGCTCTCATATGAGCTTTGAGGCAGATCGTGCGGAAACTAATGAGCCGTCTTTGGCTGACATGACAACGCTGGCGATTAATCGCTTATCACAAGACGAGGACGGCTATGTGTTGATGGTCGAAGCGGGTCGCGTTGATCACGCCCATCACGGCACGAATGCCTACCGCGCCATGCGTGATATGCAAGCGCTCAACGAAGCAGTCCAAGCGGCGCTCGCGCAGGCAGGTGACGATACGCTGATCATGGTAACAGCGGATCACAGCCATGTTTTTACAATGTCAGGCTATCCCATGCGCGGCAATCCGATCATGGGTCTGGTGAAACGTCCAGATTCTGAAGACTATGAACTGGCGAAAGATGGTAAGCCCTACACGACCCTCGGCTATCATAACGGCTCCAATCAGCGAACGGCTGATAGCGTCCCTCTGACGGATAATATGGTCCAAGACCCTGACTACCGCCAAGAAACAGCAATTCCACTCGGTTCAGAAACCCATGCGGGCGAAGATGTGCCGTTATATGCGACAGGGCCAGGGTCCGAAAAAGTACGCGGCACGATGGAGCAGGACGAAATCGGTCGCCTGATCCGTGAAGTGTTAGCGCTGAACTAACCTGTATAGGCAAAGCGCGAATTGCGCGCGCCGTCCAGAATCATCTCGGCCATCAAAGCCCCGCTGCCTGCGCATAATGTCCAGCCCATATGACCGTGACCTGCATTGACCCACAGGCCCGGAATAGAGGTACCGTCAATAAATGGGCGACCTGCCTTGGACACAGGCCGCATAGCCTCCCATGTCGAGGTCGGATCACCGAGGGCTGCCGTCATCTGCGGGGCAATGTCTTGCCAGCGCTGTAACATAGGAGCGGCGTCTTGATTATTCCATCCGCCCGACAAGCGCAGCGTCTTGCCGAATAAGGACAGTGCAGAGCGTGACGCGACGTCCATAACAGGGATTTCAGGCAAATCCATATTTGGCGCCTTAAAGTTCACTGCATGGCCCCGCACCCCAATAATATCAATCGATAGACCCAGCTGCGCGAGAAGCGATCCGCTCTGCGCGCCCGCTGCAATAATGACGTGATCAGGGCGAAATCTGTTCGATCCCGATGCAACCGTTAGGCCGTCCGCGTCTTGTCTAATCTGAATATTTTTTGCGCCATATATAATGTATGCATCTCGGTGGATCAGATCACGCTCCAGCGCCTCACCATAGGCCCGGGCATCACCAGAGCGATCATTCGGAAAAAATAAAGCGGGACGATCAAAACTGCGCGCCGCGTCTTGTATAATCTCGCAAGAGATTCCCGCGCTTGCAAAGGCTAGCTTCTGCCGCTGTGCGGTCGAAATATTGTCAAACATTTGCACGCAGCCTGCTGGTCGTTTGGCCATATCCGCCAGGCCCAGTCGGTCAATATTATCCGCGATCAAGGCTTGGCTTTGACGCGCCAGAAACAGCACGCTCGCAGTCGCCTTTGGATCATCAGGCAAATCGGGGGCCCAACTTCGACTTTGACTGGGATGTATCATGCCAGAATTAGAAAAACTCGTGCCGCGCACTGGCCCGTCTCGGGCCTCCAAAATCGTGACCTTTACGCCCCTTGCGAGCAAAACATCGGCGCATGAAAGGCCGATCAGGCCTGCGCCAATAATTACGATATGTGTCGAGGCGCTCATCCTTCCGCGCCTATATCAATTCCACGCCGTATATAAAGAGGCATTTACACGCTTGCGCAAAAATGGTGCAACGAAGATAGCAAATAGCACCAAAAGGCACGATCTTATGACGCAACTATCAAGATTATTAGGAGTCAGCTTGATCTGCTTGCTCACGGCGTGCGGGGCAGAAGAAAGCCTTGCGCCCGAAGCTCTGATTATCACACCACAGGGACCGGTTCAGGGTGTGACGACTGAGGACGCAGGCATCTATAATTTTAAAGGCGTCCCCTTTGCCGCACCGCCTGTGGGCGATCTGCGCTGGGCCGCACCTACCTCTGCCCCAAAATGGACGAATACGCGCGCAGCCGACACATTCGGTAATCGCTGCATGCAGCCCACAGGGTCCGAAGGTGGCTTTCTGACCCGTATGATTGAGGGGCATGGCCTCGGGGCGGTTAAGAACTTCCTGATCAAGCGAGCTGTCGCGGCGCAAAAGCCTGCTCCTATGAGTGAGGATTGCCTCTATTTAAATGTTCGCACAGGCAATTTAAACGGCGAAGCGCCTCAGCCTGTCATGGTCTGGATACACGGCGGGGGGCACCAATTTGGCTCTGCCGATACGAATTACTACCAATCCAACGGACTCGCCGAGAAAGGCGTGGTCTTAGTCACGATCAATTACCGTTTGGGCGTATTTGGCTACATGGCACACCCTGCCCTATCGGCCAGTGATCCCAACGGCGTCTCAGGCAATTACGGCACGCTGGATCAAATAGCGGCCCTTGAGTGGGTGCGCGATAATATCAGCGCATATGGCGGCGATCCTGACAATGTCACTATTTTTGGCGAAAGCGCGGGCGGCTGGTCGGTCACGGAAATGATGGCATCCCCTCTTGCGGAAGGCCTGTTTGATAAAGCGATCGCGCAAAGCGGCGCGTCGACCTATCACTTAGGGCAGATGGACGGTGTCGGCTTGGGTTGGCCCAGCGGATACGCCACAGGACGACTAGTTGCTGGAGCCTTGGGCCTCTCTGATCCGACTGCCGAAGACCTCCGCGCGGTACCTGCCGAAACGATGATGGCCAAACTTCCGCCGACAGCCGAAGAAGGCTTCCACCACATTCGGGACGGTTACGTCTTTCCTGAAAATGTCGGGTTAGCATTTCGTGATGGAACATTTGCGTCTGTGCCGTTGATGACGGGATATAACGCTGACGAAGGGTCGCTATTTTTCTCAGATGACCCACAGCCGAGCGTTTGGCTGTCTGATCTCGCGCCAGCCGATCGCGAGACACTGATCAACAAATTGTCAGCGGCCTTCCCGACACAAGCTGGGCAAATCGTTGATCTCTATGACCTCGACACAGATTTTATGACGGGCGGTGAAGCCATGATGGGAGACGAGATTTTTGGTGTGAATATTCGCTATATTGCAGAACAAAATGAAACAGCGGGCAGCGACACTTATGTCTATCACTTCTCCCGCGTGCCGCCATCTGACACTCAAACACTTGGCGCATTTCATGCTGCAGAAATTCCTTTTGTCTTTGACAGTAGCGAGCCTATTTTGGGCCTGAGCGAAGATGACGAAGCATTGACGGAGATCATGCTGACCTACTGGACGAATTTTGCCAGAACAGGCAATCCCAACGACGCAAAGCTGCCCAACTGGCCGATATATAAAGGCGAAAATTGGATGCATTTGTCTGGCAATACGGGACGCGCACTGGCGCAAGCCGAGACAGATATACGGGTCGTCAAATTGGATGCTTTAACGGAGGGGCTGCACGTTAAACTGGATACGTTAGCGCAGACGCGCGCGGCTGAGTCTAATGCGTTAGATACAGGGATAATGACGTCACCCAAATAGTATAATCGCAGCCCAACAAAGTAGGCCTTGAGACTTTATTAAGCCTAGTTTCGAAGCAGTTGGAAACCTTTTTCATGTATCTTATCCCAATAAATTTAAGATGTGGGATGTGCAGATTATGATGAAACGCTATTTAATGAATACAAGTGGCAACGTCGCCATGATGTTCAGTGTGACTGCCCTCGTCATGTTAATGGGCATTGGCCTCGCCATTGATTATAGCGGCGCAGCCAGCCGCAATAGTGAGCTTCAACGCTATGTCGACGCCGCTGTGCTCGCAGCAGGAAAATCCCGTTTGAAGGATGAAGGTGAGTTGAGCGAAATCGTAGATGCCACGATTGCGGCTCACAACCTTGAAAACTGGGACATCACAGCAGTCACGAAAGTCAAAAATGACCAAGTTTCTGTCGTCGCCAACCTCAAATACGATACGTCCCTGATGGGCATTTTTGGGAAAAAGGTGCTGGATATCAGTGTTGATTCTGGATCACCGATCGCGACGAAAACTCCGATCAATTTGGCGCTTGTGCTTGACACTACGGGTTCAATGGCCGGATCAAACATGGCCGACCTGATTGCGGCTAGTGAAGACTTAGCCGATCAACTGGATGAAATGAAAACCGAAGTTCGCGCCTCGCTCGTGCCGTTTGGGGAATACGTTAATGTAGGACCAGGTAACAAAGGCGAGCCTTGGCTCGATACGTCCAAAGACGGCCTGACGGAAACGACTTATGAGTGCTGGAAAACGCGCGATATTGATCAACGTGGTGTTTGCACGCCCACAGGTCGGGAAATCTCAGCGCCTATTTATTCCGATGGTGTGCAAACAGGTATGAGGACGTATGACGAACAGACCTGTACTGACAATACGTACATGCCAGAACGCGACGAGTGTCGGGACATAACGCGCACATATACTTGGCACGGATGCGTAAATTCTCGCCCTGATCCTTACAACATGGAACCAGAGTATAATTCGCGTCAAATTCCAGCTCATTATAATGATCCAGATAAATGCGGTGCGGAGATCATTCCGCTAACCAATAATATGGGTGATATAAAAACAGGTATTCAAAACCTAGAAGCGCGCGGCGAAACATACTTGCCTGCGGGTCTAATGTGGGGGTGGAGAACGCTGGATGAAAGCCAACCTTTCACGCAGGCGTCTTCGTCTAAAAAAGGCGCAGTCAATGCGATTTTGCTGATGACAGACGGTGCCAATACGCGAAACCTTATGAGCAACGGCACCCATAGCGGTTCGAACGGCGCAACAGGTCTCGCAAAAACAAAAGGTGTTTGCGATAAGATTAAAGCGGCGGGCATCCAAATTTTTACAGTGGGCTATCGCCTTCCTGGGTCTGCCGATGACACCTCTGAAGTCTTGGATTATTGCGCATCATCCCCGGGGCAGAGCTTTAATGCCGACAATGCAGCGGAATTGACCGCGTCATTTGAGAGCATTGGTAGCATGTTGGATTCCGTGCGCATTTCGTATTAAGCGCTAAGCATCACAAATAATCTCAAAGCCTAGCCGCAGGGTCACCCTCGCGCGCTAGGCTTTTCTTTTGGGCAGATCAGCATAATTCCCCACCCGCTTTTGCTTCCCCGACACCATGGCTTCCATCATCTCTGACGGGATCAGCATGGACATATTCCATACGGCAATATTATCGAGTGTATCTTTAGTGTCGTGGTCCCGAGCATACGTGATGATCCGCTTGCAGCCATAGACAGCAAGCGGCGGCTTCGTCGCAATCTCTGCCGCCAACGCCATGACGGCTTTCATCATCGCGTCTTGGTCTGCATAGACTTCGTTATATAATCCGCGAGATTTACACTCCTGCGACCCCATTTTTCGGCCAGTATAAGCCAGTTCTCGCACAACGCCTTCGGGCATGTGATTTAGGATGCGGGGGAATGTGCCAACATCGGCGACCATGCCGACATTGATTTCGTAAATCGTGATGAAGCTATCCTCTGTTCCGTAACGCATATCGCAGGCCGTAATCAGATCGACCCCGCCGCCGTAACATCCACCTTGGATCGCCGCGATCACGGGGATACGACATGCTTCGATCGCATTGAAACTGTCTTGCAAGCGAAGCACGTTATTTTGATAAAAATTAAGGCCGTAGCTAGGATCATTCTTATCCTGCGTGCCGCCAATATCGGCACTGAACATCGCCAAATCTATACCCGCCGAAAAGATAGACCCTGTCGAGGAAATGACAATCACGCGTGCTTTGGAATTGTCGTCAATGTCGCGGATGATGTCTGGCAATTCACGCCAGAATGCCGCGTTCATGGCGTTACGCTTATCTGGCCGCGTCATCTGGATATGCGCAATATTATCCGCGATTGAGACGGTGAAACATTCATAGGTCATATGCGTGTCCTCATTGAATTAGAGCGTGAAAAGATAGCCTTTATCGGGTGACGCCGTGCCGCCCAAGACATCCTGATAGGCTTTCAGGACAGGGCCAACGCCTTCCGCTTTTTCAACCTCCAGCCAGTCCTGCGCACTTGTCAAAAACGGCACCCAGCGCTGGCCGAGGCGCTGTGCAAAACCTCCCCCGCCCCACTCGCCGATGCGAAGTTTCGCGCGGTCTGGCGCGAAGAAAAATTCAGATTTCGCAGGGGACTTCGTTGCACCTTTTTTCCCCGCTTCCCAATGGGACATACCTACACAACATATATAGGTCAGGTTTTCTTCAAAATGGTCAGCCACGGTTTGCAAGACTTTACCATTGCCCGACATATCGACAATCACCGTTTTGACGTCAGGGTTGAGGTCTGTGATCGTGTCGTAAGTTTGGACTTCATCATAAAAGCCCGTGCTTCCCGTGAAGGCTTTATTGCCCTCTGACGTCAGCCCCGTCACTTTAATCCCGCCGCGTTCTCTCAAACAGAATGCCGTTCCCAGTGCGGTCTTGGACGAGGCGGAGAGGATCAAAACTTGTTCTGCGCCGTAGAAATCTTGATCCGCCAGAAAGTCATCAATCAGAAAGCTTGTTGTAAAGAGTGGGCGCAGGATAGGCTGTAAATCCATATTCAACGCAAAGGACGGATCGGCGTCCACAAAAGTGTAACCGTTATACAGGCTATGCAGTGGCACACGGTGGGCATTGCCGTCTTGAAATCCAGACGAGGTCAGGCGCGTGGGTTTCATGTCAAAAGTCTGCGTGATGGGCAGAAAACCGTAGACAACTTTACCAACCGGCACGTCTGCACATTTGCTCTCTGTCACTTCCGCAAACCCCCAGACTGGCATGCGGCCATGCTCTGGCATATTAATGCCGTAATCCGTGGGGTTGAAATAGTGCCAATAGCCGATCTGATGGCCTGTCACCATATAGGTGACATTGTTCGCCGTCAGCGCCCAAGGCCCGACTTTGCAGCGGACAAAGCCGTCTGCCAGCTCGCCGTGGGGGGCTTTGACAATCGTTACGTCTGTAAAGTCATCGCGTTTAACGAGAAGTGTTTCGGTCATGAGAACATCGCCTTTTCTGTGCAGCTGATCAGGAGTTGCCCTTCGAGGCCCGCTAATCTGTGGTGATAAAAACTTCGGTAGCGCTCTGAACTGACAGTCTTGAACATGGTTTCAGCGTCGGGGTAGCGGACGATTGCAGCACTATCCCATTCGCCGTCCGCTTGTCCGATCAAGGTTTTTACAATCTCACCGCTAAACACAGTTTCAACACCCACAATGTCCAGATCACGCAACATCTCGCCAAAGGCGGCTGCATAGCGACCATAAGCAGTGACGCCCGAAACGTCTTCGCCGTCTTTATAAGTTGCGCGGTCTTTGAATTTCAAAAGGTTGAGCATAAATACTGGCTCGCCCGCAGGATGCCCTGCCAGAAACGCTTTGATCTGATCATCTGTCGGGGAGACAGCATTTATCACGGCCATATGATGTCCTCACTTTTATACGGCACCACGCTAGTGCAGTCCTGTGCGGCGCTCAAGGATCATCGCACATTCTCCCGCACACAAAAATGCATGACCTTTTTGCGGAGCGTATCTCTTAGCACAACCTTAATGCGGTGATCAGGAATTTTTAAGGACTCTGCGCTAATTCTGCCTCCACTTTTATAATCGGGGATGATCATGCGTTATATCAAATTTCTTCTGCCAGCTGTTTTATTGTCAGGCTGTTCACTGGGGTCTCATGGATTTGACAACCACGCGAAAGCACCAAGTTACGGGCAACAGGGCGCACATCACGGCGCTTATCAAAGCACGCCTTATCAGCCAGCTTGCGAATATTCAGGCTGCGAAAGTGGGTATTCTGTCTCTAACGCGCCAACAGTTTACGGCGGAAATGCTGCGCATGCGGGTCATCAATACGGCGCGCCGCAGACGCCATCTGCTAACGCTTATGGCGGCCAAGTCGCACATCATAATGCACGTGGCCCGCACGGATATGGACAAGTGCCAAACCTGCGTCGGGCCTATAAATACGGCACGCTCGGTGCGACAATGTATGATGTCGATTCTGACATTTTCGGTATTCAAGGCCGCGTTGGCTATCAATCTGCAGGCGTCTTTGGCGTAGAGGCAGAGGCTTCAACGAGCCTATCCAGCGATTCAGAGGACGTCTTAGGCGTGACAACGAAAACGGGTATCGACTATCAAGTCGCGGGCTTTGCAGTCCTCCGCCAGCCGATCAGCGAGAAATTCTCAATCCACGCACGCGGCGGGTATCACGTTACAGAATTTGATAGTGAAGCAACAACCGCTGGCGTGACAACAGATCTTGATGTCGGCAATAGAGACGGTTTCGCCTACGGTGTTGGCGGCGAATATAATCTCAATCGCCGCGACTCGCTGCGCCTTGATTTCACGCGCTATGATGTTGAAGAGCTTGGCTCACTCGACTCTGTTTCAGTCGCTTACGCTCGCAAATTCTAAGCTAACTCTGGCGCGGGTAGGTCTTTCTGCCGCGCCCATAAATCTGCATAGAGGCCCTGTTGTTTCAGCAGGGCTTCATGCGTTCCGCGCTCGACAATCTGTCCGTCTTCCATGACCAAGATCAAATCTGCCCGCTCTATCGTGGACAGACGGTGGGCGATGACCAGCGTGGTTCGGTTAGTTGCAGCTTGCTCCAACGCGGCCTGAATATCGCGTTCAGTCCCGCTATCGAGTGCAGACGTCGCTTCGTCCAAGATCAAGATGGCAGGGTCTTTCAACAGCGTTCGCGCAATCGCAACACGCTGCTTCTCGCCGCCAGACAACTTTAACCCTCGCTCTCCCACAATGGTGTCGTAGCCCTTGGGCAAGGTCAGAATGAAGTCATGGATTTGCGCATCACGCGCCGCTTGCTCAATCTCGTCTTGGCTCGCGCTCGGTTTCGCATAGGCGATATTATAGCCAATCGTATCGTTAAATAGGACAGTGTCTTGCGGCACAATCCCGATCGCTTCGCGGACAGAGGCTTGCGTGACTTGCGTAATGTCTTGATCGTCAATCAACACGCGTCCGCCCGCCAGATTATAAAAGCGGAATAAAATACGCGACAGCGTCGACTTGCCAGCGCCCGTTGGCCCAACGACAGCCACCATTTGCCCAGGCTTGATCTCGAAACTGACATCTTTGAGAATTGGGCGGTCAGCATCATACTGAAAATTCACATTTTCAAAGCGAATGTCGCCTGCGACTTTCCCTAATTTTCCAGCGTCTGGCACGTCCAAAACTTCTGGCGTTTGCTCCATCAAAGTGAACATTTTTTCCATATCCGTCAGCGCTTGCTTAATCTCGCGATAGGCAAAACCCAGAATATTTAGCGGGCGGTAGAGCTGCGTCATGACCATAGTTACGGCGGTAATATCACCGACGGTCATGCTCCCCGCTAAGGTCTCATAACCCGCGAGTGTAATCACAAGCACGAGGCCAAGGTTCATCAAAAATGATTGACCGATATTAACGGTTGCCAGCGACGTGCGTGAGCGAATGGCGGCTTCTTGATAGCCCTCCATCGCGGAATCATATCGTCCCGTCTCAAAATCTTCGGCACTAAAATACTTGACGGTTTCGTAGTTGAGCAGGCTATCGACAGCTTTGCCAGCGGCCTCTGTATCGCGCTTATTCATCTCGCGTCGAAACTTCAAACGCCATTCCGTCGTGGTCACAGTGAACAGAATATAACTCAGCACAATCGCGACAGCAATCACCGAGAACCACCCGTTATAGGCTAGCCAAAACGCGACCGCAGCGATCGTGAGTTCCAGTAAAGTCGGCCCAATATTGAACAGTAAAAAGCGAAACAGAAAATCAATCGACCTCACGCCCCGTTCAATAATGCGCGACAATCCACCCGTGCGCTTATCCAAGTGGTAGCGCAAAGAGAGTTGGTGCATATGCCGAAAGGTCGCCGTCGCCACGCTGCGTTGTGCGAATTGCGCTACGGGAGCGAAGATATACTCGCGTCCTTCTGATAAGAACACCGCAAAGAGTTTAAGCAGACCGTAGCCTAGAACAAATCCGACAATACCCACCCAAACTGCGCTCCATTCCCCATTATTATCTTGCGCCGTGTTCACAGCATCAATCGCCCAACCAAACAAGAACGGCGAACCTACCAGCACGAACTTTCCGATGATCGTCAGGACAATCGCCGCTAGCGAACGCAGCTTAAACGGCAGATTTCCAGCAGGCCACAGATAGGGCTTTAGCCGCGCTAAGCCTTTCAACTGTGTGATCAGGCTTTCTTCATTGCGGGTCGTCGGTTCGGTGGGTTGCATCATAGCCATGTGGGGGCGAATGAGCCGCTTGTAAACCCAATGCTAACGGTCTTTTGGTATGAAGTTTGCACATAAAAGGGTGTGTTGGGGAAAGACTGTGAGCCGAACTGTAATAAAAGATATTCTGCCTGTGCAGCCTCGCGGTTCTGACCGTCGCGGCCAAAAGCGTCCAGGGCAACATGACTGGCGGGTTAATCCGCGTAGCTATGAATTTATTGGCGCAACATTTGACCCCCTAACGCCCATGCAAACATTGGCTCGCGCCAAGTGGATGACCGCCGATCACGGCTTTCGTTTTATCGTAACGCCCAATGTGGATCACCTCGTGCGCCTAGCCAAAGAGCCAGATGTCTTCGACCCGCTTTACGCGAGAAGTTGGCTATCCGTCTGCGATTCTCGGATTTTGGAATTGCTGGCAAAGTTTTCAGGCGTGCCACTCAAGGCCGTGCCCGGATCAGATCTCACGCAGCAGCTTTTTGATAACGTGATCACCCGCGAAGACACGATTACCGTCATCGGTGCAGATGCCGAGATTATTGATATTCTCAAACGCAAATACGGCTTTGATAAAATCAATCATTACGAGCCGCCTTTCGGTCTGCGGAACAAACCTGACGAAGTTACAAAAACGGCGGCATTCATCGCGGCCAATCCCGCGCGTTATGTCTTTATTTGTGTCGGCAGCCCGCAGCAGGAAATGATTGCCAATGCCTGTTTACAGCGTGGCGATTGCGTGGGGCTAGGGCTCTGCGTCGGCGCGTCATTAGATTTCCTCGCAGGACGTGTAAAGCGCGCGCCCAAATGGATGCAACAAGCGCGGCTGGAGTGGTTATACCGTCTGGCGAGCGAACCCAAACGCCTGTGGAAACGCTATCTGATTGAAGGGCCAAAAATATTCTGGCTCTGGATCAAATGGACAATATCCCGCAAACAATCTGCGAATTAATTAATTCCAGCTAGCTCTCCGACCTGTGCAGCGATCTTGATAAACACACCCTCGCCGCTAGGTCGCCCAGCATCACTGTCTTCGCGGAGTTGCATCTGCAGCGGGATGGCGCCAAGATAATCAATACCAAGTTTTTCCGCGTCACGCTTTGCCCCTCCTTCACCGAATATGTGATGCTCGCTTCCGCAATCGGGACAGGTGAATACAGCCATGTTTTCGATCAGGCCAAAGACAGGAATATCGACCTTTCCGAACATCGCCACACCCTTGCGCGCGTCTAATAGCGCTAAATCTTGCGGGGTCGAGACGATGACGGCCCCAACGGGTTTGATATCTTGGGCGAGACCTAGCTGCGCATCGCCAGTGCCGGGCGGCATATCAATGATCAGCACATCTAACTCGGCCCAGTCCACATCCCACAACATCCGCGAAATCGCGCCTTGTACCATCGGCCCTCGCCAGACAATCGGCCCGTCATCTTTGGTCAAAAATCCAATCGACATGGCTTTTATGCCGTGCGCTTCAAACGGGACAATCAGACGGCGCCCTTCAACCTCACGGGTCGTCGCAATCTCCCCAGATAACCCTAGCAGCATCGGCGCACTTGGGCCGTGAATATCAGCGTCCAACAACCCCACAGCCAGCCCCGATTTTGCCATAGCAACAGCCAAATTTACAGCTACCGTCGATTTCCCAACGCCGCCCTTAGCAGACGAAACAGCAATAATTTTTTTGATATTCGAGTCGCCTTGATAGCCCTCCGGGCGGCGCGGCTGATGGGGGTTGCCCTTACGTTTGGGCGCTCCGCCAACCGTTGGTCCGCCTTTATGTGCTGACAAAATAACGCTTGCCTTCGCCACACCGTCAAGCTCTGCTAAGGCTGCTTGTGCTGCGTCACGAACAGGAAAAAAAGCATCAGCTTCTGGCGGCGGAATTTGTAGCACAGCCTGCACTATGCCTACCTCTTCTGTCAGCGAAGCTAAACGTCCAGCCGCAATAATATCTCCGCCCGTCAGTGGGTCTTTAATCTTGGCGAGGGCGGCAAGTGCGAGGTCTTGAGAAAAAGGCATTTAATTAATTATCCCGCTTTTAATTGGGCATGGTTTGCGCATTGGGCGCTGCTGTCCGAGTGTCGGCGCACCCTGACACGATGTTGCCATTTGGCATTAAACGCAAAGGCGGATGATCGCGGGGAAGGTCCGTTGCAAAGCCCAAGCGGATGGATTGATCCTTCAATACTTCGATCTGTTGCGGTGCACTCGGCATCTCGGCATGTCTTGCGATAGTAAAGACACCGTCTTGTTCGCTCACGCGATAAATTGCGCCGCGGAGTTGGAACCCTGTGATGATCCAAAAATCAGACGAAAAGCTACCAAGCGGCGTTGGGCGTGTCGGAATTATCGCACGGATATTGTCACCTAAAACAGGTTTGGCATCTCCCGATTTATTGTCAAAATAAACCAGGCCGCCTTCCAATTCACCACGGTCATAACCAGCAAGCCAGCCATTTTTCAGAGGGAGCCGCCGCCGACAATAGTCCCCGCGATGTCTCAAATAGTCGCGGTGGAAAAATCACAATAGCGGTGTCAAAAAAAGGCATTTGTTGCGCAGCTTGCTTAAAATCCTGCCCGTCAACATCGCAGAAAGTCGAGGCGGCAAGGCTGGCTTTATATGTCGAGGAAAAATCTATTTTCCCAGACTTGATCCCGCCCAACGCCGCAAGCGCCGCCGCACGCACGTCCACAATCGGATGCGTTTTTGACATAGCCGATAGCGGAGCGATGGACGCTTTATCTTGACGTTTCCCGAGGGCCAAAGCGGCAGCCCGCGTCACCCGCCAATCCGATTTATCGCGCAGCGCATCTCGCAGAATGAGTGTGGTATCTGGCCCTGCTATCTCTCCCGCTAATGTCACATAGCGTTCTTTCACAGGGTCTTGTGTCGGATCGATCTTGGCCCAAATCAGCGACATATAATGAGCCGCGTTATCACCAGTTTTGGCTCGGAAATTCCTTGCGTAATCCCTCAAATTCACATCTGCCTGAGCGATTGTAAATTCAAAGGCGGGTCGTGCAGCCGCATTTAAAAGCACGGGCTTATCCGACAGATCCGCCATGACCGCGTCAACACCGACCATCCTCGCGAGCATGGGCAAATCTGCATCCGCCGCAATATCGCGCGCAAATTTCAAATAAAACCCATCGGCGCGGTCTTTATGCCGCGCGCGCAACATCGCAGATAGCGCCAAAGCCTGCTCTGGTGTCTCCAGCTTTGGTAAAGTCCCCAGCAAAATTTCAAACGAAACCTTTGGATTTTGCGCGTATAGCGCCGCGTAGCTTTGCGCGACAGAGAGACTGTCTCCCGAGAGCAAAACCCGCTCCAAAATCGGCCGCGATTTATCATCGGGGTATTGTGCCATTAGATCGACTAATGTCGGCGTAGGCTTATCCAAAAGCGCGCGCGCCAAAGTGGCATAGGCCTGAGGTGGCAGCGGAAATTCTTTGGTTGGTCGGCGAACAATCTCTGCCAATGTGTCCCGCGACAAATTCCGAACCTGCGCATCCTTATCGCCAAGCGTTTCGATCAGGCGGTTACGCATCATTGGCGACGGGATATTTGCCATAATTGCGGCGTGTTGCGTTGGGTTGGTCGTCGGCCATAGGCGAGCAATCTGCCCTTGTTCAGCAGGCGTAAAGCGCCAACCGCGTTGCGATAAGATAATCTGCGCCCTCTGCGCAGCGCTCTCTCGATTTCCTTTAACAAGCGATAACAAGCGCGCGGTTGCCCACGGACCCAGCCTTTGAAATTCCTGTGCCAAAACTGAATAATCAAATTCATTCGGGTCGTGGCGCAACATCAGGTCAACGCAGAAATCCAAGTCTTCGCAAACGCGTATTTCTGATTTGGTCAATGGCTGAAACGGCGCCGCAACGGCATGGGTCGCTGTCATAGCACCGCACATCACAACTATCGCCATGAGCGCTTCGATATGTCTGGACCGTCCCATATCAGCGACTTAGGCGCGAACGCGCAGGCACACAAGTTTTCAGAACAGGTTTTTAAACCTGAAGCGATTAAATTCAGCGAAAAAAGTGGATGGTGCGCGATACTGGGATTGAACCAGTGACCCCTACAATGTCAATGTAGTGCTCTCCCACTGAGCTAATCGCGCGTTCCAGATGAAACAGGGTTTCGGGAAGCGGCGATATAGATGGGCTGATTTGATTGATCAAGCCCTAAACGCCGCGAATTATGAATTAACAACTGTTCGCTCTACGCCGCGACGAGGCGTTCCACTTCATTGACCAGTTGGCGCAGGTGGATTGGCTTTGACAGAACTGTCTGTTCCGCCGCCTTGGCATCGGACATCGCGACAGCCGCGAAGCCTGTAATGAACATAATTTTGATCCCGGGCGAGAGCGTTTCGGCGTGTTTGGCAAGCTCAATGCCGTCCATGCCCGGCATCATAATATCCGTCAGGAGCAGGTCAAACGCCCCATCGGCGAATTTAAGCGCGCGCAAAGCCCGATCACCGTCAGAGCAAGCAATGACGTGGTGGCCTGCTTTTTCGAGCGCTTTCTCGAAGAATTGGCGCATTGCATCGTCGTCTTCGGCATATAAAATTGTAGCCATGATGTCCCTTTTACGTGTTTTGGGCGAAATCTAGTGCGACATATGCACAAATCCAGCCAATTCCCCTCTTTGCTAGCCTCCGCATCTTAAAAATGTCTAAGCGCAGGCGAAAAAATGCGCTAAGAGGCGATTAATGTTCAAAACGCCAAAATTCACGCGCCGAAGTGGCAAAAATTGCGCTGGGCCTGATTTATCAGAGTTCCTGCCAGGCCATACGATTGCCTATCCCAGCCAGTGGCGGGCAGGCGTTGTCTTTGCCTCTCCCCATTCGGGACACCTATATCCGCAGAGCTTTTTGGATCGCTCCCCGCTGAGTGCGAATGAACTGCGACGGAATGAAGATATATATATAGAGAAATTATTCGCCTCTGTCGTATTGGCGGGGGCGCCTCTTCTGCTGGCAAGATTTCCACGGTGTTTTGTGGACCCCAATCGCGCTGCAGATGAAATCTGGCACGAAGATATGCCATCGCAAGGCAAGCCCAGCGCGCGGGCCGCTGCTGGATTAGGCGTGGTGCCGACGCATTTGAACGAAGCCACGGCGATCTACCGCAAGCCGCTATCCGCAGGGGAGATTCGTGCCCGTATCGATACGCTCTACCATCCCTATCACGCGGCCTTGCGACGCGTTATTGATGAGGCAAAGGCGCGCTTTGGCCAAGCCCTGTTGGTCGATTGCCATTCCATGCCGGGCTTTGCCCCGATGGGCGCAAGACGACCAGATGTGATCTTGGGGGATCGGTTTGGCGCGGCATGCCATCCCGATACAATGAACCGCATCCGCCGTATCTTCGAAATGGCAGGCTATAGCGTTGGTATTAACTATCCCTATGCGGGTGGGTTTGTGACGCAACATTACGGGCAGCCCGAAACAGGTGTCGAGGCGATACAGATTGAGATCAATCGCGATCTCTACCTGAACCCCGTGACGTTAGCCCCTAAGCGCGGGTATGAAAAATTATCGCGTAACCTAGATCATATTATTACAGAAATTATCGAGGCCGCTTTGCCGCAAGAACGCGCGGCGCAATAAGCCTACCGCAATCTGTGCCAAAACAGCACATTGCGCAGTTAACAAGCGCTATGGGCCGAGCTTTTCTGTGCCACCTCCCCTCAAACACGATAAAAATCCAGCCAAACACTCTCTTTTAGGGCGAACAACTCTCAGGGGAGTTTGGCACGGCGCTTGCTCCCTTCTCTGTGAAGACACATTACATGAGGGACTGTCCACAATGACAAATGATATTGATCTGCATGTCGGTAAACGCTTACGCCGCCGCCGCCGCCTATTGGGGCTAACCCAGCAATCTCTGGCCGAGCAGGTAGGTATTCGCTTTCAACAAATTCAGAAGTATGAGTGTGGGGCTAACCGTGTTTCAGCAGCGCGTTTGTTTGAACTCTCAGAAGCGCTCTCTGTGCCGATCCAGTATTTCTACGAGGGTCTATCAGAGAACGATCCGATCTACGGCGAGACCGATGCCAGTATTATTGCGCCAGACGTTCTGTCGAAAAAAGAAACGATGGACCTCGTGCGGGCTTATTATTCCATGGGCGAAGGGCCGCGCAAACATCTGCTTGATCTGGCGAAGTCGCTTGAGGCAGGCAGCAAGCCGAGCCTGCGCCTTGTCTCCCCATAGACCTTTGCGACAATCTCGCATTTGATTATCAGGGCGTCCGTGATAGGGCGCCCTTATGACATTTACGCCCACTGACATTTCTGATCGCCTTGCCCTGATGCAACACCTGTCAGAGGCAGCGCGGGCGATTACTCTCCCCCTGTTCGAGACAGACCTTGCGATCACGAATAAGGGCGATAACGTCCTGTTTGATCCTGTGACCGAGGCCGATATTGAAGGCGAGCGCGTCCTGCGCCAGATCATCCGAGACGCTTTCCCAAAGGACTCTATCGAAGGCGAAGAACTGCCAGATTATCAGGGCGAGAATGACTTTTCGTGGACGCTTGATCCGATTGACGGGACACGCGGGTTTATCGCAGGTGTCCCCGTCTGGTCGACCTTGATCGCGCTGTCTTATCAGGGGCAGCCTGTGCTGGGTCTGATAGACGTCGCGGCGCAGGATAAATGCTATTGGGGTGATTTGTCAGGCGAGACGAAACGCGCTTGGCGCGTCCATGCGGGCGAAACCACCACCCTGAACACTCGTAAAGTCGATACACTGAAAGCAGCGATTTTAGGCTGCACAGAACCGCTGGCTATGTTCAAGCCAGGGGAGCGCGCGGCGTATGAAATCATTCGCCGCGGTGTGCGGTTTTCACGGCTGGGGCTTGACGCCTACGGCTATGGCCTCCTCTGCGAAGGGCGCATGGATATTGTGATTGAAGGGTTGCTCAAGCCCTGCGACGTTCGTGCGCTAATGCCTGTGATCGAAGGGGCTGGCGGAAAGATCACCGGTTGGCACGGGCAAAATCCTGTCGATGGCGGGCGAATTGTTTGTGTCGGGAATGAAGCGCTTTTGCCAGAGCTTTACACTTACTTACAGCGGGCCATGGATTCGTAGAAATTAGAGCTTCTGCGTTTCCAAGAATTCATCAATCGCAGCAAAACACTGACTGCGTAGCTCATCGCGCTCTAGAAATAATTCATGCAAAGCGCCAGGCACGACGACATAGGTTCCACCGCATTTTTCTGCAAACTTCTCAACGGAAGCTGGATCAACGATGGGATCGCCCCCTGCCCCGATGAGTAGCGCTGGCACTTGCAATTTGTCCGCATTGCGGTTGACTTGCGCCATAGCGCGAAGGGCGGCACGTATCCAACCAAATGTCGGCGGGCCGACGCGCAGACGCGGGGACGTCTGAAAGTAAGATGCCCAAATACGGTAACGCTCTTTATCCGTAGTCAGTTTGTTAGAGTTAAACGGCACAGGCAGACCGTTACGCTGCTTTTGAAAAGGCAAGTTTTTCCTGTCCATCCCCATTATGCCCAGCGCAACAATACTGCCACGCATGAGCGGGGTCTCCAGATCAAAAAGTCCAAGCATAGGCGCGCTGCAAATCACTGCATCTGGGTTAAGCACGCCGCTTAAAATGCCTTTGAGGACAATCGTCCCACCCATAGAATGACCCATCGCAATATGCGGCTTGGGGAGGAGCGGCAGAAAACATTCCACAGCAAATGCCAAATCGTCAGCATAGGTTTGGAAATCGTCAATATAGCTCTTGAGTTTATCGGGAAGAACACGGTCAGATAAGCCCTGACCACGGGGATCAACAATAAGGACGTTAAAGCCACGCTTGATAAAATCGAGTGTCGTTTCGAAATATTTTTCGATGAATTCTGTGCGGCCTGGCGAGAAAATAATCGAGCCGCGCGGCGCATCTGTTGCTGCACTCGCGAGCATCACCCGTAAACGCACGCCGTCGCGCTTGATAAAATAAGTTTTTATCCGTGCTTCCAAGTCAGCCGGAAGGGGTCGCCCGCCAGGCTGGACGATTTCCGCGACATCATAATTTGGCTGAACTGGCATGTGGTGTGATCAGAACGCTGAAAAAAAGGGCCAAATCGGCCCTTTTCACTCAACGCATGTGTAGCCGCGAATGCGACTACATATTTGAGAATACGCTTTGCAGACCCATAGCGACAGACATATCGCCTGCGACTTTCAGCTTGCCAGACATGAACGCCATCATCGGGTCCATTTCGCCATTGGCGAGCGCGAGGAAGTCAGCTTTATCGACATTGATTGTGCAATCTGCTTCGTCGTCAGACACTTTCGCTTCTGTACCTTGCGCCCAAACTGCGCCCTCGCCGCCAAAATCAAATTTGACAGATTTATCGATGCCACCAGATTTGCTTAGCGCTTCGCTCATCTTTGCTGCGATTTCAGAATTTTCCATAATGTATCCCTTCCTTGGTTTAGGCAATGCTTTGCTTGGAAACTATATGGAGACTCCCCGCCAAGTTTCCAGTTATTTTTCAAACGCTGTGATTACGCTTAAAGTGGCTTTCTAAATTTCAGCGTCGCGCGATCAGATTCGCCGATATTCTTATACGCCTCTGCGTTAAAGTCTTCGGCTTCAGCTGAGCCTTCTTTGGGCGTCGCAGAGCGCGGCGGCAGCGTCCAGACACCCATAGGGTGATCGGCTGTATCGAGCGGATTGGCGTTCACTTCCGAGCTTTCAACGAATTCAAAACCAGCATCTGCGGCCAAAGCCTTCATATAGCTTTCCTGCACGTAGCCAGAGCCGCCTTTGGGATCTTGCAAAGCTGTTTCTGGCAGACGGTGTTCGACGATGCCTAGCGTGCCGCCAGGTTTGAGGGCTGCATAAAAATCAGCAAAAGCCTGATCCGCATATCCGCCGCCCATCCAGTTATGGACATTGCGGAAAGACAAGATTGTATCAACACTTTCAGCGGGCAGGATCGGGCCTGCATCTTTGCCAAATGCGCCGTATTCGATAGCGCCGTATTCGCTTTCATCACCAAATTTCTCGCGGAAGCTGGCATTACGTTTATCTGCGCGCTCACTCGCGCCGTCGGGATAAATCACGGCGATGTATTGACCGCCGCCCGCTGACAGATAAGGCGCGAGTATTTGCGTGTACCAACCTGGCCAAATTTCAGCGACGCGTTGATCAGGTTGCACGTCAAAGAACTCTAGCGTGGCTTGTGGATTACGAAATTTATCGCGGGCCATATCGTCAGCACGGCGCGGATGTGCAATCGCATCCGCCAAGGTGATCGCAACGGGCGCTTCAACTTTGGGGGCTTCTGGCGTCGGGGCTGTTGTCTCGCCGCCTGAACACGCCGCCAGCAAAGCGGCCGATAAAATACTGGCTGTGAGGTAGAATTGACGCATGAAAGTCTCCTAATTTTAATTTCCTCTGCCCTAGCAAATTCGCAAGGAATAGCAACTGCATTTGGAAATATGCCCCCTCTTGACGATCACGTTTTCGTTCCCATCTGCAAATGTGGGACGCCGATAGGGTCCCGCAAACCTCAACCCAGTCGCCCATTTGGGGACCGATTTAACATTGCTTATTGAAAGGATGTCACAATGAGAACTTATGATTTTTCACCCCTCTATCGTAGCTTTGTCGGCTTTGATCGCATGGCGAACTTAATCGATGCCGCCTCGCAAAGCAGCGCCACAAACCAAGCTTACCCCCCTTACAACGTCATACGGGTGGACGAAGATAGCTATAAGATTGAAATGGCTGTCGCAGGTTTTGACAATGACGACATCGAGATTGAAAGCCACGAAAACGTGCTCTCAATCATCGCGCGTCGTGAAGGCTCTGCCGATAATGACGGCGTAGAATACCTACATCGCGGCATTGCGGAGCGCGGATTTGAACGCCGCTTCCAACTCGCCGATCACGTCATCGTCAAAAACGCCGAGCTACGGAACGGCTTGCTGACGATCTCACTAAAACGTGAACTGCCTGAGGCGCTGAAACCTCGCAAAATTGCTGTTCATTACGGTAATTTAATCGAGGCGAAGCCTAGCGGTAAGTCTAAGGCTGCCTAAATAGAGATTACGCAATGGACGCCTTCCTCCCCCTTGGGCTTCCCTGACAGCGTAATAGCGGCGGCGTCGCGTGTTCAACCCCCTCCCAGGACACGTGGCGCCGCAATCATTTTGAGATCGCGCTTAATATCTCTGTGCCCGTCATTTTCGGCGATTGGCCTTTGGCAAAGGCAGCTTGTGTCATTCTCAGGACGGCCGCATTGTAAGGCGCTTCAATGCCCACAAATGCCGCATGACGCACAATCTCGCCTTGCAGATAATCAATTTCAGACACACGTGCAGCGTCCAAATCATCCTGCATAGATGATCGCGCTTTGGCGTCTATTTTCACAATTAACTGCATGAGAATTTTATATGCCCAATTTGGCAGTCGCAATGTTGCGATGAGTTGCTCGGGCCTACGCCCATTAAATGTCGACGGGGTGACGCCATTGGCTTTTGCCACGACCAAAGCCTCCTCCACAATCAGGGCCAAGGCGCGGCGGTAATCACGCTGCAAGAGCCCTTCGCGCAAAGTCCCCCCCGCCAGCGTGTTCAGCGCATTATTTAAATTCACCGCCATCTTCGCCCATTGCGCCGCGAGAATGTTGTCCTCAACTTTGATCGGCTGCCCTGCAGCCGTGAAAGCCTCCAGCACGGCATTATCAACGCCCGCTCCCACGACCAACGCACCCTCTGTGCCGCAATGAAATGCACCTGCCCCCGCCGGGGTGACATTAAACGGCACAATGGCGGGAATGATTTTAGCCTTTGGAAGACCTTGCCGCAGAGTTTCTGGATTACGGATACCATTTTGGAAGCTAATCACTTGCACATCAGCTTTGGCATGCGTTTTGATGATATTGGCGGCATCTTCCGTGTCTTGGCTTTTGGTGCAGAGCAGGATGATGTCAGCGGTGGCCAGCGCGACGTAATCAATTTGAAAATCCACTTGATCCAGATGGATAGGGTCTCGGCTGAAGTGCGTGAGCGTCAAACCGTGATTAGCTATCGCAGTCTGATACCTTTCGCGTCCAATGAAAGTGACGCGCGCCGACCCGCCATGCTGCAACAACCCGCCCAAATAGCAGCCAATAGATCCGGCGCCGAGAATAACGATATGCGGATGATCTGTCATAATTCTGGCATAGCTACATTAGTGAACCATGGCCATGCCTGCTTTAAATTTGATTTCACGCCCACTACGGCAGATAAGTTCGCAAAGGACAAAGAGAGCATCACCATGACACAGACAGAAGACATCGGCTTTGCCCAAATCGCGGGTATTATGGCAGATACAAACCATGGTCGCCGCCCTGACATTCCTGAAAACTGGAAACAAGGTCATACGTGCTATGGTGGGTTGAGCGCGGCGCTCTTATTGACAGATGTGAGAATGATCCATGTTGATGTGCCGCCGCTTCGCTCTGCCGTGATCAACTTTGTCGGTCCCGTCACGGATAACCCGACCCTATCGTCCGAAGTCCTCCGCCAAGGTCGCAACGTCACCAGCATCGCTGCCCGCGCTAATATTGGTGAGCAAGCCGTCTGCACCGCGACCTTTTCTTTTGGGGCCGCACGCGAGTCAGAATTGTCAGTCGCTTTCCCTGCACCAGACGCCCCCACACCCAATAATTGCGAGGATTTTACGCCCGACTTTGCTAAGGCTTTTGTTCCCGCCTTTTTTCACCGGTTCGAAACAAAACTCATTGACGGCCACCGCCCGATGAGCGGCGCAGATGAGGGCTATATACGCGCGTGGTCGCGTCACAATGACCCTGCGTCTCGCGAAGGAATAGAGAGCCTGCTTTGCATTGCAGACGTTCTCCCGCCCGCAGCTCTCCCCATGTTTCGTAAAATGGGCGCGGTGAGTTCAATGACGTGGATGTTCAACGTGCTACAAGACGATTTGTCGACGGATGACGGTTGGTGGCAAATCGAGACGCGTCATACCGCAGGCAATAGCGGCTATAGCAGCCAAGTCATGCGCATATGGAACAGCCGCGGTGACCTCGTCGTAGACGGGATGCAGAGCGTGACGTTATTTGTGTGATGACTTTATATGCTAACAGCAACCCTCTGACCTCCCCCATTGCTCTGGCGTTATAATTCGCCTAAACGCCGCTTCATGGCAGAAACTCTTATATCTCCTGATCATCGACCCGTGGCTGTTAAAGCTAGCGGAGCCGATCCGCTTGGTCGGTTTAGGACGAAAGGAAATCGCGCAACACTTGACCGATCTCGGCGAAGAGTTGCGGATTGAACCTAAAAAAGTGCGCATGCGTACCAAGCAGATTTTTCATTGGATATATAATTACGGCGTTACGGATTGGGATCAGATGACCAATATCGCGAAGCCCATGCGGGAAAAACTGGCGCAGTATTTTTCACTCGAACGCCCCGAAATCGTCGAACGATTAGTCAGTGAGGACGGCACACGCAAATATCTGATCCGCATGTCCCCTGGCGTAGAAGTCGAAACTGTCTTTATTCCCGATGTGTCCAAGACAGGCGCATTGTGCGTGTCCTCTCAAGTTGGCTGCACGCTGACCTGCAAATTCTGCCACACAGGCACGCAACGTCTTGTGCGCAATTTGACGCCCGCCGAAATCGTCCTGCAAGTCATCATTGCCCGTGACGATTTGGGCGAGTGGCCCACGACACAGGAAAACCGTAAGCTCACCAATATCGTTTTTATGGGCATGGGCGAGCCGCTTTATAATACCCAAGCTGTCGGCGATTCCCTTGACACGATATGTGATCCAGAAGGACTCGGTATTGGCCGACGCCGTATTACGGTCAGCACATCTGGCGTTGTACCTGAAATCGGGCCTATGGGCGAGCGCACATCTGCCATGCTCGCGATCTCGCTCCATGCGGCCAATGATGAATTGCGCGAACAGATTATGCCGATTAACCGCAAATATCCCCTCAAAGACCTGATGCAAGCCTGTCGCGATTACCCAGGCCTATCTAATTCCAAGCGCATTACATTTGAATATGTCATGCTAAAGGGTATCAATGATCAGCCTTGGCACGCCAAACAACTCATCAAACTGCTCAAAGGTATTCCCGCCAAGGTCAACTTGATCCCGTTCAATCCGTGGCCTGGTACAGACTATGAATGTTCTGATTGGGAAACGATCGAAGCCTTTGCCGATCAAGTGAACCGCGCAGGCTATGCCAGCCCGATCCGCACCCCGCGAGGCCGCGACATTTTCGCCGCGTGTGGGCAGCTAAAATCCGAATCTGAAAAGAAACGCGCAAGTGACATCCGAAAAGACGTGCGCGCATCTGAAGAATTATCTTGATCATTTTCACCCTCTGGTGAAAGAACATATCGCGCAGCTCGTGTGGGGTGGGTCGCGACGGGCACACAAACATAATTGGACCACACCATGCAGCCAGCACTTGAAAGCCTCGCATCAGGCTTCCCTTATTTGATCTTTTACCTGCTGACTATCACAGTCATTTTTATCGCCGGGCTTTTTATCTATACCAAGCTGACCCCGCACAAAGAATTAGAATTAGTGCAAGCAGGCAACATGGCTGCCGCCATTCACTTCTCCTCGCTCGTGATCAGCTTGTCTTTGCCGCTCGCGGCATGTTTGGTGAACAAGTTTTCGCTAATCGACGTCGCTGTCTGGGGGACGTTCTCCGTGTTATTGCAGCTGTTCCTGTTTCGCCTGACGGATATGATTTTCCGCGGCATGCCAGAGCGGATCATTCGCGATGAGGCTGCGCCTGCGCTTGTGCTAGCGTCCTTTAAGGTGGCTGGTTCAATCATTCTCGCTTTCGCTATTTCAGGATAACCGCTGATGAAGCGCGTCCCTGACTGGCTGATTTATCTCGTGGTGCTGTCGCTCTTCGTCTACAACGCGATGCAGCAAAAGCGCGAGATCGCGACGCCGATTGCACCTGGCGAGCTTGGCGAAATCCTCCCGAGCCAAAGCCCGCGCGATGAACGCGTCATGGTCACGGTCGATGCCCCGCAATCAGGCATAGGTACTGCCTTTGCGATCGACACCAAAGGCACATGGATGACCGCCCGTCATGTCGTCGATAGCTGCGAAGATGTCGGCATCAAAGTGGGCAGAAGCAAGATTTTACGCACAACCGTGCAGATCAATGAAGACGCCGATCTCGCCATTCTAAATTCCAGCTGGGCGCGCCGCCCGCTCCCGCCCGATGTCAATTCAGATCGCCGGATTGGCGAAACAGGCTTTTTCTTTGGCTTCCCTCAAGGCCGCCCCGGCGAAGTCGTTGGCTCACTCTTGGGTCGCGGTCGCATGATGGTGCGTGGTCGCTATCGCTCTGATGAAGGCGTGCTAGCGTGGTCAGAACTGGGCCGCACACGCGGTTTATTTGGATCCCTTGGCGGGCTATCTGGGTCGCCCGTGCTGGATTCTGATGGTGAAGTGATCGGCGTTGTGTCAGCAGAAAGCCCGCGTCGCGGCCGTGTATACACCGTTGCCCCACTTTACCTACGTCGCTATTTCGGAGCAACGTCAACTACTGCCGCTGCTGAAGCGCTTTCCGTTGACACCTATGGTGTTCAGGCAGACCGCCTGCGCCGTGATCGCCGCGTCGCGCAAGTGATCTGCTTGGTCAATTAAATGCCCGCGTGGTTAGAGCGTCAATGGCCGTGGCTGGTCTGGATTATATTCGCAGCTATTATCGGCATAGGCGTTGCTGCAGCAAATCGTTACATCCCAAAGCAACACCTCCCATGGGCGAAACTAGACCCGACTTTACCGCTAGGGTTTGGCACGAAAAGCCAACTCCTGCGCCTGTCGCTGGAACCGTCCGAGACTTGCATGACCCTCGCCCGCGACATCACCGATTTCGAAACTATCCCGTCAGAGCCCAAAGGCCCGAAAGGACTGGACGGCAGCGGTGTCTGCGGCTGGAAAGTCGCGCGGCTGGTCTATGGCAGCGACGATACAGTCCTGGCTCCGGGTGAAGCCAATATGCAATGCCCGCTCTCTGTCGGGACATATCTTTGGATGCGCGAACTAGATGTGCTCGCAGTAGAGCGTTTCGGTGTCGGCCTCGCCAAAATTCATCACATGGGCACCTATTCTTGCCGCCGCCAACGCGGCAATGGATCAGGCAAATGGAGCGAACATGCTTTTGGCAATGCGTGGGACGTTGCCGCGTTCGAGCTAGAAGATAAAACGCTCATCAGCGTGAAATCCGACTGGGCAGATAAGGGCGATGAAGGCGCGTATTTGCGCGAGGCCCGCCGCGCCGCCTGCAAGATTTTCAAAGTCACCCTTAGCCCAGACTACAACGCCGCCCACCACGACCACTTCCACCTCGACATGGGCCCGTCGAGTAGCTGTCGGTGAGGGTATAATCCCGCCCAAAAATCCAACCTTACCGCCCTTATCCCCATCAATTTTAGTCTCTCCCTGCGGCGATTTGGCTTGATCTCGGTTGCGCGGTTGTATTTTGGAACTCAGCCCTTATCTCCCCGTTGCAATACCGTATTCTAAAAGGAGATATTCATGCGCAACACTGTGCCAAATGTAACATTCAAAACACGAGTCCGCGACGAATCTGTTGGCGGCGATAATCCATTTGTCTGGAAAGATCTGACAAGTGACGAGATTTTTAAGGGCAAAAAAGTTGTCCTCTTCGCTCTACCCGGTGCGTTCACACCGACCTGCTCCACGACGCATTTGCCGCGTTATGAAGAGCTTTATGAAGACTTCAAAGCTGAGGGCATTGACGAAGTCATCTGCCTGTCTGTGAATGATGCGTTCGTGATGTATCAGTGGGGCCTGCATCAAGGTCGTAAGAACGTCTTCCTTCTGCCAGACGGCACAGGTGAGTTCACGCGCAAAATGGGCATGTTGGTCAACAAAGACAATCTCGGCTTTGGCTATCGCAGCTGGCGCTACTCCATGTTGGTCAATGACGGCAAAATCGAGAAGATGTTCACTGAGGCTGACTTTGGCGATATGTGCCCGACGGACCCGTTTGAAGTGTCTGACGCTGACACAATGCTCAATTATGTCCGCGGCAAAGAGCAAGCTGCTAACGCCGCTTAATCGTTTCCGCGATACGTTTTCTGAAAGGCTCCCGCTTGGGAGCCTTTTTTATTGGCGCTGATGATTGAGCAAAAAAAAGCGGCTCCTTTTTAAGAAGCCGCAAGTTCAAAGGGATAGTCCATGACGTCCAGGGGAAGGATGTTAGAACTAAGACTTATATAGGGACGAGTATGTTGCAGGCGTATGACACTCACCTAACATTTCCGTCATGTGAACGGATCGTAATGTCTTGAGCTGCGTCAAAAAAAGACCTGCCTCGACTATGTCAAAGCAGGCCAGTTCAAAGAGAGAGACTTAAAGGAGAGATTTCTAAGCCTGATATATCTATAGCGCGAACTAGCTGAATAGCGGCTGAACGCTATGTCAGCGCCAGAAACCTTGACCTCGCGCGCCAAAGCCCACACATAGCGCCCATGGCTAAACTTGATCTCAAACTAATTCCCGTCACCCCTTTCGCGCAAAACTGCTCTCTACTCTATGATGTAGAGACCAAAGAAGGTGTGCTGATTGATCCAGGCGGGGAGGCACCAAAGATCTCGCGCAGCGCTGGATAAATACGGCGTGACGCTGAAGGAAATCTGGCTAACGCATGGCCATCTGGATCATGCGGGCGGCGCAGCAGACCTACGCGAGGAACTGGGCGTCAAAGTCATCGGCCCCCATGAGGACGATCAATTCTGGATGGACGAGATTGAAACGCATTGGGCCAATTATGGCCATGCTGGTATGGGTAAAAATATCGTGCCCGACCGCTACCTAGAGGACGGCGATACGCTGACCCTTGGCGATACAGAGTTTAAAGTTGTTCACACCCCTGGTCATACGCCTGGCCATGTTGTTATTCATAATCAAGATATGAAAATCGCTTTTGTCGGCGATGTGATTTTCCGAGGCTCAATCGGACGCACAGACTTCCCTCGCAGCAATCATCAAGACTTGCTTGACAGCATCACACAAAAGCTCTGGCCGCTCGGCAATGATATGCGCTTCGTCCCAGGTCACGGTATGATGAGTACGTTCGGTCAAGAGCGTAAAGACAATGCCTATGTCGCTGATGACATTATCGGCACGACAGCGCCTAATCACAGCGGCGTTGGCTAGGCATGTCTGACCCCCTGCCCTTTTTCTCACTCTCTGATCTGGACAGTCGCGCGCGCGACGTATTCCGAGAGATTGTAGAGAGCTATCTTGAGACAGGTCAGCCCGTAGGCTCCCGCACGCTGGCGTTATCGTCAGGGCACAAACTGTCACCCGCGACGATCCGCAATACTATGGCCGACCTTTCCCGTTATGGCTTGCTTGCAAGTCCGCACGTAAGCGCGGGCCGTATTCCAACGCAAGCAGGACTGCGCCTCTTCGTCGATGGCCTGCTGGAGATCGGTGATCTGGGTCAACAAGAACGGCAACGGTTGGAAGCGAAACTTGCGGCCGACAATCTCGCGCCCAAGCAAATTTTTGAACAAGCCAGCGGGATGCTCGCGGGGTTAGCGGGTGGCGCTGGGCTCGTTTTGACGCCCACTGAAAGTGGCCCGCAGAGCCAACCCCTCAAACACGTCGAGTTCGTGGCCCTAGATGAAGGTCAAACGCTGGTGGTCTTGGTTTATGCCGACGGGCGGGTTGAGAACCGCCTAATGCCGCAACCCGCTGGGCTTCTGCCAGCTTCCCTTGAACGGGCTGGCAATTTTCTTTCGGCGCGTCTGCGCGGACGGAAATTGTCCGAAGCCCGTGCTGATATTCTGCGCGAAATGACAGAGGGCCGCGCCGAGATTGATCAAGCCGCGCAAACTTTGATCGCGCAAGGTCTCGCTGACTGGTCTGGCCAAGATAAAACGGCTGAAAATCGAACTTTAATTGTGCGTGGACAGGCCCGACTCCTTGACAATTTGGAGGCGCAAACCGATCTGGAGCGTATACGTTTGTTGTTTGAAGATTTGGAGCGCAAAGAAGAGTTAATCGCTCTGCTGGACCGCACGGAAACAGCGGACGGCGTGAAAATTTTTATCGGCACAGAGAACCCGCTTTTTTCTCTGTCTGGCAGTTCTGTCGTGATCGCACCCTATCACGATAAGGATCAGAACATTCTGGGTGCATTGGGCGTGATTGGCCCAACGCGTATAAATTATGCCCGTGTCATACCGATGGTGGATTACACGGCAAAACTGGTCGGGCGCTGGCTCGGCGAACAGACATAAAAGGACGAACTCATGGCTGACAAGAAAACGCCCGAGATTGACGACGGGTTGCCAAGCGACGAAGAATTAGACGCGCTGCAAGCCGAGATCAACGAAGCGAAAGCTGGCATGGCTGCTCGCGCCGAAAAAGAGGCTGAAGAAGCTGCCAAAGCTGAGGCGACGCCAGATGAACGCGTGGCGCAGTTAGAGGCTGAACTCGCGGCCCTGAAAGATCAAGCCCTCCGTGCTATGGCGGATGCCGAGAACGTCAAGAAACGGGCGGAACGCGAAGTCGCTGCCGCGCGTGTGTTTGGTATTGAGCGTTTTGCCATGGATGTCCTATCAGTCCACGATAACCTCTCCCGGGCGCTACAAACGCTCGACGGGAAAGCCAAAGAAGACTTAGGCGATAACGCCAAGAACTTGCTAGACGGCATTGAGCTGACCGAAAAAGACTTGATCATGATCCTATCCCGTCACGGCGTCCGCGCTGTGCCAGGGGTTGGCGCAAAATTTGATCCGAATGTCCATCAGGCCGTTGCGCAGATCCCGTCTGACGAAGACAAAGGCCATGTCGCGACTGTGATGCAAACAGGCTTCACCTTGGGCGAGAGAACGCTACGCGCCGCCATGGTCGCCGTTAGCACTGGGCCCGCCAAAACTTAGGTGCCAGAACTCCCCGAAGTCGAGACCGTGATGCGGGGCTTGTCCCCCGTTATGGAAGGGTTTGTGTTTGAGGGCGTGACGCTCAACCGTCCAGACCTTCGCTTTCCCTTTGGTGATGATTTCGTCGCGCGGGTGCAGGGGCAAACTCTGTCGAAACTCTCCCGTCGCGCCAAATTCCTGCAAGCTGAACTCTCCAGCGGCGAGCGGCTATTCATGCACCTCGGCATGAGCGGGCGTTTCACGATCGACGCAGCCCCTACAGCTGACTTCGTCCACACACACAATACAAACCCTAAGCACGACCATGTTGTCTTTCAGATGAGCAGCGGAGCGCGGGTGACGTTTAATGATCCGCGCCGGTTTGGCTTTATGGAGCTAGTCGCCGCTAACGCGCCTTACCGTTTAGATGATCTCGGCCCAGAACCGCTATCCAATCAATTTAACGCCCCCGATCTGCGCCAACGCCTGAAAGGCAAGAAGAGCAAGATCAAGGCGGCCTTACTTGATCAGCATGTCGTGGCAGGGTTGGGCAATATATATGTTTGCGAGGCCTTGTTTCGCACAGGCATCACGCCACGCCGCGGTGCAGGACGCTTGACTGTCACGGAGACCGAAACGCTCGTGCGCCATATTAAAGACGTGATCACAGAAGCGATTGCAGCGGGCGGCAGCAGCTTGCGCGATTTTGCCAATACAGACGGCGATCTCGGTTATTTCCAGCACACATTCAGCGTCTACGGCCGTGAGGGGCAGCCTTGCCAGACATGCAACGCCCCTATCACGCGCATCGTGCAAAGCGGGCGGTCTAGCTTTTACTGTCGCGCCTGCCAAAAATAGCCTGACAATTCGTCCCCTTGTTTTGCTCTCTACGCCCGTGTAAACGCCGCCAACAATTCTAAGGAGCGCCTCATGGGCTATGACATGATAGAACTGACAAAGGACGGCGCGGTCGCAACGATCAAGCTGGATCGTCCCAAGTCGCTAAACGCACTGAACACAGAAATGATGGGCGAAGTCGCCAAAGCGCTAGCGGCGCTTGAAAAAGACGACGCCATTGGCTGCGTGATCCTGACGGGCGGGGAGAAAGCTTTTGCGGCAGGCGCAGACATCAAAGAAATGGCCGACCTCACCTTCCTCGAGATGTACAAGTCTGGCCTATTTCATAATCACGAAGCCGTCGACCGCTTTCGCAAACCAATCATTGCGGCAGTCGCAGGCTACGCGCTGGGCGGTGGCTGTGAAATCGCGATGATGTGCGATTTCATTATTGCCGCTGATACTGCGAAATTCGGCCAGCCAGAGATCAATCTCGGCGTTATGCCAGGGATTGGCGGCACGCAACGCCTCGCTCGCGCCATCGGCAAAGCCAAAGCCATGGACCTCTGCCTGACGGGGCGTATGATGGAAGCGGCTGAAGCTGAGGCCAGCGGACTTGTGGCGCGCGTGGTGCCCCTCGACAATTTGATGGACGTTGCCAAAGAGGCCGCCGTGAAAATCGCGGCACAAAGTCAGCCCATCAGCATGATGACCAAAGAAACGATCAAAACAGGCTTTGAGATGAGCCTAGAGCAAGGCATCAACTTTGAACGTCGCATGTTCCAAGCGATGTTCACGACCGAAGATCAGAAAGAAGGCATGGCCGCCTTCGTCGAGAAGCGCAAACCGCATTTTAAGAATAAGTAGTCTCTAGGTATAAGTGGTCTGGAAAAATAAGCACAGCCCACCTATATAGGCTGTAGAACAAGTGTTGACGCGCCCGATATGGGTGGCTATAGGCCGCGCTTGAAATTTGAATCGATTGCGATGGCTTGCCGACTGTAATCGACATACCCTGATTAAAGATATTGAGGAATAGCATGGCGAATACTTCATCAGCCAAGAAAAACGTTCGTAAAATGGCCCGCAAAACGGCTGTGAACAAATCACGCCGGACAATGGTCCGTTCAAACCTTCGCAAAGTCGAAGATGCGATCACGGCAGGCGATAAGGCCGCGGCAACAGAAGCCTTGAAAGTGGCAGAGCCTGCGATCATGCGCGCTGTGACTAAAGGCGTCTATCACAAGAATACAGCAGCTCGTAAAGTCTCGCGCCTGAACAAGCGCGTGAAGGCGATCGGCTAGCCCAAGGCAGCCTCGTCCGCTTGCGAAGAAATCTCGCAGGCACATTGCAAAAATTTACAAGACCGGGGCATTGCTCCGGTTTTTTTGTGTCTGGGTTCCCTCCTCACAACTCCAACCTGTAGATTGAAAATTTTAGCCCTGAATAAGCCGTTAAATTCCCGCATAAATCGGGCGACTGTTCGAGACAGTTAACAAAATATGAATTTTTTTTGACCTCTAATTCTTTGCGACTCTTACGTTTTTTTGAGTCAACATCGAATCACTGCGTGAATCGTAAATTTGTTCGTTGACGGAACGAGAAAGAGTCGGTTTAAAAGGGGGCAGAGAGGCTTACGGGGGTAAGCATCTCATTCGGGGAAGGCACCCTTCAAAGTGACTGGCTTTGAAGATGCATCCATCTAATTGTTATACTTTTCAAGGATTTAGGCAACTTTATCCTGTGGGACCGCTTGGAGTAAATTTAATGCCTGATCACGCCGATCCAATGACAGTTGCCTCTCCAAAAGCCTCCACCAAAACGCCTGATCTCTACACAGGTGAACCACCTCTTCAGAGCGCTCACAATACGTGGGGACAGGTCAAAACTGATCTGTCCTATGCGCTGGGTGCGAACATCCACCGTTCTTGGACGGGCCGCTTGCGGGTGACACAGGCTGACGCCTCTTTCGTCACACTATCAGCGCCGTCGCGTTTCATCAGTTCCAAGATTGAGAGCAATTACGCCGACACGGTGCAGCGCCTCTGGAAGAAACATGACCGCGTGGATCCGCCGCGTCAGGTAATATTTGCAGCGCAAGCTTCCCATAGCGCGGCCAAGGCGAATGAGAGCAAGCCTACACATTCGCAACAACGCGCCGCTGGCTTTGCGGCACCATCTGCGCAATCTCGCAACACGGCTGCAATCTCTGCTGCGCAACCCCGTCCTACCAATGGGGCCGAAAATCCGCGTGAGCGTTTTACCTTTGATAATTTCGTCGTCGGTAGCTCTAACGAACTGGCTGTCGCAGTCGCCAAGCAAATCGCCAATGGCCGCGCGGCGCAATATAATCCTATCGTGCTGCACGGTGCGAACGGGCTCGGCAAAACGCATTTGCTTTATGCGATTGAGAACGAAGTCAAAACCAAGCACCCCGAAAAGCGCGTGCGCTTTATTAGCTCGGAAGATTTTGTCTCAACTTTCATCAGCTCCGTGCGTGGCCAAGGCCGCGACGCGATTTCAGCGTTCAAATCCGATCTCCGTGATGTTGATATTCTCATCATCGACGATGCGCATTTCATTGCCAATAAACCTGGCAGTCAAGAAGAACTGTTGCACACACTCGTCAGCCTCGTGGATCAAGGCCGCCAAATCTTAATTGCGGCGGATCGTCATCCTGACAAGATCGAGAAAGCCAGCGAACGGTTGAAATCTTATCTTTCCTCTGGCCTCGTCTGTAAAATTGGGCCTGCGGATTATGAACTCCGCTTGCGTATTTTGGATCGCCTCATCGCGCGTCGCCGCACGACAGGCAATGCCATGCTCGCTATCCCGCAAAATGCGCGAGATCATCTGGCCGCGCGCATGAACGCCACGCCGCGCGACCTCGAAGGCGCGTTCAATCAAATCGTGGCACAAAGTGAATTTCTTGGAACACCCATCACGCTGGAAACCGTGCAAGAGACGCTATCTGATTCTCGGTATATGTCGGGACAGCGCCTCACAGTCGACCGCATCCAGCGTGCAACCTGCGAAGTGTTTAAAGTGACGCTGACGGATATGACGTCAAAACGGCGCGCACGCATCATCGCCCGCCCACGCCAAGTCGCGATGTATCTGTGTAAAAAACTAACCAAGCGATCCCTGCCTGATATTGGGCGGCGCTTTGGCGGACGCGATCACACCACGGTCATGCACGCGGTCAAACGTATTGACGAACTTCGCGCCGATGACCCCACTTTCAATGCGCAAATCGAAGCCGTTCAGGACTTGCTGAAGGCCTAAAAACTGCCGCACGTAAACCGCTTGGATTTTGCGGCGGTTACGTTATGAAAGGGCTTCGAACCACACGGGCGCAACGCTCAATAGAATTTGGACGATAAGATGAGACTTTCAATCGAACGCAGCACGCTTCTTAAAGCGCTTGGTCATGTGCAAAATGTTGTGGAGCGCCGCAACACGATCCCGATCTTGTCCAATGTCCTGCTGACTGCCGATGATCGCGGACTGACGCTCGTCGCGACCGATTTGGACATCGAAGTGTCGGAAGGCACACAAGCCGATATTTCTGCGCCAGGCCAAGTGACCGCACCCGCTCATACGCTTTATGACATCGCGCGCAAATTGCCCGACGGAGCGCAAGTCGTTCTGCAGATCAATTCAGAGGACCGGTTAGACATTGATGCGGGCCGATCCCATTTCACCCTGCCGCTGCTGCCAGCTGGTGATTTCCCGAAAATGACAGCCGATGACTTTTCGCATAATTTTGAACTGCCGGCTGAAGCACTACGTCGTCTGATCGACAAAACAAAATTCGCGATCAGCACGGAAGAAACGCGCTATTATCTCAATGGTATTTATATGCACGACCATAATGGCGCGTTGCGTTGCGTGGCCACAGACGGACATCGTTTGGCCCTAGCCGAGAGCGACTTGCCAAACGGAGCCTCTGGCTTGCCAGGCATAATCGTGCCGCGCAAGACGGTCGCAGAAATTCGCCGTTTGATTGACGGAGCAGATGGTATGATCGGCATGAGCGTGTCAGAAGCGAAAATCCGCTTCACAGTCGGCTCCGCTGTCCTGACGTCTAAGTTGATCGACGGCACATTCCCAGATTATGAGCGCGTCATTCCAAAGGGGAACACGAAAGAGCTGACGATCGATAATAAGATTTTCGCCAATGCCGTGGACCGCGTAGCAACAATCTCGGCGGAAAAATCTCGGTCTGTGAAACTATCGCTGACACAAGACAATCTCGCCCTGAATGTGAACAACCCCGAGTCGGGCCAAGCCAATGAAGACCTGCCCGTGGATTACAGCGCGGAGCCGTTGGAGATTGGGTTTAACGCGAAATATCTGCTGGACGTCACAGGACAAATTGAGGGCCGCGACGCGACGTTCTTCCTCGATAGTCCCGCTAGCCCAGCACTCGTCAAAGATAGCGAAGACGACAATGCACTCTTTGTGCTGATGCCGTTGCGCGTTTAGACGGCTGGCCTCCCCTCGCTGATTTGGCCTATATAACCAGCCTTCGACTGACTGATTTCCGCTCTTACGCAGCGCTCGATCTAACGCTGGATCATGGGCCTATTGTGCTGTTTGGCCCGAACGGCGCAGGCAAGACCAACCTCCTCGAAGCTGTCTCGCTTCTGTCCCCAGGACGAGGACTACGCCGTGCGCCGCCAGATCGTTTGGCCCACACAGTCGACGGCAATGTGCAGCCAGCTTGGGGCATCAACGCCATGACAGACCGTGACCAAAGGATCAGCGTGGGCCAAGTCCCTGAAAACCCGCGCCGCCGTGTGCTTCGGCTCGACGGCAAAAACGCCACGGGCGGCGACCTCGCCAAGCTGATCTCTGTGATGTGGCTGACGCCTGCGCAAGACCGCCTTTTCTCTGGCCCGGCTTCAGACCGCCGTAAGTTTCTCGATCGCTTCTGCCTCGCCCACCAACCCGGCCACGGCATTGCCAGCTTGCGGTTTGAGAAAGCACGCGCCGAGCGCAATCGCCTACTCTCGGACGATGTGGATGATCGCGGGTGGTATGACGCGCTGGAAGCTGATCTTGCTGCGCAAGGGGCGGTGATCGCGCAAAATCGTGTGGAAACGGTGATCGCGCTGCAAGCCGCTGTCGACTCGCGCGATACTATTTTCCCAAAATCAGAAATCACGCTGAGCGGCACTGTGGAGCAGATGTGCTTAGAAGATGAATCACTCGATGACGTGGAAGTGTCTTACCGGGAATTACTGGCGTCAACCCGTGGCCAAGATCGCCGTGCAGGTCGCACTCTCATCGGCCCGCATCGCAGCGATCTTGTTGTCAGTCATATTGATAAAGCCATGCCCGCAGAGCAATGTTCGACGGGAGAACAAAAGGCGCTGCTGATCGGTCTGGTGCTGGCACAGGCACGATCTCTGGGTGACAGGCAGCCCATTTTACTGCTCGACGAAATTGCGGCGCATTTGGATAATATCCGCCGCGCTGCCTTGGCGGAGGAATTACACGATCTGGGGCTGCAGGTATTTATGACAGGCACAGACGCAGCTTTATTCTCAGATTTTGGCCCGAATACGCAGATTTTCCGCGTCGATGATGGGTCACTCACCCCCATATAAAAGCGCCTCACCACCCGATGGTTAGACCAAAGGGTGGCGAGGCTAGCGGTACCGAAACGGGGCGCAATGTCCGGTACCGATGCTGCGCGTTCTAGTTATTATAGAACGAATTTCAATATGTATTGTCAGTAGTTATACAAATAAAGCTCTCAACATGAACGCTATCTGAATGGTCTATTTACGCACCTATCTTCGCATCAGATTGGGGAGGTCTCCAGTCTCCCCCGCAGCCTCTGCCATAAAGAAGGATTTCGCCAAGTCTGCGCGGTTGATCGCAGCCAAGCCACTCCGCCGTGCATGACCTAAGAGGCGAGATTTAGAGCGAAACAGCATAGACAGACCATCCGTTGCAAGGCTCATCATACCCACATCAGATCGCCGCCAAGTCTCATATCCCAAAAGCCCAGCAATCCCAATATCTTGGCCATTCGCAGCCGCCGCCTCTATACCGTGCGCTAGGGCTGCCACATCGCGCATGCCGAGGTTTAATCCCTGCCCTGCCAAGGGGTGGATGACATGCGCCGCGTCACCGATCAAAGCCAGTCGTTGCGCGGTAAAGGCGTCCGCTGTTTGCAAGACCAAAGGGTAGCTTTGTCGCGGTGCCGCCAGCGAAAGGTCGCCAAGATAATCCCCGACACGTTCCTGCAGAAGCGCTAAAAAGGCAGCTTCGGGCAATTCCACAGCCGCCGCAATCGCGATCCGTCGGTCTGACCATACGATCTGGCTGCGCTGTTCCGTCAGTGGCAACACAGCGAGCGGGCCACCTGGCAAGAAGCGCTGCAAAGCTAGCCCATCATGCGGCAAAGCGTGAGAGATCGTCGTGACCAGAGCGGCTTGATCATACTCTTTGCGCTGCACAGTGATCTGGGCCGCGCGGCGTGTCGGCGAATTACGGCCATCCGCCGCGATGATCAGCTTCGCCGTCAAAACAGGGCCGCTGGCCAACGTCACAGACGCCTCGCCTAGTCCAAAATCCCACTCAGATACGCGGACTTGGTCTATAACCTCTATCGCGCTTGCGTCTGATACCGTTTTCCAACACGCCGCATAAAGCTCAGCACTTTCAACCATTTGCGCAGTTGGCTCGCCGTGTGTGCAACTGTCAAAGTGCATCTTCCATGGGCTGTCACCCGTGCCCTCAGTCACCAACATATCGACCATGGGCTGCGCGTTGGCCTGCGCATCCACACCGAGGCGCGAGAGCATGCGCAACGTGCTGGCGGCGAGGGCATAGGCACGGCCATTATCTGGCACATCGGCTAAGTTTCGGGCATCTAGCAATGCGACAGACAAGCCAGCTTCGGCACTCGCCAAGGCTGCCACCTGCCCCGCAATTCCGCCGCCGATCACCAAAATATCAAACTTCGTTTTCATAATGTCTTTCTAGGCGGCACAGCCTCGCAATCCAAGTCCCGATATTGCCGCATGAAATCTGCATATTTGACTGGTTTTATAGGGAAATTCGTGACCCTCTTAACCTCGCCTTTACGCCTTCCCTTCACATTCGGTTAAGACTTCAACCAAGCTGAGATATTATGACCCCTCCGCCTTCCGCCACCGCTAATTCTGAAGATTACGGCTACGCGCCAGAAGACATCCACGCGATGATGGAAGAGATCAAGCGCGCCGAGGGCGGGACATTCATGCGCGCAGTCTGGGCGCTGGGCATGATAGCCGTTGGTTTTTTCATCTTTGTCTGCGTCTGGAACTATAATCCATTCGACGTGACCGCCGATACGGCGGGCCTGTCACAGCAACATGTTTTCGGCACGATTGGCGCGGCGATTGCCAATCTCCTGATGCAAATGCTGGGCTGGGGCAGCTACCTGATTGCGGGACTTCTCATGTTCTCTGGTATTCGGCGCATTTTCCGCAATGACGGACGTCAAACAAAGATGGACCTAACGCGTCGCATCCTGATAGCGGCCAGCGTTGTCTTTTTTGGCGCTGCCACATTGTCTGCCGTGCCAATCCCGCAAAGCTGGCCGATGGCGGCAGGGCTGGGCGGCTGGATTGGCGATACCATCCACTTATCAGTGAAATCAATTCTCGACGGATTTAACGTGCCGCTGGCTGGCGCGATCATTGCGCTGCTGACTTTCTTGATCAGCGGGTTTGGCCTGGCGCGTTATGTCCGAATTGTGCCGCGCGACTTGGTCGATATGCTCGATGCCGCAGGTCTCGTTTGGGCCTATATCCGCATTTGGGTCGATAAGACGGCGAGCTTTTTGGTGCGCCTATTCCGCCGTGGGTACACAGATGATCTCGATCAACCCGCCGCACCTCTCCATCGCGATATTCCCGATGCCCCCGCAAGTGCAGCGCCGACGCCTGTTTATACAGACCCTGCCCCCGTTGCGGCAGCGCCCAAACCCAAGAAGAAGCGAAAAGTCAAAAAGCCCAAAGCTCCAGAATTTGATTTCTCAGGGGCCACGAGCTTTGTTCTCCCCGGTCTTGATCTGTTGAAAATGCCGCCCCCGCGCAGCACAGTCCATGACCAAGCCGCATTGGAACGCTCGGCGGAAAACCTACAGCGTGTGATGGGCGATTACGGTATTGAAGGCGAAATGGGGTCCGTCCGTCCCGGTCCTGTCGTTACCCTGTTTGAATTTGAACCAGCGCCCGGCGTGAAGTCCCAGCGCGTGATTAATCTTTCAGACGACATCGCACGAAACATGAGCGCACAATCCGCGCGGATTGCCGTTGTCGCAGGCCGCAATGCGATGGGTATTGAAATGCCAAACCGCAAACGCGAGACCGTTTGGCTCCGTGATATGCTGGCATCTGATGCCTTCCAAAATTCAGACGCGAGCTTACCCCTGATCCTCGGCGAAGACATTGGCGGCGCCCCGTTTGTCACAGACCTCGCCAAGATGCCGCATTTGCTTGTCGCGGGTACAACAGGGTCAGGTAAGTCAGTCGCGGTCAACGCGATGATCCTCTCGCTAATGTATAAGCTGACCCCTGATCAGTGTAAGTTCATCATGATTGATCCCAAAATGCTCGAGCTATCTGTGTATGACGGTGCGCCGCATTTGCTGGCCCCCGTGGTGACAGAGCCGAAAAAAGCGGTTGTCGCGCTGAAATGGACAGTGCGGGAGATGGAGGATCGCTACCGCAAAATGGCCAAGGTCGGCGTTCGCAATATGGCGGGCTTTAACGAAAAAGTCGCCGAGTTCAAAGCGCGCGGCGAGACCCTCTCACGTACGGTTATGACAGGCTACAATAAAGAAACAGGTGAGCCAGAATACGAAACTGAAGAAATGGAATTCGAGGCTATGCCGTATATCGTCGTGATTATCGACGAAATGGCTGACCTGATGATGGTCGCAAAGAAGGATATTGAAGGCAGCGTGCAGCGCCTCGCGCAAATGGCGCGGGCGGCGGGGATTCACGTGATTGTTGCCACACAGCGTCCGTCCGTAGATGTTATCACAGGCACAATCAAAGCCAACTTCCCGACTCGTATTTCCTTCCGCGTTGGCTCCAAAATCGACAGCCGCACTATCCTTGGCGAACAGGGCGGCGAGCAGTTGTTGGGCAATGGCGATATGTTGTTTATGGGCACGGGTCGCCCGCGCCGCTATCACGGGCCGTTTGTGTCTGACGGCGAGGTCGAAAATATTGCAAAATTCGTCAAAGCCCAAGGCGCGCCGAGCTATCTTGAGGACATCACAACCGACCGTGAAGAAGCCGCTGAAATTGCCAAAGCGGCAGATGGCGGCGGCGAGACATCGCTCTTTGATCAGGCCGTGGCTATCGTCGCGCGTGACCGCAAAGCGTCGACGTCCTACATTCAGCGCAAATTATCCATCGGCTATAACCGCGCCGCAGATTTGATTGAACAAATGGAACAAGAAGGCATGATCAGTGAAAGCGGGTCAGGCGGCAAGCGCGAGATTTTCCTACCAGAGAGTGATGGCTACTAATTAGCCGTCCTTTACGCGTGAACAGATATAGGTGCGGCCTTGTAATATGGCCCTGCCTCCCCCACATGCGCAGCCTGATAAGGACACATCATGGCACACGACATTAACCTCGACGATATTTCTGACGATCACTTGACAATCTTCCAACTGGAAGAGGAGCCCGTGCGCGGGCGGGCCTTGCGCTTGGGCGATGCGATCGATGCAGCTTTGCTGGACCGCTACCCAGAACCCGTCGCGCATTTGCTCGGCGAAGCGATGATGATTGGAGCGCTCGTTGCGCGGTCTTTGAAATTTAAAGGCCGTCTGGTCGTGCAATGTCACGGCACGAACGATGGTCCCGTCTCGCTCCTCATGGCCGACAGCACAACAGATGGCGGCATTCGCGGCTATGCCCGTTGGGACGCAGATGTGTTGAAAGATATGTTGCTAGATAACCGTAATCCGGGCGCGGATGACTTGCTTGGCCGTGGGACGTTTTCGATGACGATTGATCAAGGTCCAGATATGGATCAATATCAAGGCCTAGCCGCCATTCAAGGCGCCCGCTTATCCGAATCGGCGGAGCATTATTTCGATCAGTCAGAACAAATCCCGACCAAGATCAAACTCGCTTGCGGGCAAGTTATCGACGAGACTGGCTCGCATTGGCGAGGTGGTGCGATGATGATTCAAAAGATCGCAGGCGACAGCGCGCGCGGCAATACGGATGATGCTTGGGAGACGGCTCGGTCACTCTTTGCAACTTTGTCAGATGAAGAATTAATTGACCCCGACCTGTCGCAGAACAAGTTGCTCTACCGCCTATTCCACGAAAGTGGTGTGCGTGTGGTGGAAGCATATGAAGTCCGCGCAGATTGTCGTTGCTCGCGCGAGCGGTTGGAGAATATGCTCAAAAGCTTCACGCGTGAGGCTTTGGACGATATGGCCGAAGACGATGAAATTATCGCAAATTGCGAATTTTGTGGGACGGATTATATCTTTGACTTAGACGATATTAGTCCCGTCGTTTAAGTTCTCCAGAATGACGGCGTTAGCAGGACTAGCGCCGTCACAATTTCCAATCGCCCAACAATCATTGTAATCAGCAGAACCCACTTAGCGCTGGACGGCAGGGACTGATATGTGCCTGCTGGGCCAATCGTATCGCCCAAACCTGGCCCGACATTCGCAATCGCGCTGCCCGCGCCTGACCATGCCGTGATCGGGTCAAGTCCAATCAAAGAGAGTAAGATCGCGACGATAATAAAGCATCCGAAGAAGACGAAGAAATAACTCATCACAGAATAAACAACCGACTCTGGCAGCGGTGCACCGCCGTAGCGCAGCGGGGTCACGGCATGATTGCGCGGCATACGCACGAGGTAAGCGCGCAGGGCTTCGAATGCGACTTGGTAGCGGAAAATTTTGATAGAACAGGCTGTGCTGCCCGCACAACCGCCGATGAACATGAAGCCGAAAAAGGCGCTGACAGCAAAGGTGCCCCAGAGGTTATAATCCGCCGTAGCGTAGCCCGTGCCTGTCACAATCGAAACCGTGTTAAAGGCCGCCAAGCGTAGCCCGCGCGTAAAGCTCATCTGATCAGACAGGAAAAGCGCGAGCGTCATAACCGCGATCAGCGCGCTCATCACAACGAGGAACGCACGCACTTGCGGGTCTTTCAACGGCGCGGAAAATTGCCCACGCGTCGCCATAAGGAGATAAACCCCAAAGGGCAGACCACCCGCCAGCATGAATGCGATACAGACCAAGTCAGCGCCGTTATCCATGAACCCGCCCATCGACGCATCCGATGTCGAGTAGCCGCCGGTCGCCACCGTTGTCATGGCATGCGCGATCGCGTCAAACCCGCTCATCCCCGTCAAGACATATCCCGCCGCGCATAACGCCGTCAGCACCAGATAGATCAGGGAAATCCCAAGCGCGAGAGAGGCGGCGCGCGGCAAAATCTTCTCACCCATATCAGAGCTTTCCAAACGGAATAGCTGCATCCCGCCGACTTTCAGCATTGGCAAAACGGCCATCGCCGTTACAACAATACCAACTCCGCCAATCCATTGCAGAATTGCTCGCCAGAGCAAGATACCCTTTGGCAAATCATCCAGCCCCGTCAGCACCGTCGACCCTGTCGTCGTAATCCCTGACGTCGCCTCAAACAGCGCGTCTGTCACAGAGAGTTTAAGTGGGTCCATCAAAAACGGAATAGCACTGACAATCGACAAAGTGACCCAAGCAAACACAGTCAAGACAAAGGCACCGCGCGCGCGTAAATCTGGTTTGGGTGTATAAATACCAAGCGCCAGAGCTGCACCGAGCAAGGTTGTCATCAACCCTGCAAAACCAAAGGCTTTCCACGACCGCGCTGCATAGGCCAAATCAACGAACATCGGAATAAACATCGCCACGCCAAGCGCGGCGGTCATCAATCCAATGACAAAAAATACGGGGCGCAGATCAGGCATAAATAGGGTCTAGCGCGGTGCGGCCATGATGCAAATGTTTTTAAAAGGCTAAAGCCTCCACGTCACCAGTGTTGAAACGGGCTTTTCGGAAATGGTTACTTGAAACACAGACCAATTCGCGCGATTGTATTTCAATAAGATACCGCGACGACCTATTCATTCCGCCAACCATTAAATAACGAGCCCTCCATGTTCTCCGCATTCAAATTACCGCTCACCGCCCTTCTCGCCAGCACAGCTTTGCTAGTTGCAGCTTGTGACAAGGCGCCAGAAAATCCGAATTTGCGCACGGAGAAATCAGATTTGCAAAAAGCAGCAGAAAAAGCGCAAACGCCTGTGACGCAGCAAAGCTACCTCACGGAAAATCCTGAGCCAGGATATTTAACACCGGAGCGCATCAACCAATCGCCTTCCCTCTCAGGTAAAAGATTATCAGCCGCCAAGATTGCGCCCTCAGGCGATTTCGTAACAGTCTTGCAAGGGCGAGCAGACAATGCGCAGCAGCAGGATTTATGGGCTTATGATCTGTCAACAGGTGAAGGCCGTTTGCTGGTTAGCTCCACTGATTTATTAGGCGCACCAGAGGAATTATCAGCAGAAGAAAAAAACCGTCGCGAGCGCGCCCGGATTTACGGCACGGGTATTATTTCCTATAATTGGGTTGGCGAGAATTTGCTGTTATTTCCGTTAGGCGGCGACATTTATCTCTATGACTTAGAGACCGAAGAAAGCCAGCAAGTCACCGCGACCAAGGGCTTTGAAACTGATCCGAAAGTTTCCAAAAACGGCGAACTTGTCGCTTATGTGCGTGGCAATGAATTATATGTGAAGTCACTTGAAACAGGGCTAGAACGTCAGCTGACGGATGGGTCTACGGATACAATCCGCAATGCCACCGCCAGCTTTGTTGTCCAAGAAGAGTTGGATCGCAATACTGGTTACTGGCTCTCTCCCGACGCCTCTAAAGTCGCCTACACCCAAATTGACGAAGCCGATATTATTATTGAAAACCGTATTGAGTTTGGCGCGGACGGCGTTGAAAACGTCTCGCAGCGTTATCCTTTTACCGGGACAAAAAACGCCACTATTAAACTGGGTGTTGTCAGCACGAAAGGCGGGCGCACGACATGGGTTGATATTGGCGATGATCCAGACGTCTACCTCACCCGTGTTGCTTGGGCGCCAAACAACCGCACAATGTTTGTTGGCATTCTCGCACGCGATAATAAAACGCACACATTCTATAAAGTCGACAGCCGCACGGGTCAGTCCGAAATCTTTTACGAAGAGACTTCGCCGACATGGTTGAATATCGGCACCTATCTGCGCGCGACCGAAGATGGCGGGCTTTTATGGACGGCAGAACGCAATGACAAACGACAGCTTTTCAAGATTGCGGCTGACGGCACAATCAATGCACTGACACCTGAAAGCTTGATGATGCGGAATATGTTGTGTTTGAAAGACGACACGGCCTATGTGTCTGGTTGGCAGGATGACCCGCTTTCGACCCATATATTCAAGATTAATTTAGCCGCTGCGACACCTGCACCTGCGACACCAGCCTCAGCTGCGGGTGAGGACGAGACGACCCCCGCGACTGCGCCCGATGGCGACGGGATGAACGCGCCGCTTGTGACACAAATGACAGAGAAGGCAGGCCAAAATTATGCCGCCTTTAACAAGGATTGCTCGCGCTATCTTGGCTATCATTCCGATGTGGATACCCCGACACAGCTCCGCGCCTATGGGGTTGACGGAACAGGATTGGCTTGGCTGAATGAGAACCCGCTAGACGCAACGCATCCCTATGCGCCCTTCCTCGCCAACCATATCACGCCGCAGTTTGGACAGATCGAAGCCGAAGACGGCACACCGCTCGACTACATGATCTACCTGCCCAAAGACCTGAAACCTGGCGAAAAACGCGCAAGCGTAACCATCGTTTACGGCGGACCAGGTGTGCAACGTATCCGCAATAGCTGGGGCAATACGCAGGCGCAAATGCTGGCCCATCACGGCTTCGTTGTCTTTATGCTCGAAAATCGCGGCGCAACCAATCGCGGTAAAGCCTTTGAAGATGTCCTCTACCGCTCCATGGGTGTGGCAGAGGTCAAAGATCAAAGCCTCGGCGCGAATTGGCTGAAGGCACAATCGTTTATCGACCCTGACCGCATGGGCATTTATGGCTGGAGTTATGGCGGTTATATGACCCTGCACATGCTCGCGCAGACGGATTTATATGCCAGCGGTGTATCAGGCGCGCCCGTCACGGATTTCAGACTTTACGACACAGCCTATACCGAACGCTATCTCGGCGATCCGAATGAAGGCACGCCGAACTACACTGAGGGCGCCTATGACAATGCCAGCGTATTTACACATCTGGATGGTCTGGATGAGCCCGTCCTACTGATCCACGGCATGGCCGACGACAATGTCGTCTTTCGTCATTCTATAAAATTGATGGATAAAATGCAGGAAAATGCGCAGCACAATCTCCGCATCATGACATATCCGGGGGAGAAGCACGGCTTCCGCAAAGAGGCCAACCGTATTCATCGTGACCGCTCTATTCTGGAGTTTTTCTTAGAAACTTTGGATATTTATCAGGAGTAGCGCAGCTACTCTGACGGTGTCTCTTCTGTCGGTTGAACGGGTTTGGACGCTAAGCGGATAGCTTCATTGATTTGCCCGCGAAGCAAAGCTGTCTCGACCGCTGTGGGGTCTGCATCCAATGACGCCTCAATATCGATTTTCGCCTCATCCAGCCGATCTTGTTTCAATTTGGCATCAGCGCGGTATCGCAGCGCATCCGCGTGACCCGGCGACAATGTCAGAACGGAGGTCAGGTCTGTCTCGGCGTAATCATATCGTCCAGTCGCCGCGTAAGACCGCGCGCGGGCAATGCGCAAATCCAGATGATCATACTTTAGCTCTAGCCCTGCTGAGGCGGATTCGTAGGCTTTGAGAGTTTCGTTCGCCGACAGCCAGAAATTCGCAGCCTCGGCATAAAAATCTGCGCGCATCGCTGGCGAACCGCCATCTGACGCCACCGCCAATAAATCGAGCCGCCGCGCCGCTTCGCCCTCATGCCCTAAGGCAAACAATGCCATAGCTTCGCAATGTTTCGCTCGACGCCCGCCGCCTTCGTCTCGCCAGATCATCGCTTCTTCATAGGCCAAGTCGCTATCGACTGCGATCCGCTCAAGGCATTGCTTGTGTTTCATATCAAGGGCGAGCGAGCGGTCTTCGGCAAAACTCGTCTGCGCGAATAGCGGGCTTGCCAGCAGGGTCGCGATCATGGCAATGCGGATGTTCATTTTGGCGCTGTGTCTCATGACGTGCGTCTATCAGAGGGGGCGGATCGCCGCAATGGGATCACGCGTTAAATTGCAGTCACAAAACAGTGCGTTGCTGATCGGCTATGGATATGTGGCGCAGCGTCTCGCACAGGCGCTATTGGCACAAGGCTATCACGTCATCGCAACTTATCGCGACACAGCCCCAACAGATACAAATATCACCTTTGTCAAATTCGGTAGCGCCGTCATGCGGGAGGCTTTCCAAGTGGCAGACCTCGTCGTGACATCTGTCCCGCCAGGTCCAGACGGTGACCCTGCGCTGGTAGCACTCAAAGGGCTTGCAACGCAGGCCCAATGGATCGGCTATCTCTCTGCAACCAGTGTCTACGGGGACCGCGGTGGTCAATGGGCCTTTGAAGAAGAACCGCCAACGCCGTCGCTCAAACGCGGCAAAGCCAGAGCGGACGCCGAACTCTCTTGGATTGAAACAGCTTGGCCCGTCCATATTTTCAGGCTGGCAGGCATTTATGGCCCAGGCCGTGCGCCGTTCGAGCGTTTGCGCCAAGGAAAGGCGCGGGCTGTGATTAAGCCCGGTCATGTCGTCAACCGTATCCATGTCGATGATATTGTGAGCGTGTTGCTAGCCTCTATTGCAGCTCCAAACCCGTTGCGGATTTATAACGTCGCAGACGGCAATCCCGCTCCGCCCCAAGATGTTTTGGATCATGCAGCAGAGATGATCAACGCCCCGATCTCCGCTCCGAATAGACGCTGATCATCCAGCCCTCTCGCCAATGGCGAAGAGTTTTTATGCCGAGACCAAACGCATTGATGCATCACGGGCGCGGCAAGAACTGGGCTGGACACCTCAATATCCAACCTATCAAGAGGGCTTACGCGCCGTCTTGAAATCTCAAAAATAAACCCTGCACATTAAGGATAAGAATATCCAGATGTGTAGGATGTTGCAGGGCGGGCGAACCCAGCCTTATCCGCATCGATCCCCGTGCCATATGTGCCGTATTGCGCGACTTCTGCCTCAACAACATAGCCTCGATTGCGCATGCAAACTTCAAATTCAGGATTAAGCATCAAGCTCGTCTCGTCTGTGAACAGATAACCCTTGTGCAGCATCTCGCAAGAACGCCAATCCGACACGTCTGACTCGCCGTTTAAGCGCACGAAAGACACATCACGCGGATCGCTCGCCATCACATAAGTTTGCACAGGCGCGGGTCGCAATGCGGGCGTATCATAAAGTTCCACCACATAATCATTATCGTTGTAAACTGGCGTTGCCTCAGGCTCGTAAAGCACCACTTCATAGTCCGCATCGTCAAATTGATAATCCTGCTCGGGCGTATCGCGCAGAAGCTTTGTGACAGGAGAACTGACGAATTTCGCCGCAGATTTTGTACCGCCCCATAGGCTATCTGCGGTTTTACTTATTTGCGAACATCCCGATAAGGCCGTCGCAGCGATTAAGGCAGCTATTAATACATGTTTGCGTGTCATAAGTCTCTCTTCAGTGGTCCGACTTACTCACATTCAATTTTCATGCCATTTTAGGGGGTAAATCACCCCTATAGATTGACAGTGCTTCCGCGCTCGGCAAGAGATAGAGCCTATTGGGAGCCAATACATGCCAAAATCAGACGCGCCGAAACCGCCAAAAAGCAGACTAGACATCATCGCGGACGCGGCCGAAATTTACGGGGCGCGCAGCTTTGACAATTATGCGCAAATTCGTTCCGTTGCAGAAACAATCCGTGACGAGTTTTGCGCTTGGCTGGACCCTGAGAGCCAATGCGTCTTTTTGGTGCCTGCAGAAGGGGCATTTGCCGCACAAAATTACAGGTCTGCAGCGTTTTCAGTGACTGGCACAGGCTATCTGCCGCTCAAACCCATCAGTTTTGGTCTTGCCGTTAAAATCTCACGGGAAAAAGATTATATGCGTCTAAAAATAACGTGCCGCAAAGAGGGCGGCAATATGTTTATCAGCATTGAGCATGGACGCGACATTGCATTGCCGCTTCCTATTCAAAAAGGGGAACTTCCTCCGCTCTTTGAGAGTATTTATTCTCATATCCTCGACTTTTTCACTGACAGCGTCGACGAGTATGATAATGGTGATTATGGATCATCAGATATTGGGTTTGATATTCTGCGCATGGCTGAATAACTTTTAATTCGAAATAGACACGTAGTGCGCCCACCCTTGGCTTTGCTGCATAGATAGGATTTTCATGGCTGCAGATATTGCCCATCACGTTGTAAGTGCGCTTCCAATTAAGATAGCCCTGATTGGCGCCCTTGGTATTGGCGCGCAATGGCTCGCATGGCGGTTGCAGCGACCCGCGATTGTATTGATGGCGATTGCGGGCCTGATTTTTGGTCCGCTGCTGGGCTATATTCTCACGCTTGGCCTGCCTGACAGCGTCCGCGATGTGGTGGAGGTTTTCCGCCTCGACCCCGTCAAAGATTTCGGCGAGCTTTATCGCCCCATGATTGGACTGGCAGTGGCCATCATCCTGTTTGAGGGCGGGCTGACGCTGAGGTTTAAAGACTTGGGTGATGCGCGACATGCTGTTGTTCGCATGGTGATCTTTGCCTCGCCTATTGCTTGGTTCCTTGGCACGTGTGCGGCGCATTATATCGTTGGTCTGCGTTGGGATATTTCAGCGATGATTGGCGGATTGTTCGTTGTGACAGGTCCAACCGTGATCATGCCGCTCCTGCGTCAAGCACACTTAAAATCCCGTCCTGCCAATGTGTTGAAATGGGAAGGCATCGTCAATGACCCGCTCGGCGCACTTTTTGCCGTGGGCGGCTATGAATTTATCCGCTTTACCATGACCGAAGCGTCTATGTTTGCCGTCTTCGGCAAGCTCGCTTTCGCCGCGATTTTGGGCACAGTTATGGGGATAATCTCCGGCTATGGCCTCGCTTGGGCTTTCCGCCGTGGGCATATTCCAGAATATCTGAAAGCGCCGATTGTGCTGGCTTGGGTTCTGGCGATTTACGTATTGGCCAATACATTAGCCGATGAAACAGGCCTGCTTGCTGTGACTGCACTCGGCATGACGATGGCGAACACCAAATTCGCGTCGATGGTGGAGATGCGCCGATTTAAGGAAAACATCGCGATTATCCTCGTCTCTGGCGTCTTCGTTATCTTAACCGCCACACTAACACCTGACATTCTCAAAGCATTCTTCTCAGACTGGCGCGTGCTGGCCTTTGTGGCGGCGATGATGCTCGTCGTGCGGCCTGTCGCCGTGATGCTCTCAACGCTCTGGTCTGGCCTGACATGGCGAGAAAGCCTGTTGATCAGTTTCATCGCCCCGCGCGGGGTCGTGGCCGTGGCCGTGGCTGGCTTGTTTGCAGCGGAACTCAACGCACTCGGCGATCCTTACACACAAGGCGCTTACTTCGTACCGCTCGCTTTCGCCCTTGTCTTTGCGACAGTGTTATTTGCTGGCTTCTTCATCGCGCCATTGGCGAAAATGCTCAAGCTCGATGCGGGGGACGGGGACGGCGTCCTGATCGTCGGCGCGAACCCGTGGTCATTGGGACTGGCGAAATCGCTCAAAGAGATGGGCATTAAAGTCCTAGTCGCAGATACGAACTGGCGACGCCTGCGCGGCGCGCGCCTTGAAGGTCACGCGACTTTTTACGGCGAAGTCTTGTCAGAAAACGCGGATTACACCCTTGATCACAGCGCGTTTAACCACCTGATCGCGGCCACACCAAATGACGCCTATAACGCCCTCGTCTGCGTCGAATTCGCACCAGAGCTGGACCGGCATCGCGTCTTCCAAGTCGGCTCCAAAGAGGCCGAAGACAAAGATGATGACGCTATCGCCTTTACCTCGCGCGGCCGTGTGCTGACCTCTCGCGGGCGTAGCTTTGACGCGCTTACCCGAGATTGGTGGAGCGGCTGGCGGTTCCGCTCGACGAACCTGTCAGAAAGCTACACCCTAGAAGATTTGTATAAAGATCGCGGCGATGACCTTGATCTGATCTTGGGCCGTAAAGCCGATGGGCATTTGGAATTCATTCAGCCGGGACAAGAGAACCGCGCAGAGGGCATGACCGTGCTGTCCTTTTGCCCCGCCAAAGATACCGATGTTGCGCGCGGCCAAGGGGCTAAATCAGGTCAAAAAGGCGGTCAAGGCAGCAGCCTCGCTGGCCCTGCTAGCCCTCTCCCACAATAAGAGGCTTGCTTCGGCTTTTCACAGCTTTGTCACGGAATAGTAACGCAGCTTTAAGAGTTGGGCTGGCATAGCTTTAGGGTTCATTAACCCTAAACGGATCACTGCCACGTGGAATTGCCGCGCCTGAATTTTTCTCTCCCGCCCCGCGTCAAAGCGCTGGGCAAAGCGACCTTCATCACGGGTGCGCTTGGCGGGTATCTGTGCGGTATGGGCGTGCTGGGCTTATTTGCACTGGCGGCCAAAGACCTCCCCGATCCCAAGAAATTGTGGGAACGCTCACGACCTGTTTCTGTGCAGATCGTAGATCGCAACGGCGTTGATGTTGTTGTGCGCGGCGCAGCCAAAGAACAACCTGTCGACCTGGACACGCTTCCCTTTCACATTCCGATGACGATTTTGGCGACAGAAGATCGTCGCTATTACAATCATGTTGGCGTTGACCCGCAAGGACTGGCTCGCGCGATGGTCAGCAATGTTCGCGCGGGACGATATGTCCAAGGTGGTTCGACTCTGACGCAGCAATTATCCAAAAATATCTTCCTCTCACCCGACAAAACGCTTCGCCGAAAAGCGCAGGAAATGATGCTGTCCGTGTGGCTAGAGCGCGACTTTACAAAGCGTGAATTGCTAGAAATGTATCTATCTCGCGTTTATTTTGGAAGCGGCGCGTGGGGACTTGAAGCCGCCAGTCAGACCTATTTCGATAAGCCTGCAGCTGAGATGACATTAGCAGAATCTGCCATGATGGCGGGCCTCCTCAAAGCGCCCTCAGCTGGCAATCCTGCGCAACATCCTGAACGCGCAGCCAAGCGCACGGCCACTGTGCTGAACTCGATGCAGCGCCAAGGGCTTCTCGCGGAAGGTGTCTTGGAAATGGCGCTGAATGAGGACATCACTATCCACCGCCCGCAATCTGATCATACAGGGCAGTATTTTGTCGACTGGATTTGGAACGACTTAGAAGCTGCGATCGGCGTACCAACGCAAGACATCATCGTGCAAACCACGCTCGACATGCGCGCACAATCTGCGGCCCAGTCAGCCATGCTCGCACACCTTGATACTGAACGCGGCGCCAGCGAAGGTGCGGTCGTTAGCCTTGACGGGACAGGCGGCGTCATCGCTATGGTTGGCGGCACATCCTATACCAAAAGCCAGTTCAATCGCGCCGCACAGGCCGAACGGCAACCTGGGTCTGCCTTCAAACCTTTCGTCTATCTCGCCGCCTTACGCGCGGGTATCAGCCCGTGGGACACACGCATTGACGCCCCAATCACCCTCGCTGCGGACACGCGGGCGGGTGAAGACTGGACCCCGCAGAATTTCAGCGAAACATTCTCTGGCCCGATCACCTTACAGGACGCCCTCGCCAAATCGATCAATACTGTTGCCGTAACACTCGGCGAAGAAGTCGGGCGGGAGGCCGTGATTGCGGCGGCTGGAGATTTCGGCCTGACGGGACTGACGCCCTATCGCAGCCTCGCGCTCGGCGCTCAACTCACCACACCTTTGCAAATGACAGAGGCCTACCTACCCTTTGCGAATTGGGGGCAGAAGCGCCCAGCTTACGGGATTATTTCAATCTCGACCGCTGACGGCACCCCGCTATATGATCACGTCCGTGCCGAGCCGAAGCCTGTCCTGACCCCTGTCGAACTCGCCGATATGAACCTGATGCTTACCCGCGTTGTCGAGCAGGGAACGGGGCGCCGTGCCCAAATTGCTGGTCGTCATATTGGCGGCAAAACAGGGACCACAAATGACTTCCGCGATGCGTGGTTCATTGGGTACGCCCCTGACGTTGTGACAAGTGTGTGGGTCGGGGCGGACGACAACACACCCATGAAACGGGTCACAGGCGGCACTATTCCTGCGCAAATTTTCCATGACTATATGGACGTGCAGCTATCGGAACAGCCCGCAACCCGCCTGCCCGTGTCTCAAGAACCAGATTGGGTGCGCCGCAATGCACAGCTCAATGCTCTGCTGGATCAGCTAGAAGGCAAGCTGCCCTAATCAATCTAATTCATACCTGACCCACGACAGAGTCTCGTCCTTCGCTTTTGGGCTTCCCCCGCCTTTGAAAATATGGCACCAGAACAAATATGGAACCTATCTTCGAGTTTTCTGGCGCGTCAATCACTCTGATCGAATTATTGATCGGTGCGCTCTTGCTGCTAGCTGGGATATTACTCGCTGCCCTCTGGCCGCGCCGCAATCACGAGGCCAAACGACTCGAACAGCAGATCACGCAAATGACGCAACAACAGGGTGAATTGCAAGGCCGCCTCGCGCAATTTGCCGAAGACAGCGCGCAGCGCGATGCCGTCTTTCGCGAAAACCTCGACAACCGTCTCTCCAAAGTGACGGAGCGTGTCGGCAACTCCTTGCTAGAAACGCAAGAGCGCAACTCTGCGAGCATGAAACATCTGCATGAACGGCTTGCCCTGATTGATCGTGCGCAGAAGAATATCGAAACATTGTCGGGCGAAGTGTCTGGCCTGCAAAGCCTGCTCTCGAATAAACAAGCGCGCGGCGCATTTGGCGAGAAGCAGATGCAGGATTTGATCGAGAGCTACCTTCCGCCCAATGCCTATAGCTTTCAGTCCACACTTTCCAATGGCAAACGCGTTGACGCCCTGATCCACCTGCCCAGCGATCAAGGGGATGTAGCGATTGATAGTAAATTTCCAATGGAGGCGTGGCGGCGTATGACAGCTGCAGATAATACGCCTGAATCGGATCGCGCCAAGCGGGATTTCGCCAATGACGTGCTACGCCATATCAAGGACGTGGCCAGCAAATATCTGATTTTTGGCGAAACCCACGACATCGCGCTCCTCTTTCTGCCCAGTGAAGCCGTTTATGCCGAGCTGCACGGCCATTTCCCCAAAGTGATTGAGGCAGGCTTTGCCCAAAAGGTGATGATCGTTTCGCCCACGACATTCATGGCTACGCTGCACACTATGCGGGCCGTGATGAAAGACGCCGCCATGCGAGAACAGGCTCATATCATCCAACGCGAAGTGGGCATGATGGCCAAGGACGTTACCTTGCTCGATGATCGTGTGGCAAAGCTACAATCTCATTTCAATCAAAGCGTTGAAGACGTCCGAAAAATCCGCATCAGCACTGAGAAAATCACCAAACGCGCCGATAAAATTGAAAGCCTCGACATGGCTGATGCGCCTAAAATTGACGGGGATAATATCGAGCGTTTTCCGAAAAAATCTGGTCAGGGCTAATGCAGCTGATTTGGTATGGCGGACGACTATTTCGGCCTAGCGCGACAGTAGGCGCGTCGCAAACCTCGCCTGAGACTATCTTTAAATACGAACAGCGCAAGAATTTTGTTACCGCGACCTATGCCGGTGGCGAGATCGAATTTGGACAGCTAATGGGCAATGTCCTCAAGAACGGCTCGCTTGATATGCGGTACCATCACCGCGATATTCACGGCACCCTCCACACTGGCACTTGCCTGACCACCCCCGAAGTTCTGCCTGGGAATAAGCTACGTCTGCGTGAGCAATGGCAGTGGACGAGCGGGGATAGAAGTCGCGGCGAAACGACATTAGAAGAAATATAATTAATTACCTTTTGCAGCTTTGCGATGCTCTTTGTTATGGGCCGCTAAATCAATCAGGATCTTCATCGCGATCAGTGTCACGAGCGCGTAAACTGGACTGCCAAGCGACAGCACCAAAAACCCACCCAAGATAATTACGACGTGCATGACCATAACGCGGGGGTAAGGCGCAAACATTTGGGAAGTTGCATCACGGGTTAAATATTCCCGCTTTCCAAGAAAGTTTATCATAAACGACACCCCATGAGAGACCAGCAAAACCAGCGCAGTCAGCGCCACGGGCGATTGCCAATCTAGGGTTTTGACCTCTGGCAATTCGGGAAAAAACTGTCGCAGAAAAACTAGATGAACGATGCTAAACATACCGAAATGGACGATGAAAAAAATGCACCTCGGTACCATACCTATGACGCTCGCCAGAGTTAAACCATCCTGTTTAGACTTGTGTGCGCGTGGCTTGATCGCGGTCAACATCATCTTTGGCACGTTCAAAACACCAATAATGACACTCTCCAACCAATAGAGCAGCAAGATCATACCGACATCCCAACCAAATGCGAAAACGCCGATAAGGGGGATAAGATTACTAATAACGAGTATGAGGCCCGAGAGATTGCGAAAGCTACCCATTAAGACCCCTTGCTTCACCCTTAAAACGGCCGACGGGATTTCATCGCGGCGGCAATCGTGCCGTCATCCAAGAAGTCTAATTCCCCGCCGACTGGCACGCCGTGGGCAAGGCGCGAGACGCTGACATCCGCGCCCTCCAAATGGTCGGTGATATAATGCGCCGTGGTTTGACCATCGACTGTGGCGTTCATGGCGAGGATGATTTCGGCAATTTCACCGCTTTTGGCACGGTCGATCAGCGCGGCGATATTGAGGTCTTCAGGGCGCACACCATCGAGCGCAGACAGCGTGCCGCCCAATACATGATACGTTCCGCGGAAGGCACCCGCACGCTCCATCGCCCACAAATCCGACACGTCTTGGACAACACAAATCCGCGTGCGGTCACGCCCTGGCGCTTGGCAGATATGACACGGATTAGACGAATCAACATTGCCGCAAACATGACAGGTCGAGATTTTATCCGCCGCCTCACCCATGGCGTGGGTCAGCGGCACCATTAACACATCTGGCTTTTTGAGCATAGCGAGAGCGGCGCGGCGAGCCGAGCGTGGGCCAAGCCCCGGCAGCTTTGACAGCAGGCTGATCAGGCGATCAATTTCAGGACTGACATTGGCAGATGACATAAAGACTTTCTGGCGAAATTGCGATTCGCTCCAACCTAGCGAAGCCAAGCCCAAAGTTTAAGACCCAAAGTTTAAGGTCGAAAATTTAAGGCCCAAAATACAAGCGAAGTCACGCCACGCCGTTTAATGACCCAGCGCGGCCGATTTTGGCCCGCGCGGATCAGCGGCTCCAACAGCATAATCTCCCACTCGCCCCACTGAATTCACACGCCCCAGCACGCTATGCGCAAAATCACCTGTCTCATTTCGCGGTAATTGATGCCCCATCGCGACAAGGTTTTCGAGCGTATCGCGGGCAATTCCTGGCTCTGTGATAACAATATCTGGGAGCCATTGATGGTGAATACGCGGGCGATCTGTCGCCTCGGCTAAGTTCATGTCCCACTCCATCACGTTGAGCGCGACTTGTAGCACAGCTGTGATAATCGTCGATCCGCCGGGGCTGCCCGTGACGAGTGTGACTTCACCGTCCTTCGTCACGATCATCGGCGTCATGGAAGAAAGCGGGCGTTTTCGAGGCGCGATCTGATTGGCCTCCCCACCGATCAAGCCGTAGCCATTCGACGATCCAGGCTTGGCCGAAAAATCATCCATTTCATTATTGAGCAAGAACCCTGCCCCGTCGACTGTATAGCCAGAACCGTAGGAGAAATTTAGCGTGTAGGTCACGGAGACGGCATTACCCTGTTTATCGATAACGGAATAATGTGTCGTATTGGCTGACTCGAATGGTAGTTCTGCTCCTGGGCGTATCTCTGATGACAGCGATGCCTCTGACAAATCTATCGAATCTCGTAATGCATCCGCGTAGGATTGACGCGTGAGCGCATCAACTGGCACGTCCACAAAATCTGGATCGCCAAGATATTTGGAGCGGTCGGCATAGGCGCGGCGCATACTCTCAATTAATTTATGCAAATAGGCAGAAGAATTATGACCATCCGCTTGGAGGTCATACCCGCTCAGAATGTTTAGCATTTGCACGATATGGACACCGCCAGAACTTGGCGGGCTCATGGCATAAACATCAAAGCCTTTATAACTCCCTCTAACTGGGGCTCGTGTCACTGTCTCGTAAGTCGCCAAATCACGCAGCGTGATGACACCGCCCCCCGCCTCCATTTCAGCCACAATTAGCTCGGCCGTCTCACCGGTATAGAACCCCGCCACGCCTTGTTTTTGGATGCGCCGCAAGGTCGCTGCGAGGTCGCGTTGAATTAATTTATCGCCCGCTTTGCGGTTGAGAAAATAATTAATTGTTGAGGGGTCAGCGGATAAGATTTCGCGCGAATTCTCAAGGCTTTGCGCCAGGGCAGGGCTGATCTCAAATCCATTTTGTGCGAGGCGGATGGCGGGGCCAATGACTTCACGGCGGGTCATTGTGCCGTAGGTTTCGAGCGCATCCAGCAAGCCCATCACAGTGCCCGGCACACCTGCGGATAAATGAGAATATTGCGCGAGCTTATTGTCGACTTCGCCGTCTGCGCCCAGATACATGTCGCGGCTTGCTAGGCTCGGCGCCATTTCTCGGAAGTCAATCGCAATCACCTCGCCCGTTTCTGCTAAGCGCACGAGCATGAAACCGCCACCACCTAAATTGCCCGCTTGGGGGTGGGTCACGGCGAGGGCAAACCCCGTTGCGACAGCCGCGTCAACAGCGTTACCACCCCGCACCAAAATATCTCGCCCGACCTCTGCCGCAAGTTTGTCTTGCGCAGAAACCATGCCCTGCTGAGCCAGCACAGGGTGATGAACTGTATCGAAAGCAAAGATCGCCTGCGCTGCGGGATTACTATCTTTCGCCGCACCTACGTCCGCAGCAAGCACCAATATTGACATTGCGAGTAAAGCAGTCTTGACCCATTGGCGCATAGCAAGCTCCTATTGATCGAAGATTATATTCCTAGCCCGGGTGGCAAAGGAATATCCCCCATCGCAGCTTTCATCGTCTTGGCCTGCGCCTCGTCCAGCTTGACCTTGGCGTCTTGATATGCAGCGACAATCAGATCTTCTACGATTTCAACATCATCTTCGGAGAGCAGTTTGGGATCGATTTTCAGCGCGCGCATATTCCCACCGCCCGCCAATTCTACCGTGACCAAGCCACCGCCTGATCGACCTTCAACGACAATGTCAGCGACTTCGGCCTGTGCGGCTTCCATCTTTTTTTGCATGTCCTTGGCCTGTTTCATCAGGCCCATCAAATCTTTCATGTCTTAATCCTCATCAGCTATATCATCAGATAAATTTTCGGGGACGAAGTTCCCTTGAATGATATTGGTGGTCACATCATGGATTCCAAGAAGGGTCCCATTCGCTAATAGCGGATGGGCAAAAGCAGGGTGTGCGCGTTCGGCCGCGTCACGGCTTTTTCTCGCTGCGCGTTTTTGTTCCGCCAGCGTTGGTTCGCCCTCTTGATCGGAAGGCGAGACGATCCACAACTCGCCTGTTAAATCGCTTAACGCCTGCACGATCTTCCCAATCAAATTATTAAAGCGCGGGTCAGTCACGCGCAGCTCTGCCTTGCCAGGTTTAAACGACACAGGACGGATATAGCGCTCAATGTCAGAGCGCAGCATGATCTGGCTATCAGGAAGGGCCTCAACAAGTTCAGCCAAGCTCGTGATTTGTATATCGCTTGCGGGCGGCGTGATCGGTTTTGGTGCGCTCATACTTGCCGCTGTTTGAGTTGCGGCTGCTGTCGGCGCACCAGTCTGCGAGGAATGACGCGCTGGCATTGCGGGCGGGGCAGTGTGTGCGGTAACGCCCGCAGAGGGGGTAGAGATTTGCGGTAGGCCCGGCTCCGCCATCTGCTTTTTGTTGCTGCGCCGCTTCGATAATTTGTGCAGCGAGTTCGGGCGGCGGCATTTGCCCTGCCAGTGATAGCTTTAGCAGCGCCATTTCAGCAGCCGCCAGCGGATCGGGCGCGGTGCGGACTTCATTATGCGCCGTCATCAAAACTTGCCAAAGCCGCGTCAACTGCCCCACAGATTGCGCCTCGCCCAGATCGCGCATGCGGGCATGTTGATCAGGAGCGGCGTCAAATTCTGCGTCATCGCCGAGTGTCTTGGCCCGTGATATATCATGGCAAATATCAAGAAGGTCGCGCATAACCACTGATGGGCTGGCGCCATCATCATATTGCGCCCGCATTTCTAGCAACGCCCCTTTGGTATCACCCCGCGCGGCCATTTCGAATAAATCTAAAATCCGCACACGATCCGCGAGGCCTAACATCGTGCGCACTTGCTCGCCCGACACCTCGTCCCCGTCCAATCCCGCCTGAACAATCGCCTGATCCAGCAAGGATAGGCCGTCCCGCACAGAGCCTTCTGCCGCGCGAGAAATGAGCGCCAAGCCAGATTCAGAAATCTTCACGTTTTCTTTGTCGCAAATCCCTTTGAGGTGCTGCGCTAGAACAGATGCCTCGACGCGGCGCAGATCAAAACGCTGACAACGGGAAAGCACTGTGATTGGAACTTTACGAATTTCAGTCGTAGCGAAAATAAATTTCGCATGATCAGGCGGCTCTTCCAACGTCTTTAGCAACGCGTTAAATGCGCCTGTCGAGAGCATGTGCACCTCGTCAATGATATAGACTTTATAGCGTGCCGTCGCGGGCGAGTAGCGCACGCCCTCCAACATTTCGCGCATATTCTCAACACCTGTGCGGGAGGCTGCGTCCATTTCCAGCACGTCCATATGCCCAGACGCCATGATCAGCTCACAGTGCTTACCCGGCGTACCAAGTTCCACACTCGGTCCCTCAATCGTATCAGATTCGTAATTCAAAGCACGGGCCAACAAACGTGCGGTCGTCGTTTTCCCGATCCCGCGCACCCCCGTCAGCATAAAGGCATGCGCTACGCGATTGGCGCGAAACGCGTTTTTCAGCGTGGTCACCATCGCGTCTTGGCCGATCATGTCTTCAAAGGTCGTCGGCCGGTATTTTCTAGCCAGCACCTGATAGGGCTGCGCCCCGCTCGGGGATGATGTCTCAGACTCGCTCATAGACCGACTATAGGGGCGAGGAGGCGCGATGGGAAGCGGAGTCGGGGAAAGGATTCACAGACTTGTTGGGCGCGAGATAGGGAGGGGTGCCAGAGACGAGATGCAAGGGATCGGTGTGCATTTTTCCGTTGGAAAATTGTACCTTACGGGTGGGTGGTTTTACAAAACGGAATTCGGAAAATTGGTGTGTATTTTTTGCTTCTCAAAAATTCACTGAGTGGAAGGCTGCACCTGACCCGATAAGGACTCGCATGCGGCTGCTTCGTTCCCGACCTGACCGGGTTAACAAGAATACCGTCCAAGGCAACCTTCCGAGCGCTATATGGCGAAAGCGGCGCGGATGTGCAAGCCCTCTGTCCACAAGACATCAAAAAGCCTCGATCCCGTTATTTGAATTCAAACAACGCGAACCGAGGCTTTCGCAATTAAATCTGAGCGTTCAGACTAGAATTTACGGACGTATGAGAGTGTCACAACATCACCGCCAGCATCTTCAACTTCGAAGTCCTGATTACCAGCTTCAATATCGTCAAAGTTCAGGTCGTAATATGTGTATTCCAGACGAACACCGTTCATGTCGTCAAACATATACTGACCACCAACACCACCGGCAAAGCCGTCAGCATCAGCACTCACGCTCACATTACCGGCAGATGCGCCGACTTTTGTGAAGGCATAACCTGCACGCGCGAATAGATCGAAGTTCTCGCCGGCTGGCAAGCGGACAACACCGAATGCGCCAAAGCTGGAGTCGATACCGGCTTTAAACTCTTCGCCTTCGAATGTTTCTTTGTCATCAATGATGCCAAAAGCAGCTTGGCCTTCGACGCCAAAATATTCGTTGATGTTATAGCCCAGCTTTGCGCTCAGGTTATAGGAATCGAATTCAACAGCATCGACACCGAGGTTGACATATGCACCTGTATCTTGAGCTTGAGCCGTTGCAGCCATGCCGAAGATTGCAGTTGTCGCGAGAGCGATTTTTAGAAATTTCATGATATTTTCCTTATGTTTAAAGACGTCTACTCAAAGACGGGCGCTCCCTAACGCTACACATAAGAATAGACCACTCAGAAAGTCAGCTACAACTAACCTCTAGGTTGGGCTGCGATATAAATACAACAGTTTATGACCGCCTCGTAATTTACGGAAACAAACAGTAATACTCGGTGCGTGACAGCAGGGTAATGACGCGTTAAACGCTGGCATGACTTACACACCCTCTCCCATGCCATTTGCTGGCAACACCATTGATTATGCAGAGGTGCAGCGCACGCCGCAGCATTTGCAAACTTTTCTGGGGCAATCCAACGCACGAACAATTTTATTGTTTGAAGGCAAGGTCGGGATTGGGAAAGGCGGTCGATTGCACCGCACACACCCTTCCGATTTAATTGGGCAGAACTTGTTTGAACCTGGCCCAATTTTCCTCGGTATGGAGGGTGAGCGTCCAATTTTTGCGGCTAGCTTACAAAAGCCTGAAACATTTTTACCCATCGAGAACTTTGTCGATTTACGGCTCGGCGGCGGGCAACTGGATCCCGTTGACCTTGCCACTGCTGGCCGTGCGAAGTCGCTGTTTGATTGGCATAAGACCCATCGTTTTTGCGCAAATTGCGGGGGCGGCTCAATCTCTGATGAGGGCGGGGCGAAACGACGCTGCAATCATTGCGAGACCGATCACTTTCCGCGCGTCAATCCTGTTGCGATCATGTTGGTGCAAAAAGACGACATGGTGCTGCTAGGGCGTGGGCCTGGCTGGCCCGAAGGCTTTATGTCATGCCTTGCAGGGTTTGTGTCGCCTGGCGAAACCGTCGAAGAGGCGACCTACCGCGAAGTGCTGGAAGAAGTCGGCGTCAAAACTCATAATCATCGCTATGTCTTTAGCCAGCCGTGGCCATTTCCCAGCCAGCTGATGATGGGGATGATTTGCGACGCGGCTAACACGAAAATTACGTTGAATGTAAAAGAGCTAGAAGACGCACAGTGGTTCACGCGCGCCCAAGTCGAAGCTGTATTTGATAAATCCGTTCCCAATGACGCTAAGCCGTTCATGCGCCCGCCGCGCACGACGATCGCCCATCAAATGCTGCGCTATTGGCTCACGCAGTAGAAAACGCATTAATCAGCCAGAATGGCGGGCCACTTCGCATCCGCGAGCGCAACAAATCCATCGCGATTTTTGTCCCAACGGCGTTTGATGCGGCCATTAAAATTCAAATAGAGCTTTCCGTCTTCGACGTAGTAATAATCCGGCGAGCCTTTGGCTAACTTGCCTTTGGCAACCGCCCAGGCACAGTAGCCGCCATATTCTGGGATAAACATTTCGGGGTTCATCTGAAACAAATCCAGATTGCCTTGATTGACGAATTGCCACTCCGCGCCTGCATATTCCGTTTTAAATTCAGCTTTGCCGAGCTGCGGCGTGCCCGCATAAAAACTCATCACGTCATAGCCCTGCACAGCCAAGTTATTTCGCCAACTCGTATATATCTCTGGCTCTTCTGCATGTGCAGATGTCACTGCCAGCGGGCTGACCGTCAGGGTCAAGGCGAAGAATAGAGCGCGGATCATAGAGATTTATATATTGCGGCACAGACGTAGGGACAAGTCACAAGCTCAGACTTTGCCCAGCCCGCGCGACGGGTGCGCGGCGTAGGTGCCGAGGTGCGTCACAGATTCTGTGAAAAACGCTAACTCCTCCATGGCATGCACCATGGCATCGCTCTCGGGGTGGCCTTCTACGTCGATATAAAATTGTGCGGCATTAAATGACCCGCCCACCATATAGCTTTCCAGCTTGGTCAGGTTCAGGCCATTTGTCGCGAAACCGCCCAAGGCTTTATATAGCGCAGATGGGACCGAGCGCACTTTGAACACATAGCTCGACACGACAGGTTCCGCGTCCAATGCTGGCATTGCTGCCTGCGTCGATAACACCAGAAAGCGGGTCGTATTGTTGGGGCTGTCTTCGATATTTTCGAGCAGCACATCCAATCCATAAGTTTCGGCGGCCAAGGTTGAGGCTATCGCAGCGACACTCGGGTCACCCAACGTCGCGACGGCTTTCGCCGCGCCTGCCGTATCCACATCAGTCACAGGCGTGATATTGAGAGCCTCTAACCGTTTGCGGACTTGCCCCAGCGCCATAGGATGCGAGCGCGCAGAGGTGATGCCCTCCACTGTTGCGCCTTTCACAGCAAGTAATTGGTGATGAACAGGCAGATAACGCTCGCCAATCACGCTCAACCCGCCCTCTGGCAGCAAATGATAAATATCGGAGACGCGCCCCGCGACCGTATTTTCCACGGGAATCATGGCCAGTTCTGCCTCCCCGTTCCGCACATGTGCGAAAGCCTGCGCAAAGCTACGACATGGCATAGGCGTGTGATCTGGGAAATGTTCGAGACATGCCAGATGCGAAAACGCGCCGACCTCGCCTTGATATACGATATTTTTGCTCATTTTAGCCCTATATGCCTGTGTCTTATCTGCCTTAAAGCCTTTGCGACCCTTCGCCGCAAGGTCTTTTACATTTGCATTTAGCGCATAAGTTTATATGAAGACCGCAGATATTGTTAGCGCGGAACCGCTAGCGCACAAAGATTGAATGAAGGACGTTTCCCATGGATGAATTGGGCTTTACAAAAATCGCCGCCGCTGTGCTGGCTACTGCGCTGGGCGTGATGCTTATTCGCACACTCCCGCACATGCTCATGCATTCTGATTATCCTGAAATGCCTTTATATAGTGTCGGCTCCGTTGCGGTTGCGGATGCGGGCGAGGAAGTAGACCTGCCCTTCCCACAGCCAGAGTGGATCGCCGCGATGGACGTCGAGCGCGGCGCGAAAGTTTTCAAAAAATGTGTCTCTTGTCACAACGCTGAAGATGGCGGGAAAAACGGCACAGGCCCAAATCTCTGGGGTGTTGTTGGTGCTACACCTGGCACACATGACGGCTTTAACTACTCTTCTGCTATGGCAGAGATGGGTACGCCTTGGACATTCGAGCAGCTAGACGGATTTCTGACCAAGCCGAGTGCTTACCTCAAAGGGACGAAGATGGCTTATATCGGCATTAAGAAAGCCGAAGACCGCGCCGCCGTGATCGAGTATCTCCGCCTTGCCGCAGCGAACCCGATCCCGCAGCCAGAACCTGCTATTGTTGATATTCCTGCAGAAGAATTGGTCGAAGGCACACAGCCACCAGCTATGGAGCCAACAGTTGATCCCTCAGAAAATGATGGCAACAATATCGCAGAACCCGCCGAAGGTCAGAAGCCGATGACGGAAGACGAAAAAGCTGAAGTGCAATAAGGCCTATAGCCGTTTGAGAATACGAGGCGGTCCAATTCGTTGGATCGCCTTTTTTAATGGCTCCCGCGCGACCTGCATGTGATGAGCATTGGCATGCAACAACGTCTTGGCATCCTCCATAATCCCAACATGTCCTGCCCAGAAAACGAGATCGCCGCGCAGGGCGGTGTCCAACGCGGTGACAGCGCCCAAATGCGCTTCCTGCTGATCGGCGTCACGCGGCGCATCGACACCCGTCGCAGCCAAGGCCATTTGAACGAGCCCTGAACAGTCTACCCCCACTTGCCCCGTCCCACCCCAAATATAAGGTCGGCCTAGAAACTCTGTGGCCACGTCAACGAAATCTTGCGGCGCAGCATTTTTGACGCACCGCACATGCGCCGTATGAATAAAGCCTAGCCCCGCAATTTCCCGCAGCGGGCCTTCGCCTTTTTCCAAACGGATTTTAGCGTTCATAGGCAAGACACTCATCAACGGGCTTTTAATATCGGCGCGCTTGAAAACGGGGGCAGAGACAGTGCTGACCACGTGTGCGGTGCGAACTGTATCTGCCGCGATCATACGCTTGGGCACATACCCAACATAGGCTTTGCGCTTGGAAGGTACCAACGGCACAGCGCGACCCAACAGCCACGCACCTGCCTCGGCATAAACATCAAACCCCTGCCCGAATATCAATTCCGTATCTAAAGACACGCTAGTTTTTGGTGTGGCTTTAAGGGGGGCAGAAGGGGCTATGACGCGGCCACGATAGAGACGCGTTTTTGCGCCCGATGGAAGCGTAAACCGCCGATCAGTCGCAGCCATCAGTCGGGAAGTTCTGATTGAATAATATCCGCAAAACCAGAGAGGTAGCGAATACCCGCAGATGTGCGGATCAGAATAATCGAGCGCTTATCACGGTGGTCAGGTGCGCGCTGCACAAAATCGAGTTTGCACAATTTATCAATCGCGCGAACGATGACGGCCTTGGTCACTCTTAGTTGCTTCGCCAGCGAACGCACCGTGTGCGGCCCGTCTTCAAGATAAACACTCATCACGACCGCGAGCTGCCGCGCTGTCAAATCAGGCGCATTATTGACGACCGTCGCAACCGTCACCCGATGCCAAAGCGAAAGGCTATCTTTGCGGGTGAGTTTCGAAAACCCAGTCTCAGAAGATTTACGTAGCGCCTGTGTCGTGATGTCATCCGTTTGGGTTCGCAGGGCCGTATTGGGCGCGACAACTGGCTGGATAAACGCTGACATAAATGCGGCCCTTCCCTTGTCGCAAATCACTTTTGTAAAGACTCGCACAGCGCCGATTCCGCCGTCAAGGCGTCATCCCGTCAGATGACCTCATCTGAGTCTAAGGGATTCAAAAACCAATGAATTTTTTTAAGACTTTTTTGCTATGGCCTAGCGCTATGACGCGCTCTGCCGAAAAACCTGTCGGAACATCGCAAGATTTTCTGCATTTGACACAACTCAATGCGGTGCGCCTTCTGGCTGTACTGGCGATTGGGATTGGCTATGCCTCGACCATGAGTGTGGGATTAGGGCAGCAAGAATGGGGTCATCATTGGGGCTATGACCCCAGCTGGTACGGTATCCAAGTGCTGTTTGTGATCTCGGGTTGGCTCGCTATGCGGAGCCTGAATCTCGGCAAAACACCAAAGCAATATCTAATATCACGCGCCTGCCGCACTTACCCTTTGCTGATCTTGGTCACGACGATTGTTGTCTTAATTCTCTATCCATTATTCGCCGCGCCAGAGGCCCGCACATGGGCATCCGTTCCAAAATTAGCGCGATATTTCCTAGAGACCGCAACCCTGATCCGCCCGAGCCAGCCTTTGCCCGGCCTGATGGAAGGCGCGAAGTATGATTGCCTCGTCCAAGGCGCGATCTGGACATTGCGCTGGGGAGCCGTGTTTCATATCGCAGTGGCCTTGATCTGGCGGTTTGGAATTTTGCAACGCCAGCACGCGCTTCTTGCTGGCACAATCGCCGCGATGATCGCCTATGCGGTTGCCATTCAATATACAGTCACAAGCGGAACCGATATTTTGCGGCCGCTGGTTCCAGGGCTAAAACTAGGCTATGCCTTTGGCGCAGGGATGACAGCCTATCATTTGAAAAATCGCCTTCCGCAATCCGGCAAACTGCAATTAATTATCTTAATTGCGCTCGCCTGCTCGGCCACAGCCTTCGCGATTCTTACGCCTCAAGGGTCACGTCATTGGACGCCGAGCGCAGATATTCTCGGCTCAATGTTTTGGGGCTATCTGGCTTTACTAGCCTTACAAAAACGGGTCGCGATATTCCGAAATTGGCCGAACCTCGTGCTGCCGACATTCCTGACCCTTTGGCCCACGGCGCAGGTTTTACTTCTGCTCTCACCGAACATTCCGACATTCGCGCTGATCGTGGGATCGTTAGCGTTCTCGCTTAGCTTTGCTTTTGGGATCGCCTATCTACGCACTTGGCGCGACCACCTATTTGGTGAAGCTGCCGTTAAGCCCACCTGATTTCAGCCACGCATAGAGCGCGCGAACGGCATACATATCGCCGCCTTTCGGGTGCCCTGCCCGCGCACTCGGGTTCCAACCATAGGTATCAATGTGCATCCACGGCAGCCCTTTGACGAAGCGCTCCAAGAATAGCGCCGCCGTCACAGCCCCAGCAAATGATCCACCAGAGTTTTTCAAATCCGCAATGGGGGAACTCAGCATAGAATTGTAAGGCTGCCAAAGCGGCATATTCCAAACGGGATCACGCTCGCGATGACCTTGCTCCATCACCCCCTCAATCGGTGCGTCGCGGTTGGAGAAAAACGGCGGCAAATGCGGTCCCAGCGCGACACGCGCCGCCCCCGTTAGCGTTGCAAAATCAATCATCAAAACGGGCTTATCTTCCGCTGCCTTACACAGCGCATCTCCCAGCACGAGGCGACCCTCCGCGTCTGTATTGTCAATCTCAACAGTTAAACCCTCTCGCGACGGTAGAATATCGCCAGGGCGATACGCGCCAGCTGATACAGCGTTTTCTGCAATCGCGACCAAGCAATGCAGACGCACAGGCAGCTTTGTCGCCATGATCATATGCGACAGCGCCAATGCGTGCGCTGCTCCGCCCATATCTTTTTTCATAATCCGAGAGCCCGCGGAACTTTTCATATTCACGCCGCCCGTATCAAATGTGATACCCTTGCCAATAATCGCGAGGCGCGGATGGTCGGGATTGCCCCATTCAAATTCAACGAGACGCGGCGACTCATGCGCCGCGCGGCTGACGGCGTGGATCATCGGATAATTCTGCGCCAGCAAATCTTCGCCAACGACCGAACGATGCTCTGCGCCGAAACTCTCCGCTAAATCAATCGCAGCCTCTTCCAAGGCAACTGGCCCGAGGTCTCCTGCAGGCATGTTGATGAGGTCGCGACACAAGGCGGTGCCGTCTACCACGGCTTTAATTTCCGCCAAATCGACATCCGTTTCCAGGACGAGGGTTGGCGGGGTGACCTGTGTGGGTAAGTAAACCTCATACCGGTAAGCCCCCATGCCCCAGCCAATCGCGGCCAGTCGCATTGTCCAATCCGCAGGAATTTTATCCAAGCGGTAATGCCCTTCTGGCAAGTTTCCTGACAAGCCGCCCAGACGAATAGGACCCAGTTCATCGCTGTCCGCAGCGCCGCAGCCATACAGCACATGCGCCACATGCCCGTCAGCATCAGGCAGTCGCAAACGCTGCCCTGCTTCGGCAGAAAACCCGCGCGCTTTGGCATAAGTCTGCTGGGCAGGTGTGAGGCGCGCAAAGGCCGCGTCCCACATATCAGGGCGCAAGGCGGAGATCGGAATGATCGGCACATCCACTGCCATGTCTGCCGCGAGGTCATATAGCTCTGTCATCTGATTTCCTGTGTAATTGAGGGCAAATGGGGTGCATTTGCTAACGTCTCATTAACTGTCTCTGTTTACGTTTGTTAACGAAATACCGATTGAACGCAACTAAATGCGGCGCAATTTTGCGTCTTGTGGAGACCTCTATGTCCGCTTTGAAATCTCTCCGACTCAGCGCTTTGCTCAGCGTAGGCCTGTTCACCACGGGTTGTATGGTTACAACGGGATTGACCGATGAAGAGCAAGAAGTTCGCAGCAATTTAGACAGCACAGCCTATATGCCGTCCGCCCGCGAAATGCGCGACAATATTGAAACTCAAGAGCTGTTCGCCCAAGCCGCATTCTGGTCCCGCGAATATGAGCTAAACCCATCAGACCTCGAAGCCACGATCAAGCTCGCTTCGGCTGTGCGGCGATTGGGAAATCCCGGACGTGCGATTGAAATTACACAGATGGGACGCGCGATTTATCCGCGTGATCCTTATCTGGGCGCAGAATTTGCGGCGTCGCTGATTGCGGCTGAACGTGCGCCTGAAGCTATGGAAACACTGGATCAAATGCTCGCCATTGCCCCTGGCTATGCGCGGCTTTGGTCCCTGAAAGGCGCAGCCCTTGACCAAGCCGAGAAATATGATTTGGCCCGTAAGCATTATGCCCGCGCGATGCAGATTACGCCAAATGACCCCAACGTCTTGACCAATATCGGTCTGAGCTACGCACTCGCGGGGGATGCTGCGACGGCGGAAGGTTGGCTACGACGCGCCGCCGATATGCCAGGTGCCAGCCCCGCTGTGCAGCAAAATTTGGAATTAGTTCTAAAGCTGCAAGGCAAATCATTGACGGATTCGAAAGTCGCAAGCGCGCCTATTAGGTCTGCGCCGCAAATGCCCGTTCAGCAAAATCCGCAAAGGACTACGGCACCGCAGACGCAGCCAAATGTACTGGACCGTATTTCTCGGTCTGTGCAACCGCAAGCCGCGCGTCCTATGCCACAAGCGCCGCAAGGATACGCACCACAAGGTTATCGCCCGCCGGCTGGCTATCCGCAGCAAGCGCAACAGCAAATGCCGCAGCCGCAGCGCCGAAACGTCGCCCGCCCACGCCGCTAAGCGCGACTTCGTCCGCAAAATCTCAAACACAAAAAAGCCGCCTCATCGATTTGGCCTCATTGATCTGATGGAGCGGCTTTTTAATTAGGTTATATCTTTTAATTCGTGGCTTTGGGGGCTTCGGTCTTATCCGCCGCCACCGCCGCCAAATCCGCCTGGACCGCCCAGAGCATCCGCAAGGCGCATACCTGCTGGCGTCAGGATCACAATAAACAAGACTGGCAGGAAGAACAGGATCATCGGCACAGTCAATTTCGCTGGCAAAGCGGCCGCTTTTTTCTCGGCTGCCATCACCCGCATCTGACGGTTTTCATTCGCCATCGTCCGTAGCGTATCGCCCAGCGGCGTACCGTAACGCTCGGACTGGATCAACGCCGTTGCAACAGAACGAATACCAACGTGATTGTTCCGGCGCGCCAGATTTTCATAAGCCAGTCGGCGTGAAGTCAGGTAAGAGAGTTCAGCTGTTGTCAGCGAAAATTCTTCGGCCAGTTCAACGGAGCTATCTGCGAGTTCTTCAGCCACACGGCCAAATGCCATTTCAACGGACATCCCTGATTCCACACAAATCAAGAGCAAATCAAGCGCATCTGGAAACACTGGCATAATGGAGGCCAAGCGTTTCTTCGAAACATTATTGACGTAAATACCAGGTAAGTAATAGCCCAATAGAGTGGCCGCAAATGTCGCCGTCACGCGCTGCATAAAGCCCCAATCCCACGGATTAACACCCATAAAGACGACAAGACCGAATATCAGCATGCCAATCGGCATCGCCAGACGGAAAGCGTAGAATGTGTAGATCGGCTTCTGCCCGCGCATACCCGCTTGGGCGAGTTTATCTTTGAGGTCAGAGGCTTCGAGAAGTTTTTCGAGGCTGAATTTATCAACGAGGTTCTTCGCCATCCCGCGATTATCTGCCCGCAGACGCGCTTCTTCGTTGAGCATTTCCATGCGGTTTTTACGCATGCCCTCACGCGCCGACGCCACAGACGCCATCCGCTTTTTCTTTTTATCCCCTTCGAGGAGCGGCGAGATAACCTGATACAGAGCTGTGACGCACAGCAGAGCAATCAACGCATAAGCAAAATTCTGGAATAAGGTAATTGATTCAGCTTCCATCACCCTCTCCTAAATCTTGAAGTTAATCATTTTGCGCATCATCAACGTGCCCATCACCATCATCACCGCGCCAATCATCATATTGCGATGACCTGTCGGCGTGAAGTAAAGCTCGTACATATAATCTGGGCTCATAATCGTGACGAGGATCATCACAACGATCGGCAAAGCGCCAATAATAATCGCACTCATTTTCGCTTCAGCGGACAGCGCTTTAATTTTTTCGCGTAGCAATTTCCGACCCCGCAACACAGAGGAGAGGTTGGCCAGGGACTCGCCCAAATTACCACCTGTTGATTTCTGGATCGCCAACACGGTGGAGAAGAAGTTCACTTCCGAAATAGGCATGCGCTCATACATTTGCTCTAGGCAGACCTCGATAGGGATACCAAGACTTTCGCCTTCGACAACGCGGCGGAATTCTGTGCCAAGAGGCTCCGGGCTTTCATGCGCAATAATTTTAAGACAATCCCCCAGCGGTAGACCTGTCCGCACACCCCGCACGACAATATCCATAGCGTCAGCGAAATGAGACGTGAATTTCTTTTGGCGGCTATTGATTTTAAAATTCAGAATGAAGCGCGGCAACCCGACGCCAATACCGAACCCTGCCCCCAAACAGACCAAGGGATTAACACCGAGCGCAAAAGGCACGGCCCCTACAATCAAGCCAAGCACGGCGGAAATGATAATAAATGTTTGCGGCTTCATCGCTGAATCCGCTTGAATCAAACGCGCTTGTAAAGACTTCCGCTTACGCTTCTTCGTCTTCTGACGTTCTTCGATTTTGCCGAGCGATTCTTCGATCTGTTTCCGACGCGCGCCAGAATCTTCGACCTTGAGCTTGCTCATAATACCGTCGCTGACGGTGCGCTTACCACTGATCTGTTTTACACGCTTGGAGTTCTCGGCACCATTGCTCTCCCCCATAAAGAGGAAACCGACGCAAAGCACCAAACCGGCGGCGAGCGCTGCTATGAGTGTTTGCGGATCCATGGTCTAGCTACCTGCTTCGTCCAGCGCTTCGGCCAGATCTTTTTCAAGATTGAAGTAACGGGCGCGGTCCCAGAAAGCAGGGCGAGCGATACCAGTTGATTTGTGTTCGCCGATGATATTGCCTTGGGCGTCTTCGCCGTCCATTTCGTAAACGATCAAATCTTGGGTGACGATCACGTCGCCTTCCATGCCGATCACTTCGGTAATTTTCGTAATCCGACGAGAGCCGTCACGCAGACGCGCGGCCTGCACAATCACATCGACAGAGCCAACAATCATCTCGCGAATAGTTTTAGCAGGCAGCGAGAAACCGCCCATTGTAATCATGGATTCCAAACGAGAGAGAGCTTCGCGCGGTGAGTTGGCGTGAAGCGTTCCCATAGAACCGTCATGGCCGGTGTTCATGGCTTGGAGCAAATCGAAAGCTTCAGGGCCACGCACCTCACCCACGATAATCCGTTCTGGACGCATCCGCAGACAGTTTTTCACCAAGTCGGCCATAGTAATTTTACCCTTGCCTTCGAGGTTAGGTGGACGTGTTTCAAGACGCACAACATGGGGCTGCTGCAGCTGTAATTCCGCCGCATCTTCGCAGGTAATGATCCGCTCATCAGGATGAATAAAACCCGTTAGCGCGTTTAACAAAGTCGTTTTACCAGAACCCGTACCGCCAGAGATCACGATATTACACTGGCAAGCCCCGATGATTTCCAAGACCTTTGCGCCCGCTGGCGAGATAGATTGGAAATTGACCAAATCTTGTAGGCGGAGTTTGTCTTTTTTAAATTTCCGAATGGTCAGGGCTGGACCGTCAATCGACAGCGGCGGCGCAATCACATTGACCCGAGAGCCGTCAAGCAAACGCGCGTCACAAATCGGGCTGGCTTCATCCACGCGGCGTAGCCCACTTGGGACACGATACGCTGACAGATATTCATCAACTGCGTGTTGTCGCGGAAGCGGATATTCGTCTTCTGCATCTTACCATTGGTTTCGATAAAGACGTGCTTCGCGCCGTTGACCATAATATCGGCAATGTCATCGCGGGCGAGTAGCGGCTCTAGCGGACCATAGCCGAGAATATCATCACAGATTTCATTGATCAGCTGGCTTTGTTCAGACACAGACAGGCGCACATTTCGAATGGCGATAATTTCGTCCACGATTGTACGAATTTCTTCGCGCGCGCGATCAGGCTGCATCCCCGCGAGGGCAGATACATCAATCGTCTCGAACAAAGCGTTAAAAATCGTCGCCTTGGTTTCGTAATATTCCTCAGACGGCTCATTGCCGCGCGAGCTGTTAGGGCGCGGCGCGGTTAAAGGCGCATCTGCTGCCGCACTTGGTTTTGGCAATTCTTCAGACGGAGCGCTTGGTTGTTTGAGCGCCGCGCCGCCTTCGCTACGTTTACCGAACATGGGCGCTTAACCCTTCTTTTTCATAAATGAAAAGAGCGGCTTTGATTCCTTGGCGGGTTTATCGCCAGACTTGCCGCGCTTACCTTTTTTACCAATCGGTTCTGCTACTTTTTTGCGTTGCTCAAAGCTGCCCGTTTTCAGACGGTTCGCAATATAGGCGAGGCCTTGCACAGTCTGCTGCGCGTTTTTAACGTCAGAGAGCATTTTGCCTTCATTGGTGACTTCAAAGAAGCTGTCAGGGTCAAAGCCAATCACGAGGCTTGGCTCTAGGCCAACAGCTGTCGCAAAGTCTTTGACGGAAATTTCGCCTAGCTTCGAGGCACCCGTTTTGTTGAGAATAAAGATCGGATCGGGATCGTTAGGACGTTGCGTCTTCAGGAAGTCGATCAGGTTTTTCGTGTTGCGCAAATTAGCGAGATCAGGCGTCGCTGTGATCACAACATCGTCAACAGATGAGAGGACATTCGTTGTCCAATCTGTCCAGAAATGCGGCATGTCCAAGATCGCGAGCGGGCTAATGCCGCGCACGGCACTGACGACTGCCTCGTAAGCGGCTGAATCGAGGACAGGCTTCATATTGAGCGAGCCTGATGTCGGCAAGATTGAGAGCTTTGGCGTGTGACGGATCATAATCCGATCGAGCAATGTTTCGTCCAAACGATCAGGCTCTGCCAAGGCTTCTTCGAGGCCAGACGTGCTGTCATAAGCAAAGTCCAAACCTGTCGTGCCCCAAGAGGCGTCGAGGTCAACAAGCGCGGTTTCTTGCGCCATTTGTTCTGATAAAATCCAAGCGACATTGTGTGCCAATGTGGATGAACCCACACCACCTTTTGCGCCAAAGAATGCAGCGACGCGACCAATAAAGGGCTGCTCTGGATCAGCGTAAAGATCGCCCAAGGCGCGAATGACGTTTAGCGGGTGCAGCGGCGGGACCAGATACTCTGACACGCCTTTTTCCATCAACTGACGATAGAGGCGAATGTCATTTGTGGCACCGATGACAACAACTTTTGTGCCAGCGTCACAGACGGAGGCCAGCTCTTCCAGTTGTGAAAATAATTCTTGGCCGCGCATCCCAGTCTCGATCAGGATCAAGCCGGGTGTGTTTTCTTTGTGATAGAATTCCACAGCCGCCTGAAGGCCGCCCATGTAAATCTTCATGTTCGTGCGCTTCATACGCCAATCGCGGGTCGTTTCATTGATACAATGCGCTGTTTCTTGACGGTCACAGAAGGCGTGAATTGCGATTTGCGGCAGAGCGCGCTCGCCGCCCTCGCGGGATAGACCTTCGATATCGTCTTGCACAGGCAGCGTTTCGCCAAGCGGCGCAGCTTCCATTGTTGGCATTTGCGGCACGACTTGTTGCTGTTGCGGCTGCGGTTGATGAGGTTGCGCTTGCGGGGCCGTTTGCATGGGCGAAGGCATAGGTGCAACTGGCATGGGCGCGGGGGCCGCTTGCATTGGCATGGGCTGCGGAGCCGCTGGCATGGGGGCTGCGGGCATCGGCACAGGTGACGTTGGCATGGCAAGAGGACGCGGCGCCCCCATATTTGCGGGGGCTTGGCCTGCCTGAGCCTGCGGTTGCGGAGCAACGGGGCGCGGGGCTTGTGGGTGTGGCATTTGCGGTTGTGTCATGGCGGTCATCCGGTTCGTTCCGTTGTGGATCTAACTAAATTCAAATCTAATCTTCGGCGTTAATTTGTTGGCGGGTCGGGAATTCTGACGCGCTGACTTGGCCGAGAATATATTTATCGTAAACAACTTGGCGGCGCTCGGCATTCGGCGCACCTTGCTGATAAGGCTCTAGCAGCTGTCGTGGGTCACCGATCATGGCGGCGATATTTGCAGACTGGAAGCAGCCAAAATTGGCGTAAGGTTGGTTGTTATAAGTATCGGCCAAATTACCAAGGCGACCACATTTCTGCGGGATCGCTTGTAGCGTACGGTATGAAATCACGACAGGTGCAGGAGCCCCTTTGGGCGACTGATATTGTCCGCCTTGCAGCGCTTGACCTGGAATACCGCCCTCCGCCATCAGGCCGCGTATCACGGCTTCGGCTTGCTGCGTGCCAAGGCCACTAACGCCCGCTGGCTTATTGATATAGAGCGGACCATCACCACCAGAGCGGTAGCCATCGAGAAATTGTGCGACGGCGAGTTTATCGCGCGCTGACAGTTCTAGCCCTGTTGGGCGTGTGTAAAGTTCCAGCCGTTCAATCGACTCAGCCACTTGAATAGGGTTGCGTAAATCCGTCGGCGGCAAGGACGCACTCGGCGTGGCGCAAGCCGACAATGTCATGGCGAGGGCGACCCCAGATAACAGGAGAGTTGTAGGTTTCAAACGCATTCTGTTTCCCCTTAGTCTACGACATGTCCGAACGGAGCCGCTAAGCGAGTCCGTTGAGATTTTGGGTTGACCGTTGCCGGCATAAGTTTTGTTGATCCGTCCGAGGAGCAGATTGTCCAAGTCGTTCTCAGGCACAAATCCGTCAATCGGCGTCTGCAATTTATCAGGATGAGTAGGGTCGACCAGATACGGCGTCACAATGACGACCAATTCTGTCTGAACGGTCTGTGAGTCGCGTGAGCGGAAGAACGCGCCAATACCTGGCAAATCTTTCGCCCCTGGCACACCTTCGACGGCCGTCCGCGCTTCTTCGCGAATCAAACCTGCGATCACCATCGAGCCGCCCGCTGGTAGTTCGACGACTGTGTTTGCGCGGCGGACCCGAATACCGAGAATATCGCCCGCACCGTCTGTTTCAAACGCGTTTTCAACTGTGGGTTCTGAGACTTCGGTCGAGATGTTCAAAGAGATTAAGCCTTCGGACAGCACCACTGGCGTAAAGCCGAGCGAAACGCCGTAAGGTTTAAATTCAAATTCGCGCACTAGCTGTCCTGTTCGCGCATCGATTGACACGCCCGTCAGGATTGGCAGTTCACCGCCAGAGAGGAAGTTTGCTGTTTCGCCAGAAATCGCCGTCAAAGTTGGCTCGGCGAGTGTGCGCACAAGACCGACACGCTCTAGCGCTTGCAGTGATGTCGAGAGCGACCGTAAAGAACCGCCCGCACTATTGAGGAAGTTAAACGCCCCTGTCAGGCCACCCGCCACATCAGAATTGACGTCGTTCAGAACGCTAAATGTCGTGTCGCCGATCGCCCCGTCAAGGCCGAGATTGATGCCGAGTTGCTTCGTGACAGAGCGCTGCATTTCAACAATGCGCACTTTGAGCATGACTTGGTCTTTGCCTTCAATCGTCAGCAGATTGACAATGTCTTCGGATGTGCCGCCAGAACTACGGCGGAAGAAACCGCCACTACTAGCTGAATAGCTCCACATACGGGCCAGTTTTTCGATCATATCAGCGGTTGCGGCGTTTGGCACGCTCCCCGTCAATAGGATTTTGTCATTAATGCCCTGCACATTGACGTTGGCTGAAGGCGCGTTCTGCCGAATGAGGTCCGACAGGCCGTTAATGTCTTTTTCAACGCGAATATCGATGTTGAGCAGCTCATTACCGCCGTGGCCATAGAAGAAAACATTGGTCTGTCCCGCTTCTTTACCGATCAACACAACGCGGCGCGACGTATGAACCATCGCTTCGACAATGTCAGGATTAGAGACGATGACGTCCATCACGTTTTCTGGTAATTCGATCACAGTCGACTTGCTGTAAGGCACGACGATGGAACGGTTAGTTGTGCCTTGGCCTGGAGACTGAATCGTAATCCCGTCCGTGCTTTGGACATTTTGCATGGCCGCATAAGAGCGGTTGCCAGCATGCGCTTGGAAGTACAAGCCAGCGGACAGCGCCAGCGCCGTTGTGCCAGCCAATAATAAAGTAGGGAGTCGTTTCAACGTCATCTTATTGTTCCTCGACAGCCACACGTGTGGGTTGGCCAGAGCGGTAAATCGTCAGGGTTTTCGGCTTATCACTCAGCGTTTCACGCTCTTTGACGGCCACGCTCTGTGATCTCGCATTCGGACGGTTCATGCCGCGCAATGTCAGCGAAATATCGCCCGCGCCCGCAGCTTCTTGCAGTAGTTCAGCATCTTCTTGGTTTAATTCAAACGTGGCCGTTGAGCCGATCACGTAAGCTTCATTTTCAGCGGTCACGGAGTATTCTTGGTCAATCGCCAAGACTTTGACATTTTCCAGCACAGTATTGGCGAGAACCAAGCGCTCTTGCCGAATACCGCCCTTGTCTTTGTCAGCTTTGCTTTGCTCGATACGGAAGCTTTGGCGCAAGATAACGTCAACGCGGTCGCCTGGCTGAATAAAGCCACCTGCCGCTGTATCGACGCTGATCCGTGTTGTGACAGCGCGCATACCCGGAGATAGCAAGGCCGCCATCACACCCGAATCGCCTGCTTGCACAAGTTTGTTAAGGTTAATCGGCTCGCCTTCTGTGATCGGGCTCCGCACAATCGAATTTTCTAGCTCTGTCGTCGCGTCTGGGCGATTTGTTTCTGTGACCAGTGACGGGTTCAGCGCCTCTTCTGGCCAGTCGATCCAACGCAGGCTGGACGATCCAACACGAGCGCCAAGACCGAGATCTTCGCTCGCCGCCAAAACGCGCTCATATTTCACTTTTTCAATCGTGGGGGCAGGCGCCTCAAACTCCTGTGGAGCGTTGAGCTTTTTAACCTGCGTGAAAATCACGCCGGCCATTAAAAGCATGGCACCCATCAATATAATTTTTTTGGTGTTCATCATCCCCTCACAAGAAGCTGTCAGGTGTAAATTACACCAAGACGTTCTAAAGCATGGTTAACGCGTAGAAAATGAGGACGAAGAAAGCGTTAACAAGAGCGATTAAAACGACATAATTCCTGAAAAAGGCTGTTTTCCGTTATAAATCGGGGTGTTGCGGGACAGCGGCGAATCAAAATGCGCCCTGTCTTTCGCCAAATAAAAAAGCGCCCTGAGAGCCAGAGCGCTTGTTTTGAAGCTTATTTGGAGGTCATTTGCCCCGTTGCTACCCCGCAAGTGCCTGCATATAGATGTCGCTTTGCAGCAAGGTAATGACGCCCCCCGCCGCGAGTGCGATACCGTAAGGCATATTCTTTTCTTCTTTGAAGATTTTGTGCGTCCAAGGCGAAGTTAGGACACGGACGGGAATGAAGTTCCGCCCCAATATGATGACCACAGCTAAGCCTAGCCCCACCACGGTTGTCGAGAAGATGTAAGTCACGGCGTCTGGCCAAGTCCACCAGAGTGCGGTCGCGGCCATCATCTTTGCATCGCCGCCGCCGAGCCAACCGAGCGCGAACATGGTGAAGCCAGCTGCAAAAAAGGCGAGCCCGACCAGCACATGCTCGCCCAAGACGCCTACGCCTTGCCACGTAAACGGGACAACCGCGATAAAGGCAGCGATAATCGCCAAGCTAATCCAGTTTGGGATTGTGAATGTCGTCGCGTCTTTAAACGCCGCGACAAGCATACAGGCCACGAAGACGAGAAATAGAATAAGTGCTGGAAACATCAAAAAACCCCAATCAAAAAGTTGAAAGGGGTTTAGCGAAATAATCTTAATATGAGGTTGAAGGCCCGCGTCGTTCTATAGCACGCGAGCCGATAACAGCTAAGCGACGTTATCAACCTTTGTCGCAACGCTGTCGAATTTCGTATCAAGCGCTGTGCCCAATAGCGCTGCACCAGAAATAATTGCAACAGCAATCAGCGACGCGACAAGTGCATATTCAATCGCGGTAGCGCCGCGTTCGCATTCAAAAAACTTTTTAATTGTATGTGTCATTGCGATCCCAGTCATTTTGCCCGATGCTTCTTATAATTCCAAAGCGTTTCTAAATTATGCCTATTCGTAGTTACTCAATACTTACTTTCAAAAAAATAGGCCGCCACATGGACGACCTATCTCTTTGACAAAGGAAGGGCCAGAAGACCCTTCCGAATTTGTCGGTCTGGAATTAACCAGCACCATCAAGCTTAGTTGAAAGCTCAGTGAAGTTTGAGTCCAGTGAAATACCCAAAGCAGTCGCGCCAGTGATAAGAGCAACAGCGATAAGAGCCGCGATCAGACCATATTCAATAGCAGTCGCACCAGATTCGTCTTTAATAAAACGTGTCATAAGATTTTGCATAACATTTCTCCCAGTATGCGGTATTCGTTAAACGGGAAGCTCACATGAACTTCCCGGTAGTTTCAGAGCTAGACTTAACCAGCACCATCAAGCTTTGTTGAAAGCTCAGTGAAGTTTGAGTCCAGTGAAGTACCCAAAGCAGTCGCGCCAGTGATAAGGGCAACAGCGATAAGAGCCGCGATCAGGCCATATTCAATAGCAGTCGCACCAGATTCGTCTTTAATAAAACGAGACATAAGATTTTGCATAACATTACTCCCACGTATGCTTAGTCAATTTGAGGATAACCCCCGACAGGGTCATCCCTGATGAAAATGCTTATAAGGAAGGCGAGTTACTGCCCCGTTGAAAGACACGGTAAATTTTGGGTAAAAATTTTTGGCCTTAAAATCGCCCAAATCGCGGGTTTAGGGCGGATATTATATATATACATTATAATATAGCGGCCAAATTCTGGGAATTAGATGAATTTTGCGCGAAACTTCGTCTTTTTGTAAACGCTTCGTTCACCACATCACACTAAGTTTTTTTCAAATTGTGTGGAGTACGAAATGCGATCTTTAACATTTTTGATGGGTTTAGGCCTTTGTGCTCTCATGGGCTCAACCGCTCTCGCGGGCGATAAAGTCTATAGCGTTGAGATCAACAAGACCCAAGTTTTACGTCTCCCGTCGACGGCTAGCGCTGTGATTATCGGCAATCCAAAAATTGCTGACGTGTCAGTCCATGCGGTTGATACACTCTTTGTCGTGGGTCGCGGCTTCGGCGAAACTAATCTGGTTGTCCTGGATCAAGAGGGCAATACGATGATGGATGCCAATATCCAGGTTTTGCATACAACGCCGCATCACGGTGTGCGTCTGTTCAATGGTGACGTGCGCGAGTCGTATTCCTGCGCACCTTATTGCTCACCCTCCCCCGTATTGGGTGATGATCCAGCCTTTATCAAAAACAATACGACCAAAGAGAAAACGGTTGATCCTTTGACAGCCTTCTTCAACGCAGCTGCTGCTAGCTATGAGAATAGCGACCTTTCCACTAGCGCGCCCTCGCGCTCAGGCTCTGTATCGCGTGGCGATACGAATTTATCAGGCGGTACAAACTAAGTTTTTATAAAACAAAGTTACAGCCTAAATAATTCCTTAAAAAAGATGCGTGTTAACGATTTGTTAACACCATTCCTTACCGCAATCTTAATATATTATCTCTAAGTCTCACGGCATCTGCGTGTAAGATCGCAAAGGAGTGGGACCATGAAACGATATTATCTACGCGCGCGGGCGATCGTGCGCAAATTCCAAAAAGACAATGAAGGTGCGACCGCGATTGAATTTGCGATCGTTGCGATCCCCTTTTTCATGCTGGCCTTTGGTATTATCGAACTGGCCATCATTTTCTTTATTAATTCAACCCTCACCCACTCTGTATCCGAAGCCGGACGTCAGATCCGTGTGGGCCTATTCCAACCTTGCGGCGGCGAGGCCGAATTTAAAGCGCTCGTCTGCGAAGGCATGAACAACATGGCGGGTTGCAGCGATAATGTTGTAATCAACGTCATGACGGCACCCTCGTTCAAAGACATTTCGCCGCCAAAGCCCGACCCTGACACAGGCGTTTTGCCACCTGCGAGTTACATCGAAACAACAGCGGGACAGCCCGTCGTTGTGCAAGCTCTATTTAAATATGATTTGGCTTTGCCCGCACAGCTGACACGGTTGAACTCTACGCCAGGATCAAATTCACGTATTTTGCAGGCCTCTACGGCCTTCCGGAATGAACCCTTCCCAGATGGCGGTGCATGCGGCGGATAAGCCCACACGCCTCCATTGCAGATAAGGATGAGACCATGAAAACACTATTGAAAACAAAATTACTGACCACTGCCTTGCCCCGCAAGATTGCAGAATTACGATCTGATACGAACGGCATCGCTGCGGTTGAATTTGCGCTTATCGCGCCAGTGATGATCGCTATGTATTTCGGACTGGCAGAGATTGCGCAGGCGATTTCTGTAGACCGCAAGATTTCACAAAGCACGAGTGTTGCGGGTGACTTGGCCACGCAAATCGCCAAAGTTTCCGCTGAAGATATGAGCGAGATTATGGCGGCTACGCTACAGATCGCCAATATTAACGACACCGAAAACTATAAGCTTGAGGTCGCTAGCTATTCGATGAATGCGGATGGTGACGTGGTTTTGCTCGGCAAGGCGATACTTAATGACGGGCCACAAACCTTTAAACCGTTTGACCCTGAATCGCTTGATTCGCGTATTCTTAATCAGACGTCAGGCGTCGTTGTCGCTCGCACGGCCTATGTGTTTGAGCCGCTTAAATTGAAATATATGAAGACAGACGTGAACCTGCGCGAGACATTTTTGCTAAAGCCTCGTCGCTCCGCTGCCGTTCAGTTCGGGGATGCCGAAGGGACAGAATTTAGCTGCTCCGCAACAAACCCGTCATCCGTTATTTGTTCCAGCGCTGCCAGTGGCGAAGATGACGATAACGGCTAAGCCTGCCGTCTAATTTTCCAAATAAATTTGGCGCAACAGATCAATGTCCTGAGACGAGAGTTTCAGGACATTTTTTGTATAGTCGGTCATGTCGCCCATTTTGCCCAAGGACGCTTCAAGATATTCGGGCGCAACACTAAACATCGGACGGATAGCTTCTGGCGCGATGGGGCGGCCATAGCGTTGGGTAAACATCTGCGCGGCGGGCTCTAGCATTTTATCAATGTCCACCGCTTCCATCGTCAGCATATAATCGTGCAAAATATCGTCTTTGGACACACCCAGCAGCCCTTGGATCAGCGCAACCAGCGTCCCTGTGCGGTCTTTGCCCGCCGCGCAATGCACCAGAACCCCCTTGCGGTCTTGATCGTCAATCAAGTGCAGCAGCGTATCTTTGAAGATCGCCTGAAACCCAGCATCATCCGGACGCGCCGTATAAGACCGCATCATATATTGATAAGAATCATCTGGCGTTTGCAGATCATTTTGCATGAAAGCCTCATGCGGGGCGACAGCATCATGTTGTGTCTCTGGTGGGTCAGGAAATTCAAAAACAAGCGGCGGCGTGTCGGGCAATCTCGACGGTTGACGCTTTCGCTCTGGCGCATGGCGCAGATCCACGATCAGTCCAATGTCCAAATCGCCAATCGTGCCAAGCTCGCTATCATTCAAATTATTCAAATGCGCAGAACGAAACAGATGCCCTGTCTTCACCCGCGCCCCATCCGCAGCGGCATACCCACCAAAGTCGCGAAAATTATAAATCGATTGGAAATCGAAGAGACGATCAGACAGAGCAATAAGTGACATGAAGACCGTCTATCAGGCTCAACCAAAAGCGCCAGCCGCAATTAGTCGCAATCGGGAGAAATTACGACCGCCGATATACGACAGTCACAAAAAACGCGAGCCACTTTTAGGTGACCCGCGTTTATAAAATTTAATCAAATGCCCGTTTTAACGGACGCATATGTGCTTATTCTGCCGCCTCAATAGCGGTCGCTTTTTGCATCGCTTCAAACTTACCCCATACGCCGTCTTCGCCGTGCCATTTGCCTTCTGTCGCGCCTTTGGAATATTCCGTCGCGCGCGCTTCGAAGAAGTTGGCATGCTCGACACCGTTGAGGATTTCAGACAGCCAAGGCAGCGGATGCTCTGTAATGCCGTAAATCTTCTCAAGTCCCAACTGGCCCAAACGCCAATCGGCGATGTAGCGGATATATTGCTTGATGTCTTCGGACGTCATGCCTTCGACTGGGCCCATGTCAAAGGCCAGATCGATAAATTTATCTTCGAGCTTGATCACCGTGCGGCAGCACTCAATGATATTGTCTTTGACCTTTTGCGTCAGCGCGCCACTTTCGGCGGCAAAGGTGTGGAACATCTTGATCATGCCTTCACAATGCAGGCTCTCATCCCGAATTGACCACGTTACGATTTGGCCCATGCCCTTCATCTTGTTCAGACGCGGGAAGTTCATCAGCATTGCAAAAGACGCAAAGAGCTGCAGTCCCTCAGTGAACGCGCCAAATACGGCCATAGAGGTCAGAATGTCTTCGTCTGTCTCCACCCCAAATTTGCCGAGATAATCATGCTTGGCCGCCATCTCTTCATATTCCATGAAGGCCGAAAATTCGCTATCTGGCATACCGATCGTCTCCAGCAGGAGTGCATAAGCCGCAATGTGGATCGTCTCCATATTGGAGAATGACGCCAGCATCATGCGCACTTCCACTGGCTTAAATAGCGGCATGTAGTTTTCCATATAATTCGCACCGACTTCGACATCGGACTGCGTGAAGAAACGGAAAATCTGCGTCAGGAGGTTTTTCTCATTCGCGTTCAGATTGGTCGCCCAGTCCTTACAATCCTCACCCAACGGCACCTCTTCGGGCATCCAGTGGACTTGCTGTTGCTTTTGCCAGAACTCATAGGCCCATGGATAGCGGAAGGGTTTATACGACAAGCTAGGCGTCAAAAGCCCAGACTTTGAAACTTTAATGTCGTCCATTTTACCCATGATTCTATCCCCTCGGAACGCTATATGGTGGCTAAACCATTCAATTTACGTGAAAAATAACCACATATGGGTTACCAATTCGTCTACAGCACTAGATGTAGTGCGGTTTTGGGCATCCTTGCAAGACCGAAATGGTTAATTTCTGCGACTTTTTCGTCGCATCCGTTATAGCCTGTGTGTGACGGGGATAAGTCGCGACCTCGCCTAGCGCAATAATTGCAAGGCGGCGGCAAGATGCCCATATATTTTACAACGCAAACCGCTTAAGTAGCCCTATGATCAAAGGCTTGATGACATTTTTCCGCTTGCTGCGAACCGCTTGGGTGCTGATCCGCCATGATGCGTTAGTGCCAAAGGAATATGAAAAGCTCGTGCCGTGGCCCGTGCGGGTCGTCGGTTGGCTGTCGCGGATTTTCAGCTTCGGCAATCGCCGCGGCAATGCGGGCGAGCGGTTCGCGACCGCCCTAGAGCGCCTCGGCCCCGCCTATATCAAATTCGGGCAGATCCTCTCAACACGCGGTGATATGTTTGACGCAGAGTTCGCGCGCGGGCTCTCTCGCCTCAAGGACAAAGTCCCGCCCTTCCCCATGAAAACGGCAGAGCAAATGCTGGCCGAAGAATGGGGCACGCCGTGGCAAGATAAACTGAGCAATCTATCCGAGCCCATTGCCGCAGCCTCTGTTGCGCAAGTCCATAAAGGCACATTGAAAACGGGCGAGACGGTTGCTGTCAAAATCCTCCGTCCGAATATCCAACGCCGCATGACACGCGATATGGACGTGATCGAATTGGTCGGAAATCTGGCACATAAATTCGTGCCAAAAATCCGCCGCCTCCGCCCCAAAGACTTTGTCAAAGAAGCGCGCCGTTCCGTGATGCTCGAACTTGACCTGCGCCTCGAAGCCGCCGCCGCCTCAGAACTCGCAGATGTGGCCAAAGAGACGCACCTCTTCCGCGTGCCAGACCTGCATTGGGATTTGGTTGGTAAGAATGTGCTGGTCAGCGAATGGATTGACGGCGTGCATCTTTCCTCTGACGAAGTCCTGACAAATCCTGATATCAACCGCAAAGAGTTGGCCCGCAAAGTCATCCAAAGCTTTCTGTCTTCGACTTTTGAATACGGCGTCTTCCACGCCGACATGCATGAGGGCAATTTGATCGTAGACGAGAACGGGCAGCTTGTTCTGCTCGACTTTGGAATTCTAGGCCGCCTCGGTGATGCGGAAATCCGATTTGAAATCGATACGCTTTACGGCTTTCTGCAGCGCGATTATTACAAGATCGCGGAAGTGCATTTCGACATTGGCTACGTCCCGCCCCATCACAGCGTCGAAGATTTCGCGAGCGCTCTCCGTGCTGTAGGAGAACCTATATTTGGTAAAAAAGCCGAAGATGTGTCGATGGCGAAAGTGCTGCTACAACTGCTAGAGATTACCGATATCTTCGATATGGAAATGCAGCCGCAACTGCTCCTGTTACAAAAAACGATGATGCAAGCTGAAGGCGTTGCGCGTCGCCTTGATCCGAATTTCGATATGTGGGAAGCCGCACGTCCGATTGTGGAAAAAGCTGTGCGCCGCGAACTTGGCCCAGAACGCTATCTCAATGATTTCCTCGACGGCCTAGACCGCACGCGCCGCACGCTCGACATTCTGCCCGGCGCGACAGATAACATCGCCAAGCTCGCCCAAGCTTGGGCCGACGGCGAGATCGACCTCTCTGGCGCAACTCGCAAGGTCGAAGTCCAAAAACCCTCCACCCTCCGCCCGTTCGCTTACGCTGGCCTCGGGGCCGCCATCGCGCTTGGCGGCGCATGGGCCTGGGCGCAGATGTAGCGGCCCCCGAATTAGCTTTGTCAATCTGTTCGCCAAGCTCTATAACTCTCCCATGACCAAACATGTCTTACTCATTATTGGCGGTGGGATTGCGGCTTATAAATCGCTCTTCCTCATTCGCGAGCTATCCAAGCGGGGCATCACTTCCAAGGTGATTTTGACCAAAGGCGGGTCGCAATTCGTGACGCCGCTCTCCGCAGGCGCGTTGACGGGCGAGACCGTACTGACCGATTTGTGGGAGTTGGACGAGCAGGCAGAGATGGGCCATATCGAGTTATCTCGCAGCGCCGACCTGATCGTCGTCGCCCCCGCCACCGCTAACCTCCTCGCGCGCGCGGCGCACGGCGTGGCCGATGACCTCGCCTCCACCACCTTGCTGGCAACAGACACCCGCGTCCTCTACGCCCCCGCTATGAATGTTCGCATGTGGGAGGCCGAGGCGACGCAGCGCAATGTCGCGCAACTCCGCGATGACGGCGCAATGTTCGTCGGCCCGGACGCAGGCGATATGGCCTGCGGAGAATTTGGCGAAGGCCGCATGGCGGAACCCGACGCGATTGCCGATGCGGTCGAGGCCGCGCTGATGGGCGATACCTCGCTGGATGGGTGGCGCGCGGATAAACCGCTGCAGGGTAAACGCGCGCTCGTCACCGCTGGCCCAACGCGCGAACCGATGGACCCTGTGCGCTATCTGTCTAATCATTCCTCGGGCAAGCAAGGCTACGCGATCGCGCAGGCTTTGGCTGACCAAGGCGCAGAAGTCACGCTTGTCTCTGGCCCTGTCACCCTGCCCGCACCCATGGGCGTTACGCGTGTCATGGTCGAAACAGCAGTCGAAATGCTTGCCGCGTGCGAGGCCGCTTTGCCCGCCGATGTATTTGTGTCTGTCGCCGCTGTCGCCGATTGGCGGCCCGCTGCGCGCACAGACAAAAAGACCAAAAAACCCAAAGACGGCCCTGCCCCGCTAGAGCTAGTTGAGAACCCTGACATCCTCAAAACGCTTGGCGATCACAAAGAACGCCCCGCCCTCGTCATCGGTTTTGCTGCCGAAACTCACGAAGTTGTAACCCTCGCACGTGCGAAACGACTGCGAAAAGGGTGTGACTGGATCGTGGCCAATGATGTATCAGGGGACGTCATGGGCGGCGACCAAAACGCGATGATCATTGTCAGGGACGACGGTGAGGATAGCTGGCCCCGCATGACAAAATCCGCTGCTGCCAGAAAACTGGCGCGCGAAATTGTAAAGGCTCTATGATGAAACAGCTTCTTCGCCCGACTCTGTCTGCGCTTTTTTTAGCCACGCTCGCCCCGTCTGCATTCGCCGACAATATCGCGAATTGCGAGCTTGTATTGCTGGAAGAGATTAAGGACGAAAACGGGAATGGCGGCACACAGGTCGCGAGCTACCGCCCCGCTGCAGACTTCTTGGCCGACGTTTACACAGACGGCGCAGAGGTCAATCAATTCATCGGAGACCTGAAAATTCGGGCCGTGATGTGCCGCCGCGCAAGCGTTATTGCCAATGAAGCGGACTTCAAAGTCCTCGCCACAGGTATCCCTTTTGTGCTGTCACAAAACTTCGATAGCGCGGAGTCAGACCTCGTCACCTATTACTATAAGGACGGCGAGTTTCACTACGTCCATAAAGGCGAAGACCTAAGCGAGATTGCCCAAGCGACGCTCGACGCTCGCATGGCGAATTTCAATGAGCGTGACCACGATCTGGATGCCGCAGATGTCGAAGCAGAAGACGCTGCGGCGAAAGACACTTCGGACGAAACCGAAGATAATAACGCTGACACTGATGCTGACACAGACACCGAAGACGCGGCAGAGGATAAGTCCACGAAACAAAAACCACTCTCACTGGAAAAGCGGCGCGAGTTAGAATAGATTAGCGCGAATCTCGCGCCGATTTGTCGGCCATCACTACAAGGCCAGACTGGCCCAAACTCATAAGGCCGCCCATGTCCCTGATCGTCGAAATTAAAACGCTGGACCATTTCGGCGAGCTAGACCTACCGAAATACGAAACCGTCCTCGCAGCGGGCGCAGACCTCCGCGCTGCTGTGCCGAGTGATCAACCCATGACCCTCCGCCCCGGCGCGCGCGCCCTTGTTCCAACAGGTCTCGCTATGGCTCTGCCTGCTGGATATGAAGCCCAAATCCGCCCGCGCTCTGGCTTGGCCTATAAGCACGGCGTAACCTGCCTGAACACCCCCGGCACGATTGATGCAGATTATCGCGGCGAAGTGAAAGTCCTGCTGATCAATCACGGCGACGCGCCTTTCGTCATTAATCGCGGCGAGCGCATCGCCCAAATGGTTATCGCCCCCATCACCCAACCCGAATTTGAACGCGTTACCGACCTATCAGATACCGCTCGCGGCATTGGCGGCTTTGGGAGTACGGGGGTTGCATGAGTGATGACCTAGACGAAAACGACAAAGACAAAATAATCGCGGCATCTAGAGCTGTAGCAGGCATAATCCCCATCTTCGGCGGAGCGGTCGGCGAAGCATTAAATACTGTTCCAGGACTTCGAATTGATCGGGTTATAAGTTATGCACGCAAGTTAAATGAGCGAGTTTCAAAACTTGAACAATCGATTGACCCCACTGAGCCTGAGAACGTTGGATTTATTGAAGATGGCGCCATCCAAGCTGCTCGTGCGACTAGCGAGACAAGAATCGATTATATCGCACATATTGTTTCGTCTGGACTAAAATTAGATGGTATAGATCAAATTAGACAGAAAAGATTACTCCGCCTTTTGGATCAAATTGATGATGACGAAATCATTATTTTAAACGCTTATTGCCAATCATATGGCAGTTCCAGCAATGACCGCTCTCACTGGGACGTAGTTGTTCGTCCAAAATCTCACTCTCAAGCATCCGGTAGCAGGGAAATTATCGATAATAATTTGTATGAGCTTGGCAAAAACAATCTCCTTAGATTAGGTTTATTAGAAGAAAAAGTCCGCAATCGGAAAAGCTCACCTGTCAGTATTGAAGTTAGCTTTCTCGGCAGGCATTTTATGTCACGAATTGGCTTACCCGCCGATATCGATGTAAGGTCGAAAACCTTTGAAGATTAGAAACTAGAGAAACAAAAGGGACCCCCATATGACCGACCTTATTCGCGGACGCATTTACGATAATATCATGCAGACCATGGGCAATACACCGCTCGTGCGGTTTCCGCGCATCACGGAGGGATTGCCTGCTGATCTCTGCTATAAGCTTGAGTTTTTTAATCCGATTGCGTCTGTCAAAGACCGTATTGGAATTGCGATGATTGAGGATTTGGAAGCCAGCGGGAAGTTGAAGCCCGGCGGCACCGTTGTCGAGCCAACCTCTGGCAATACAGGAATCGGTATCGCTTTTGCGGCGGCGGCCAAGGGTTATAAAGCGATCTTGGTCATGCCAGAGCAAATGTCGATCGAGCGGCGCAAGATGATGAAACTGCTCGGCGCGGAGCTTGTGCTGACCGAAGCGGCGGGCGGCATTCCAGCGGCGATGGCGAAGGCGGACGAGATTTGCGCGAACACACCCGGCGCGGTGCAGGCGGGTCAATTCGTCAATCCCGCCAATCCAGACATCCATTACCGCACGACTGGCCCTGAAATTTGGCACGATTGCGACGGGCAAGTGGACGCCTTTATTGCGGGTGTCGGCACGGGCGGCACGCTCTCTGGCGCGGGGCGTTTCCTCAAAGAGAAGAACCCGAATTGCCAGATCATCGCTGTCGAACCTGTCGGCTCCCCCATGATTTCAGAAGGCACGAAAGGCCCGCATAAAATTCAAGGGATCGGCGCGGGCTTTATTCCAGACGTGCTAAATACGGACCTGATCGACGATGTTGTGACGATAGATAATGACGCAGCATTTGGCACAGCCAAGCACGTGGCGGCTGAAGACGGTGTGCCCGTTGGCATTAGCTCTGGCGCCGCCATTGCAGCGAGCCTCCTCGTAGCAGCGCGCCCGAATATGCGCGGCAAACGCATCGTGACGATCATTCCAAGCTTCGCTGAGCGCTATCTCTCCACGCCATTGTTTGATTAGGATGACGCCTGATTCCATTGAACGCTATGCCCGACACTTGGTCTTGAAAGAGATCGGGGGAGCCGGGGCAGCAGGCTTTGCTAGGGGCGAAAGTCGTGCTTGTCGGGGCGGGCGGGCTCGGCGGGCCAGCGGGGCTTTATCTGGCTGCGGCGGGTGTCGGACAGATTACAATCATCGATGATGATCAGGTCGAAGCGTCCAACCTGCAGCGACAAGTACAATTCGTGCATACAGATGTTGGCATGCCCAAAGCCGTGGTTATGGGCGATACCTTGCGTGATTTAAATCCAGATATTCGCGTCACTCACCACATCACGCGCTTAACCGCAGGCAATGCCGAGCGCTTGCTTGCGGGGCATGACGTGATCATTGACGGGGTGGATGATTTCGCCACGCGTTTCGCCATTAACGCGGCAGCATTGGTCCTGAAAACCCCCCTCATTTCAGGGGCGTTAGGACGGTTTGACGGTCAAGTGATGGGATTTGCGTCCGACGGGAGCGGGCCGTGCTATCGTTGTTTTGTCCCAGAAATTCCCCCCGATGCAGAGACCTGCGCAGCGGTCGGCGTTGTCGGGGCATTGGCAGGCATCATCGGATCGATGATGGCGTTGGAAGTGATTAAATTAATTACGGGCGCAGGACAGCCCCTGCTCGGGCGGCTATATCTTTATGATGGATTATCAGGTGAAGGGCGCACGGTTAATTTACCGCGCGACTCTCACTGCCCCCAATGCGGCTCACGCTAGCGCAAGCCACCCTGACTTCAAAAATTAATACCGCGTGCGAAGACGTGTGACCGTCGAAATACGACCATAATTCTGCGTTGGACGTGTTGCGCGACGATAGAACATGCGCTGATTGTCGAGCGCTTGCTGACGCAGACGATTGCGGTCTGCGGCGATCGCGGAATATGCCTCTGTGCGGCGACGCGATTCGCGGGCATAGATTTTGGCTGTTTCGACGCGCGCGGTATATTTATCCAGTCCAACAGTCCGCAGGCTCGGCGCATTATGACGGTAGACTTTCACCCCACTCTCGCAGGTGACCAAGTATGATCCGCTCATATAGGCGCAATTTGCTGACGCATCTGTCGCGGCGCCCATGACGGGCATCGCGACCAAAGCGGCTATCGCACTCAAGATAATCTTTTTCGTCATAGCGAACTCCTATTTGTTAACAGAATGGACGTTTGTGTTAACTTTTGGAAGTCTTTGCACCCGATGGGGGAATTTTTGAGATTAAGTTCGGAGGACTGTTTCAGATTGGGACGGGCAGAGCTGCGGCTTTCAGCGCCGCATAATCAGCCTCACAAGCCGCCAAAATGTCAGCATATTCATGCGGCACATTCGGGGTTGTCGCAGGTGCAGGGGAAAATCCTGTCGACGCCTCAACGGAGGCATACCAATAGGGCGCCCATGCGCCATCCGTTGTCCGCGACCCCGCCTCCCAGGACAACATGGCAGGGTCAAAGGACAAATTAATGGCCGCGCATAAAGTGCGCAAAGCGGGTTCGGGCGCGCGCAATATGTCTTGGCTATCAATGACAGGCGGGCGGCCTAATTCTTCCCAAAGGCGGAGCTGCGGCGCGAAACCAAGATCATCCAGATCAAAGGCCGCACGACCTTTGGCATAGGAAGCGATCACCCGCGCGGGCTCTCGAATTAAAAAGAAGTGCTGCACCTCATTATCTGCACGGGACTCCATCCAATCGGTCGGGAAATCTGGCAACATGTGATGTGGCATATGTTTTTGAAAACTGTGCGCGGTTATAGGTTTCGCCGCACAGGCAGCCGCCACGATCTTGGGGTCAGTAGGATGCGTCGCCAGCGTCTCGTCCCGCCCGGGGTGTGCTTTGCCTGTGGCGTCTAGAAAAGGCGCGAAGAACGGCTCGTCCATGACGGACATATCTGCGCGCGCGCCAAAGCTCCGCATCATCGCCGTCGACAAATTGCGCGGCCCCGACCACATGCAAATCCGCATTAAGCCGTGTCTGCGTGGATCAAATCTAGATAAAGGTTCTGCAAGCGTTCGACCATCGGCCCCCGCTCGCCTGTGCCAATCTGGCGACCATCGATTGTGCCTACGGGCGCGAGCCCTGCAAAGGTGCCTGTCGTAAACGCTTCATCAGCGGAGTAGCATTTCATCAAGCTGAAGTTTTTTTCAAACACGGGAATGTCGTTCGCCTTACACAATTCCACAATTTTCCCGCGCGTAATCCCGCCAAGACAATAATCGCCAGAGCTTGTCCAGACTTCGCCGTTCCTTACAATAAAGAAATGCGTAGAGTTGCAGGTCGCGACAAAGCCTTGCGGATCGAGCATCAAGCCCTCATCCGCGCCCGCTTCGATCGCTTGGATGCAAGCGGTGACGCAGTTTATTTTGGAGTGTGAGTTAAGCCCTGGGTCTTGCACATCGGAGCGTCCGCGCCGCACGGAAACTGTATAGAGTTTTTGCGGGCGCGTCGCTGTTTCTGGCGCAGGTTTTTTATACTCTGGCGCAATAACGATAGTCGCGGACGATACCACAACACGCGGGTCTTGATAGGGCGTACTGCGCAATCCGCGCGTGACCATGAGGCGGATATGCACATCCTCCTCCATCTTATTCGCCGCTAATGTGTCCATGAGGCGCTGTGTCAACGCCGCTTTCGTCACGCCAATATCAAAGCCGAGCGCGGCGCACCCTTCCCAGAGGCGGTCCAGATGGTCCTTTAGAAAGGCAATCTTACCCTGATGAACGCGCAAGCCTTCCCACACACCATCGCCCAGCATGAAGCCGCTATCAAAGACATTGACGACAGCCTTATCTCGCGAGACGAGATCGCCATTGACGTTAAACAAGACATCAGCATTGCGCGGGTCAGGCACATAGGCGTGAGTTCCAAAAGACATAAGTTTGACCTAATTAATTAATTTTGAAGCGAGCGATAGGCCGCTGTGACCATGCCGTCTTCTTTGATAAATCCGTTCATGTCAGACATATCGGCCAATGGTTTAGCGGCAATGATTTCGTCCAAAGTCTTCCCGTCCGTCATATGTTTTTGCACGCGATCGCGGATAGTTTTCAGCGTTGCAATGCTGCTTTCCAATTCAGCCCGCCCCGCCAGCGGCCCGTGGCCCGGAATGACTTGGGTGTCCGCATTGATCATGCTCAATACTTTTTCTTGTGCCGCGATCATGCCGTTCAGATTACCGCCACTGTCAACGTCCACAAAGGGGAACATGCCAAGGAAGAAATTATCACCCATATGGACGATGTTCGCCTCGACGAAATGCACAATGCTATCGCCATCTGTGTGGCTAGACGGGACGTGGATTTGCTTCACTGTATGACCATTAAAGTGCAACGTCGTCGTGTCAGAAAATGTCAGAGTCGGCCAGAGGGACGGGTCTGTTGGCTGGCTCATGCCCGTCTCAGAACGCGAGGATTTGTAAGGTTCGCTCATCCGCACGCGTATATTGTCATGCGCCATAACGGTTGCGCCAGTCGTCTTCATGACAGCATTTGCCCCTGTGTGGTCGCCGTGATGATGGGTGTTGAGGACGTATTTAATTGGCTGATCTGTAATTTCGCCTATGCGCGCAATGATCTCCTCACCGAAGCGCGCAAATTTATCGTCAATGACATAGACGCCGTCCTCGCCAACTGACACGCCAATATTCCCACCCGGGCCGAGTAGCATATAGAAATCATTGCCGAGGTCTTTGATCGTGATGTTTTTCTCAACTGGCGCAGCCGCTTTAGACTGTTCAGGAGCGGGCGCCGCATCAGCGGAGGATTGTGCCCCACAAGCGATAAGCGCAAGCACCGATACGGATAGTAAAACTGATTTCAACATAAAAGTCTCCAGACTCAAATAGGGGTTAGGACGCGAGCGAAAAGCTCGATCCGGGCGGCAAAACACGGTCAGGACAGGCATGATGATCAATCATCGCGCGGATATTGATCATGACTTTTTCACCCATTTCGCGGCGACTCTCATGTGTGGCTGAGCCAATATGCGGGGAGAGAATAACATTGGGCAGACCCAGCAAAGCAGGGTGAGGCATAGGTTCGTTTTCATAGACATCAAGGCCCGCCCCGCTAATCATGCCTGCCTCTAGAGCGGCGGCGAGCGCGGCTTCATCAATGACTTCGCCGCGCGATGTGTTCACGATGAAACTGGTCGGTCGCATGAGTTTCAGTCGTTCCGCATTGATCAAGTGGTGCGTATCTGGCGTGGCGGGGCAATTAATGGATAGGATGTCGACCTGTCCCAACATGTCCTCTAGGCTCGCATGATAGGTTGCCCCGAGGGCTTGCTCTATGCCTTTGGGGGCTTGGCGGCGATTATGATAATGCACGGTCAAGCCAAAAGCATGCGCGCGTTTTGCGACCGCTTGCCCGATACGGCCCATGCCGACAATGCCGAGCGCCTTGCCGCGCACACGATGGCCCAGCATGTGGTTTGGCCCCCAACCTTTGAATTTTCCCGCGCGATTGCGGCGGTCGCCTTCGACGAGCCGTCGCGGCAGTGCGAGGATCATTGCCATCGTCAAATCCGCCGTATCTTCGGTCAAAACGCCCGGCGTGTTCGTGACGGTGATCCCACGCTCATGCGCTGCGGCGACGTCAATGTGATCTGTGCCTGCGCCGAAATTCGCAATCAGGCGTAGCTCTGGCCCCGCCGCCGCGATAACGTCTGCGTCGATCTTGTCTGTCACAGTTGGCACGAAGACATCGCAATGGCTGATCGCGGCTTTTAGGGCATCTTGGGATAGCGGCGTGTCAGAGGTGCGCAAGGTCGTGTCGAACAAATCTGTCATTCGCACTTCGATCTCTTGCGGCAAGCGCCGCGTGACGAAAACTTTAGGCGATGATTTGGACGATGTGTTCATGACCCTGTTACACGCCCTTTTGCAGGAAATTTCAATCCCTAACCGCGCAGATCACCGCAAATATTTACCCGTCTTAACCGCGTGTTAAGCATGGCAGGTGATCACAGGAGCCATGAAAACAACCCTCACCTCTTTATTAATATGCGCCGCAATCTGGATCAGCCCTTTAGGGACAGCCCAGGATTCTTCCGCCACGGATGAGGTGCAGACTGCGCCAAAGGTCAAAATTACGCGCGTGGTTGAGGACGTGCCGCAGCTTCGCAATCTCTATCATGTCTCGGCGCAGAACACGCCGTCTGGCTTTGTTGTACCGCGCTTTGTTAGCCTGAAATTCGGACGGGTCAATGGCCGCACAGGGCCGAGCCTGGACCATCCGATTGCGTGGCAATATCAACGCCGCAGCCTGCCATTGCTGGTGGTGGCAGAGACAGAAATGTGGCGGCGGGTCCGCGATATTTCGGGCGATGAAGCGTGGGTGCGCAAACCGACATTGTCAGGCGACCGCTATGTCCTGACACTGAAAGAAGCGCAGCTTCATGCCAAGCCCAAAGACGGTGCAACCCTCGTGGCGATCAGCGACCGCGACGCGCTACTAAAACTTGAAGAATGTAATGACGCAGGGTGGTGTCGTGTGCGAGCTGAAAATGGCCTGAAAGGCTGGACAGCGCGTGATCATTTATGGGGCGCGCAAAGCCTACGATAGCGATGACCTTGCCGCGCTTGTCATATCTAATTAATTAGATCACCTTTCAAACAAAAGGCCCACACATGGCGGGCCTTTTTATAGTTTGATAGCTCAGATATTAGACGAATAAATCTGTATCTTCGATTACTTCGCCGACTGGGATTGGACCACCCGGGAAGCCTGGACCGCCATCACCACCGAAGAGTTCTTCATAGGTCAGGATGATCGTCCGGTCTGGATTATTCACATCTGGCACGAAGACGAATGTCTCGATGCTGTCGAGAATGAATTCCACGCCGCCGCTTGGTGCGTCGATGCCGCGAATATCGAGTATGCTCGAGGGCGGCATTAGCGGCCCGTCTAGCTCTGGATCAACGACGAAAACGCCTGAGAGCGCGAACACATCATCTGGCGTGATACCGTTCAGAACCAGCGTATCATTTCCGCCAGCATCATCGATGAAGTCAAACCCATCGCCGACGTTATAGATATAGGTATCGTCACCCAAACCACCGCGTATCGTATCATTGCCACCTGCGCCCGTAAGCGTATCTGACAAATCTGTGCCAAGCAGAGTTTCGCCTTCATTAGTCCCGACGACAACAATGCCTTCTGCGGGCGGCTCAACGAGGTCGAGCAATCCTTCCAGATCCAGTGTGCCGTCCGCAAAGACAAAGCTCTCAACAATCCCGAAGTCTGGAGACTCGCCGTCACCGAACGGGCGAGGCGCAGCGATTGTCACGCTATCACCGCCACCGAAATCAACTCGAATACCTTCTAGACCATTGGTCACAACGGCATCCGCAGCATTGAGGGTGCCGAAGTTAATTGTGTCATTGCCGAAGGTTTCAAATATCAGGTCGGCTCCGTCACCTGCATTATAAAGATAGATGTCATCGCCGCCATTACCCGAAATTTCGTCATCGCCGAGGCCACCATCAAAGGTGTCATCGCTGCTAAAGCCGACAATGATATCGTTCCCATCCGTTTGCTGGTCTGCGATCAGTTGGGCCAATACGTCACTGCGCGTGACGGTATCATTGGCAAATTCGATTGCGTCAAACGCGATAGAATCTTCGAAGAACCCTTGGATACGCACTTGATCGCCATTGGCGAAAGATACAACCAGGTCATTCGTCTGGAATTCCGCAGCATCGCCTTGCGCAAATGTAGCGTCAGCCAGATCGTAATCTGTGAAGACGAGACGGTCAGCATCAGCCGTTCCGAATTGCGTTTGCAGCACGTCAGATCCATCGCCAGACGCGAACTGATATGTGTCAGCCCCGTCGCCGCCGCGCAAAGTATCATTGCCCGTGCCGCCGATGAGCGTGTCATTGCCTTCGCCGCCGTCGATAAAGTCATCGCCGCCCGCACCATCAATGACGTCCTCGCCGGCAAAGCCTTCAAAGATTTCATCTGCGGCTTGTCCTACGATCGCGTCATCACCTGACGTGCCTTGCAGTGACGCTAAAATATCGCGCACATCCTGAACCGTGATTGTCTGATCGCGGAAAGCATATTGCTCGATTTCATCTCTGCCAGTGGTAAGTCCGTTCTGCACCCGCACACTGTCGCCATTGCCGAACTCGATTAGAACCGTGTTCGGACCCTGACGGAGGAAGGACGCATCGCTCTGATCGTAATCTCGGAATTCAAGCGTATCCGTTTCGCCTGTCTGCCCATTGTCCTCAACACGATCAGCACCGTCGCCAGCGCTAAATTGATAGACATCTTCGCCCGCACGACCTTCGATGAAATCATCGCCGAGTCCTGCGATCAGGGTGTCGTCATCAACTGTGCCGCGCAGAGTTTCCCCTGCATCCGTGCCGATGATTGGCAGGACAGTCAGCTCAATATCTTCGATCAAGACAGGAATACCGTCAAACACCAATGTCTCGATCCGACGGAATGTCGTGGACAGACCGTTGACGATCTCGACTGTGTCGCCATTGTTAAAGCTGATCAGCAGGTCATTCGAGGTGCCGATCCGAGTAAAGGTGGCGTCCGCCAGCGTTCTGCCGACAAATACCGCTTGATCAGACCCACCAAAAGCATTGTCATCAATCGTGTCTTGCCCGTCGCCAATGTTGAACACGTAAGTGTCCCCACCGGCGCCGCCAAAGAGCATGTCATTGCCTGTGCCAGCTTCGATTGTTTCAGCCGCACCTGAACCGTAAACACTGTCATCGCCCGTCGTGATTTGCCCCGCCAAAACGGCGGCTTGGAAAGCTGCGTTATCGAGCGTCTCGACTGTTCCGTCAGGATTAACAAATTCAATCGTCTCAATCGTGCCTGTTGAGCCTTCCAGTCCATCGACGATTGTCACAACATCGCCATTGGCAAAGCTGATCGTCACAGTCTCTGTTGCATCTGGACGGTCGAATGTTGCATCCGCGAGTTCGCGGCCTTCAAAGCGGATCGTGTCGACGCCGCCAAAGCCATTATCATCGACCGTGTCTTGGCCATCGCCGACATTAAACACATAGGTGTCGTTGCCTGACAGACCTTCCAGCGTATCATTGCCAAGGCCACCTTCCAGCGTGTCATTGAACTCTGTGCCAAAGACAACGTCATCCCCATCAGTTGAGAAATAATCAAAGATCAACTCGCGGAATTGAACATCGGTCAAAGTGCCGTCGCTAAACACGACTTGCTCAATATCACCGAAGTTGTTGTCCAGCCCACCAATGACTTCGACGCTATCGCCATTCGCGAAACTGATCGTGATCGTATTTGATCCACCATCGCGGCTGAACATCGCTTCCGTTGAGGCGCGGCCGTTGAATTGGAGGGTATCAAGGCCGTTAAACCCACCGTCATCGACGATGTCTTGGCCGTCACCAATGTTGAAGATATAAGTGTCATTGCCTGAATTACCTTCGATACGGTCATTGCCAAGGCCACCTGTCAGCGTATCACCAAACTCCGTTCCGATAATGAAATCATCTCCGTCCGTTGAAAGGGTGTCGAGAATGACAGCACGCAATCCTGCAGCATCAAGTGTCGTATTATCAAAGACAACACTTTCAATATCGCCAAAGCTCGGGTCCAGTCCGTCGATCACTTGCACGCTATCGCCGTTGTCAAATGTGATGGTGAACGTGTTAGAGCCGCCGTCCCGTGTAAACGTGGCGTCGTCTAGGTCGCGACCGTTAAACACCAGCGTATCAACGCCGTTGAAGCCGCCGTCATCAACGATGTCTTGACCATCCCCAATGTTGAAAGTGTAGGTATCATTGCCCGAACCACCTTCCATGCGGTCATTGCCCGTTCCGCCTTCAAAGGCATCTGCAAATTCCGTCCCGAAGATGATGTCACCACCGACTGTCGTAAACGTATCAATGACCAGAGCGCGCAGCGCCGCATTGTCCAGTGTCGCATCGTCAAAGACAACGCTTTCAATATCTCCGAAACTTGGATCTAGAGCTTCAACCAATTCGACGCTGTCGCCATTGTCGAAATTAAATGTGATCGTGTTAGACGCTCCGTCCCGCGTGATCGTGGCTTCGCCCAGAGTGCGGCCATTAAAGATGACCGTATCAACGCCGTTAAAGCCATTGTCATCAATGATGTCATTCCCGTCGCCGATCTCGATCACGTAGGTATCATTACCGCCGAGGCCTTCCATACGGTCATTGCCCTCCAAGCCAAAGAACGTATCTGCGCCACTTGTGCCGACCAGGTCATTGTCCTCTTCTGTGCCGAGGATCACGCCGCTGCCAACTGCAAATGTGACATTCGTGCTGACTGATTCACCCGAACTATCTGTGGCAGTTACAACGACGCGTACGCCGCCGCCATCCGTTGTTGTCGGTGTGCCAGAGAATGTGCCAGTCGCCGCATCAAAGCTCAACCAATCCGGCAACTCTCCGCCGCCTGCAACACTCGCGCTAAGCGTCAAGCTATCGCCAGTATCAACATCTACGAATGTATTGGCTGGCAAAGTGAAGCTATAAGCCTCGTCAAATGGCAATTCCTGCAGCGGCGTATTGCGCGTAACAATGGGTCTGTCATTGGCCCCTGTAAATGTCAGGGTGATAGAGTTCGTCGTCGCCAAACCCAGCTCATCGACTACTTGGAAATCAATCGTGATGTCGAGCGTATCGTCTTCTGCTAAAGCCTGAATCTCTTCGTTTTGGAAAGCCGCAACGCGCAGCTCATTATCGAGAATGGTAAACCCAGCAGGCAGTGGATTGTCAGGCAATTCCGCAATGCTCAACACCGCGCCATTATCCACGTCACCCGTGCCGACCAAAAGATCGATCAACTGTGTGCTGGCATCCTCTGACAACGTCTCGGTGAGAGCTGTCACAGTAGGCGCATCATTCGTGCCAGTAATCGTGATCGTCGCGGTCTGCGCGACAGAACCGCCTTCGCCGTCGACGATGTTGTAATTAAGCGTGATGACTTGCGACTCGCCAACCGCCAAAGACTGCAAGGCTGCATCGGATGGATCAATAGATAGCGAGGCGCCGTCCAATGTTACGCCCGGCACAAGGCCGAAGACATTAGCAACGGACAGTTCCGCACCATTATCTACGTCGTCAGCCCCTTCGAGCAAATCAACCGTAAAACCAGCCGCGTCTTCATCCGCTGCCGCCGTGACAGCACCAGAAATCGTCGGCGCGTCATTCGTGCCCGTAATCGTGATCGTGGCCGTTTGCGCGACAGAACCGCCTTCGCCATCAACGACATTATATTCCAGCGTGATGACTTGTGTTTCACCCGCCGCCAGCGCCTGGAATGCCGCATCGGATGGATCGACAGAGACAGTCGAGCCGTCGAGAGTCACACCTGCGACGAGGCCTGTGAGGGCTGCAATCGATAGTTCCGCGCCATTGTCTACGTCGTTGGCACCCTCAAGGAGATCAACTGTAAACGCAGCCGCATCTTCATCCGCCGCCGCGCTGACAGCGCCAGAGATTGTGGGATCATCGTTCGTGCCCGTAATCGTGATCGTGGCCGTTTGAGCGACAGAGCCGCCTTCGCCGTCGACGATATTATATTCCAACGTGATAACTTGCGTTTCGCCAGCCGCTAGCGCTTGGAACGCCGCGGCAGATGGATCGACAGAGACAGTCGAGCCGTCGAGAGTCACACCTGCGACAAGACCCGTGAGGGCTGCAATCGATAGTTCTGCACCATTATCAACGTCGTCGGCACCCTCAAGGAGATCAACCGTGAAGCCGTCAGAATCTTCATCCGCAGCCGCCGTCAAGTCAGCTTCCACTGTCGGCGCGTCATTCGTGCCTGTAATCGTGATCGTCGCAGTTTGAGCGACAGAGCCGCCTTCGCCGTCAACCACATTATATTCCAGCGTGATAACTTGTGTTTCCCCCGCCGCCAAAGCTTGGAACGCCGCGTCAGATGGATCGACAGAGACAGTCGAGCCATCGAGAGTCACACCCGCGACAAGACCTGTGAGGGCTGCGATAGATAGTTCCGCACCATTGTCTACGTCGTCGGCACCTTCGAGTAGATCAATGTCAAAACCAGCCGCATCTTCATCCGCAGCTGCCATCAACGCACCGGTAACAGTTGGCGCGTCATTTGTGCCGACCACGATAACCGTCGCCTCCTGAGCCACGCTACCGCCCTCACCATCAACGACATTATATGAAATAACAAAACTTGAAATCTCTCCAGCCGCCAGCGCTTGGAAAGCGGCATTTGAAGGGTCAACAGACAGCGTTGTGCCATCGACCGTTATGCCCGCCGAGAGCCCTGTGACGTCGGCGACAGAGAGCACTGCGCCATTGTCAACGTCTGCTGCATCAATCAAGAGGTCCAGCGTGGCAGCGTCCCCGTCTTCGCTCGTCACGACGCCCAAAGGCTCTCCGATTGTCGGCGCGTCATTCGTGCCTGTAATCGTGATCGTGGCCGTTTGAGCGACAGAACCGCCCTCGCCGTCGACGACATTATATTCCAATGTGATGACTTGTGTTTCACCCGCCGCCAAAGCTTGGAACGCCGCGTCGGATGGGTCGACAGAGACAGTCGAGCCGTCGAGAGTCACACCTGCGACAAGACCTGTGAGGGCTGCAATCGATAGTTCTGCACCATTATCGACGTCGTCAGCCCCATCGAGCAAATCAATGTCAAAACCAGCCGCATCTTCATCCGCAGCCGCCGTCAAGTCAGCTTCCACTGTAGGGGCATCATTCGTGCCCGTGATGGTAATCGTCGCCGATTGCGCGACAGAACCGCCCTCGCCGTCGACAATGTTGTAATTAAGTGTGATAACTTGCGTTTCCCCCGCCGCCAAAGCTTGGAATGCCGCATCAGATGGATCGACAGAGACAGTCGAGCCATCGAGAGTCACACCCGCGACAAGACCTGTGAGGGCTGCGATAGATAGTTCCGCACCATTGTCTACGTCGTCGGCTCCCTTCAAGGAGATCAACGGTAAACGCAGCCGCATCTTCATCCGCCGCCGCCGTCAAGTCAGCTTCCACTGTCGGCGCATCATTCGTGCCAGTAATTGTGATCGTGGCCGATTGCGCGACAGAACCGCCTTCGCCGTCGACGATGTTATAATTAATTATGATGACTTGTGACTCGCCAACCGCCAGCGCTTGGAATGCCGCATCGGATGGATCGACAGAGACAGTCGAGCCGTCGAGAGTCACACCTGCGACAAGACCTGTGAGGCCCGCGATAGATAGTTCCGCACCATTATCAACGTCATCAGCGCCTTCAAGGAGATCAACTGTAAATGCAGCTGCATCTTCATCCGCAGCTGCGCTGACAGCACCAGAAATCGTCGGCGCATCATTCGTGCCAGTAATCGTGATCGTCGCGGTCGCTTGGCGGGTCGTGCCATTGCCTGACACTTCATATGTGAAAGTGACAGTTTGCGTTTCGCCCGCTGCGAGCGAATCGAAGTCTGTGCCTGCGTCGAAGGTGAAGCTGCCATCGGGGTTTAGCGTCAGCGCGCCGCTATCAACATCGGCGATGAGCGTCACAGTTTCGCCGGCCACATTTTGGTCATTGGCGAGGACGTTGCCTGTCACGGCATCATCTTCTGTTACGTCAAACGCATCGTCGACCGCGACGGGGTCGAGGCCGCCGCCGACATCTGGGCCAGCATCTGCGGGATCAACTTCGACTCCGTCAACGAAGACGCGCAGGCCTTCAATGCTACGGATTGTCAAATCAAACGCGGTGAAAGTGAACGTGCCGTTTGAACCAGCATCAATATAGCTTTGGAAACGCGCAAAGTCATCGGCTACGTCTTGGCTTTCAAACTGGGCTGCACTTAGGTCAAGAAGGAGCGTGTCAGTCCCGCGACCGCCGTTAAAATAGTCATTGCGATAACCCGTGACGTCCGAGCCGCCAAAGATAAGGATGTCACTGCCTGAGCCACCAGATAAGTAGTCATATCCGTCGCCGCTGACCAAAATATCATTGCCAGACCCGCCGTAAAGTCGGTCATTACCGCTGCCCGCAAAGAGCGTGTCAGAGCCAGAGCTACCTGACAAATAGTCATTCCCGCTGCCGCCCTCGATCCAGTCATTGCCAGACCCACCAAAGACCAAATCATTACCGCTGCCGGCTATAACAATATCATTGCCTGACCCTGCAAAGACGATGTCATTGCCGCCCCGCGTTTCAATGTAATCATTGCCGCCATTGCCAAAGACAAAATCTCTGCCATTCGACCCAATGATCGTATCTGAAAAAAAACTACCGAAAATAAAACGTGCCATAACACCATCCCCCAAAAAATCTTCCTAGCGCGAAAGGGTTGCAGCCCCAAGAAACAGCGCGCGATTACCTTAACACAACCTTAAAAGGAGTTGCCTGACAAGTTAAAAGTCTTCGAAAGACAAAGAATCTTGAGAGATTCCCGTCTCTGACGACAGGGTTTAGGGGTTATCCCGCCAGACGTGAATTTTAACGCTAAACTTTAAGTATGTTCGGTAACGGCTTGGATTCTGCGATGGGATGGGTCGCTTTGGTGGGGGTATATTTCAACGGCGTATGTTGTCTCTTATCTCAGGACGCGCCCTGCCACAGCGTCCAATTTTGCCACCAGCTTCGGGTCGCGGGCCTCTGGCGCTGTGATAATTGCAACGTCCAGATTGGTCTCGATGCCTTGCGGAGTCGGCGTTCGAGGTGTCTGCGATAGCGTATGAATTAATTCACGCACAGTCGCCCGCGCTGTGTCGGCATTTTTCATCAACACAGCGATCACGCTGGCGACATCGACATTGCCGTGATCCGCGTGCCAGCAGTCATAATCCGTCACCATGCCAATCGTCGCATATGGCAGCTCTGCTTCGCGCGCGAGTTTGGCCTCGGGCATATTCGTCATACCGATCACATCGCACCCCCAAGCGCGGTACATACGGCTCTCCGCCTTTGTCGAAAATTGCGGCCCTTCCATCGCCAGATAAGTCCCGCCGCGGTGGACGGTGACGCCCGTGCTTTCCGCCGCCTTGGCCGCCATATTAGCGAGCCTTTCGCAGACAGGATCAGCGACAGAGACATGGGCCACGCAGCCTGCGCCAAAGAAGCTTTTCTCACGCTTAAACGTGCGATCTATGAATTGATCGACAATGACGAAATCGCCAGGGGGATATTGCTCTTGCAACGATCCCACTGCGGAGAGCGAGAGCAAATCCGTGCAGCCCGCTCGCTTTAGCGCATCGATATTGGCGCGGTAATTCACATCTGACGGCGCGAGGGCATGGCCGCGACCGTGACGGGGCAAAAAACGAAGTTGCACCCCGTCTAACTCGGCGAACAGAATTTCATCTGATGGCTCGCCCCACGGGGTGTCAATCTTGATCCATTGCGGGTTTTGAAGTCCGTCAAGCTCATACAAGCCTGAACCGCCCAGGATGCCGAGCGTCCATTTCGAATCAGATTTTGTTTTTTGGTCTGTCATAAACAGAGCCTAATCAGCCTGACTTATGATTGCAAAGTCAGACTCATCACACCCGTGTGATATTAGCGCATGTGTCTTAGCGAATGGCGAGGACAACAATTAGTAACGAAATCAGGGCATAGGCGATGACGCCAAAGACGATCAATGATTGCTGTGAATTTTTAGACACAGTCGACTTCGCCAGCGTCGAGACTTGGTTCAGCAGTTGCGGCCACGTATATGAGACAAAGTCACCTTGGCTCATCACGGAAACTAAGCGGTCATCCGCGTCGACCACCGGCAGACGACGAAAGCGCTCATTGGACATGATGCGCAGCCAATCCGTCAAGTCGTCATCTTCTTTGGCTTTGCGAAGTTCCGTTGACATGATCTGGCTGACCTTCGTCTTGGCGGGGTTTAGCTCTGGCGCCATGACGCGCTTAAAAATATCACGCTCCGTCATCAGACCGAGAACTTTGCGGTCATCATCTACGACGATGATTGAACCGAAGTTTTTCTCCGCCATCAATTTAACAGCCGCCAGGACAGTCATATCCGGGCCGCATGTGAGAGGATTGGGTTTATTGCCATATTCGGGACGGTTCTTGATTTTCATGCGCAGGCCTCTTTTTCTAATCGTTGTAAGATAGCTACGCATGACAGTGACGCGCGGTTGTTATGTCGCACTATTTCTGTCGTCCCGCCGACACCAACTTCTGAGTTTAGCGCACAAAAAAACCGCCCTGTGTCATGCGCTCGGAGCCAATGACACGGGACGGTTTTTTGAATTAAAGTATGTGTAAATCAGATAGCTTAATGCTCAACGCCTTTCCATACGCGCTTATATGACAGCCACAACAAGATAGAGAGCAGGAGCAGATAGACCACGGTCATCAGGCCAACTGACTTCCGTTGTGCCAGCTTTGGATCAGCGGACCAAGCGAGGAATTCCGTCACGTCAGCGGCCATTTGCTCAACCGTGGCTTCGGGCGCAGGGATCTCTTTGATCTCGCCGTCTTCCAGAATTCTGACAGGGCTATATTCGATCAAGCCATCCGTCAGCGGTGCGGCCATCGCGATTTTGCCGCCTTCCATGACGGGGTTATAATAGAGGCCAGGCGTCAATTCGACATCCGCAGGCTTCTTCGCGTCATAGGCAACGAGCAGGTTATAGACATAGTCAGCGCCGTTATTGCGGGCCTTGACCATGACGGACAAATCGGGCGGTAATGCGCCGCCATTGGACGCGCGAGCCGCGGCATTATTTGGGTAGATTGGCGGGAATTTGTCGGCTGGCACCGCTGTACGTTCAATGACGTCGCCCGTTTCCGTGTCAATATCTTCAACCATCCAGTCCGCCGCGAAGTTTTTCACCAGTGGATTGTCATTCGGGTTGGGATAATATTCATCATAAAACGGTGCGCCCTTATCGCCGAGATGGCGGAAGGACAAATGCTTGAGTTGGTGACAGCTAGCACAGACTTCGCGGTAGACTTGGTAGCCGCGCTGCATCGCTGCGGGGTCATAGCTGCCAAACATGCCGTTAAAGTGCCAGTGCTTATGCACCATTTCATAATCGCCCGTGCCGCCACCGGCTGCATAGGCAATCCCTCCAGCACCGCCGAGGAGGACAGCCCCCCAATGAGCCATGATTTCAAGTTCTTCAGCGCCATTGTCTTACGCTCCAATCTGTATCTTATTCGGCCGGAACAGCGGCACCGCGAGGGGCATCGCCAAGCACGGCTTTGGTAATCGATTCTGGTCGTTCTATCGGTTTCTCAACCATGCCAAGGATAGGCAAGATGATCAAGAAATAGGCGAAGTAATAGATCATACCGATCTGCGACAGGCGGTAGAATGTGATACCTGAATCGCCCAGAGGGATCGCGATATTATCTGGCGTGCCTGCACCGCACCACCCAAGGATGAAGCACATCACGAGGAAGATCAGGAAGAACCAACGCGCCACTGGACGGAAGCGCATGGATTTCACCTTATGCGTATCAAGCCAAGGCAAGACAAACAGCACGGCAATCGCACCGATCATCAGCAAGATACCCGCCAGCTTATCTGGCACAGCGCGCAGGATCGCATAGAAGGGCAGGAAGTACCATTCCGGCACGATGTGCGGCGGTGTCTTCATGGCGTCTGCTTCGATATAGTTATCAGCATGGCCCAAAGCATCTGGCAGATAGAAGAGGAAAAACGCAAAGATCAGCAAGAATAATGCAATCGCAAAGGCGTCTTTGACTGTGTAGAACGGGTGGAAAGACAGCGTGTCGGATTTCGTTTTCTCTGTCACGCCAATCGGGTTGTTCTGGCCCACATGATGCAGCGCCCAGACATGCAAGCCGACCAGCGCGGCAATCACGAATGGCAGCAAGTAATGCAGCGCGAAGAACCGGTTGAGCGTGGCGTTACCGACGGCATACCCGCCCAGCAACCACTGTTGCAGACTTTCGCCAACAACGGGAACCGCACCGAAGAAGCCTGTAATCACGGTCGCGCCCCAAAAGGACATCTGACCCCATGGCAGAGTATAGCCGAGGAAGGCTGTCGCCATCATCACAAGATAAATCACACAACCAATAATCCACAGCAGCTCTCGCGGGGCTTTATATGACCCGTAATATAGCGCGCGGAACATATGCATATACACGGCGAGGAAGAACATTGACGCGCCCACGGCATGCATAGGCTGGATCAACCAACCAAACGGCACGTCGCGGCGAATACGCTGCACAGACGCAAATGCGAGTTCTGTATCAGCGACGTAATGCATCGCCAAAATTACGCCAGAGACGATCTGCACAACCAAGCAAAGCGCGAGGATGCCGCCAAAGGTGTACCAGTAATTCAAATTCCGCGGAGACGGAAATGTCATAAAATCCGCGCCCATGCGGATGATCGGCAAGCGCTGATCTATCCACTTCGTCGCGGCGTATTTGGGTTCGTATGTAGAAGGATGTCCGGCCATAATTAACCTACCTTGATGACGTTATCTGAAGTGTATGAATATGGCGGGATGGTCATATTCAGAGGGGCTGGCCCCTTACGGATGCGGCCCGACGTGTCGTAGTGACTGCCGTGGCATGGGCAATACCACCCGTCATAATCGCCCGCTTCGCCCACTGGCACACAGCCAAAATGCGTACAAACGCCAATCATGACGAGATAGGCGGGATTAAGTTCGCCTGTCGGGCCCGGCACCAAACGCGCATCGTCTGTTTCGGGATCAGGCAGTATTGAAACATCAACGGCTTCCGCTTCTGCGATTTCAGCAGGTGTGCGGTGACGCACGAAAATTGGCTTGCCCCGCCACAACATTTTCAGCTGTTGGCCCTCGGCGATTTTTGACAGATCAATCTCAATCGATCCCGCCGCCAATGTGTCAGCCGCTTTGCCCATTTGGGCCACGAGGGGCCACGTAAATGAAGCCACACCAGCCGCTGCCGCTGCGCCAGTGGCGAGGAAGATGAAATCGCGTTTGCCTTCGTCTTCGGGTTTTGTTTCCAGGGTTTCGGACATAGTCTGTCTAAGCCTCGTAAAATTTCGCGGATTTCCGCAGTCAAATGAGTATCTCGGGCGTTCTACTCTATATATAGGGCAAAAGACCATAGCTTTTTCGCGTCAAAACGGCGCAATTTTCAAGATTCTTCAGGGGCAAGTTTGATTGCACGCTCTGAAACCCACGTATAGGGCGGAATCGCCATGTTTCTGGGGGCTGGCCCAGACCTGACACGGCCTGACGTGTCAAAATCCGCGCCATGGCAAACACATCGCCATGCATTGAAACGCCCAATTTCACTTGTTGGGACACAGCCAAAATGTGAGCAAATCCCAATCATAACCAAGTATCGGGGGTCGAATTCCCCACTCGGCTTTGGCTTTAAGCGAGACCGATCTGTTTCGGGGTCAATCATATCCGCTGTATCATCCGCTTGCGCGGCCGCGATTTCGGCGGGCGTTCGGTAGCGAATGAAAATAGGCTTATTGCGCCACGGCACTATCATCTGTTCGCCCTCTTGCAGAAGCGAGAGATCAATCTCCATGCCAGCTTTTGCAACAATGTCCGCCGCTGGCCCCATTTGCCCCAATAAAGGTCGTGTGAGGGCGACCGCGCCGCCCACGGCAACGGCTCCGGTGGCGATAAAAATGAAGTCTCGCCGCGTTTTGGATGTGTCAGCCATAGGTTCAACCTGCCATAATTAACTTTGAATACCATGTGACTTATTACCAAGCCGTTCATGCGGCCCTCGCCACCATTGCGACGTGATAGTTGTGCGCATGCATTTTGCCGCTATAACCGCGCCATGACCTCGTCCTCCCTTAACGTGACCCTCTTTCAGCCTGATATTGCTGCCAATCTCGGCGCGATCATGCGGTCTTGTGCGTGTTTTGATGTGGCCCTGAGCGTGATTGAACCGTGTGGGTTTCCGCTGACGGAGAAATCTTTGCGCCGCGCCGCGATGGATTACGGCACCCCCACAGCCCTGACCCGTCATGTCAGCTGGGACGCTTTCAAAGCCCTGCCCCGCACAGGTCGGCGAGTTCTGCTAACGACGAAAGGTGCAACCTCGCTCGCGGACTTTATATTCGAGCCAAGCGACACGCTGATTTTTGGCCGCGAGAGCGCCGGTGTGCCGGACGACGTTCATGCGGCGATGGATGCGCGCGTGGTGATTCCCATGGCGGCGGGCGCTCGGTCATTGAATTTATCTAATTCCGTCGCGGTCACCTTGTTTGAAGCTTTGCGGCAAACGCAAAGCCTCCCTTAAAACCGCGATCTTACCCCATCAAATTTGTCCCAGATCAACGACCCAAGCGACAATAAATACGATTGGCAATCGCAGAAATTTACGCCACAGGACACCCCATGTTTGATCAGAAAAAAGATATAGCCGCCGCTTGGTTTAAAACGCTCCGCAACGACATCTGCGCCGAGTTTGAGCAGCTAGAACGCGAAGCCCCGTCCGAGCTTTACGGCGACACGCCCGGCACGTTTGAATTCGAGGATTGGGAGCGCAAAGTCGAAAATGGCGGCGGCGGGACAGGCGGCATGTTGCGCGGGCGCTTCTTTGAGAAATGCGGCGTGCATATCTCTGTCGTCAAAGGCGAATTTGAGGGAGAGATGCGGGAGCGCGTGCCGGGTGCCCAAGATGATCCGCGCTTCTGGGCGGCGGGCATCAGCCTAATCGCGCATATGGTCAATCCGCGTGTGCCAGCTGTGCATTTTAATACGCGCTACATTGTAACGACCCAAGATTGGTTTGGCGGCGGCGGTGACCTGACGCCCACACAAGCTGTTGACCGTGTGCAGACCAGCCCTGACGCGATTGCCTTTCACGCAGGCATGAAAGCGGCATGTGACGCACATGCTGTCGCAGATTATCCGAAATTAAAAAACTGGTGCGACGAATATTTTCACCTCCACCACCGCGACGAGCCACGCGGCATTGGCGGTATTTTCTATGATCGATTTAATTCAGGCGACTGGGACGCAGACTTCGCTTTCACCCAAGACGTCGGGCGGCATTTCAAAGACACTTACGCCGCGATCGCTCGCGGCCGTATGCACGAGCCTTGGACAGAAGCCGAGCGTGAGGAGCAGTTGATCATGCGCGGCCGCTATGTCGAGTTCAACCTCTTATGGGATCGCGGCACGACATTCGGTCTCAAAACGGGGGGCAATATAAAGACAATCCTCTCCTCCATGCCTCCCGTGGTAAAGTGGCCCTAAGCGTCAAAACTTAGACCAATGGCTTTCGTCCTTAATTTGTGCTAAACTCGATATATGAAAAGATTAATTCAGACGTCATTTATAGCCCTTGTATCTTGTGCGATAGCCAGCACGGCCCAAGCGCAGATCGTCGTTCTCGGCAATGGGGCGGCGCATGATTGCTATATCTCAACCAAGAGCGGCAATTCCGGCACGGCTGATGCGATAAAGCTCTGTAGCGATGCCCTAGGGGATGCGCTGTCGAAGAAAGACCGCGCCGCCACCCACGTCAATCGCGGCGTGCTGCAAATGCGTAAAGGCGAGTACGCGGCGGCCAAAGCGGACTACGAAATTGCGCTAAAGATGAAGCCAGAGTTGACGGAAGCCTACATCAATTACGGCGCGACACTTCTTTATCTGAATGAAACTGACGCAGCTTTGACGGCACTAAACACAGCGATTGATGATCTCGGCGCGGACCAAATACCCGAAGCGCTCTATAATCGCGCGCTTGTCCATGATCGCCAAGAGAATTTCAAAGCCGCCTATTACGACCTGAAACGCGCGCTGGAACTTCGTCCCGACTGGACGCCCGCACAGACCGCGATTGGGCGCTATAGCGTCACCTCTCGCAAGAGCGGATCATAAAGCTGGGACGCGAAAGCGCTGATCTTTGCTAGGGCGTCTAGCCTAACCTCCCCTTAAATTTTTCCGAGTTTCAACTTGAGTTTAGATACGCATTGTCTATCACTATGCCTTCACAATAGGCGTGTCTGGAACTATGAAAAAAATACAATCCTCCTACGATTATGACGATCTGATTATCAGCGGCGAGCGGAGCCTATTTGGGCCCGGCAATGCCAAATTGCCTCTACCACCCATGCTCATGCTCGACCGGGTTACACACATGGACGAGGACGGCGGTGAACACGGCAAAGGCCAAGTCATCGCGGAGTTAGATATTAAGCCGGATTTGTGGTTTTTCGAATGTCACTTCAAAGGCGACCCTGTAATGCCAGGCTGCCTTGGCCTAGACGCCATGTGGCAGCTCGTCGGATTTTGGCTTGGCTGGTCTGGCTCCCCTGGGCGCGGACGTGCGCTGGGTGTGGGCGAGGTTAAATTTACGGGACAAGTCACGCAGGACATCAAAAAAGTCCGCTACGAAATCGAGCTAAAGCGTGTCATCCGCCGCAAGCTGGTTCTCGGCATTGCCGATGGCCGTATGTATGCGGATGATGAATTAATTTATAAAGCCAAAGACCTGCGGGTTGGCTTGTTTATTCCTGAAAACGGAGAAGTCTAAATGCGTCGCGTTGTTGTCACAGGTCTCGGTATTGTCTCCTGCATCGGGAACAGTAAAGACGAAGTTGCCGCCAGCCTGAAAGCGGGCAAATGCGGGATTACCAAAGATGAAAAAATGGCGGAGCTTGGCTTTCGCAGCCAAATTTCTGGCCGTCCGAATTTAGACCCCAAAGACTTTATCGAAAAACGCTCTATGCGTTTCATGGCGGACGCGGCGGGTTGGAGCGCAGTCTCTATGCAGCAGGCGATTGAGGATGCGGGATTGAGCGAAGATCAAATCTCTCACGAGCGCACGGGCATTATTGCTGGCTCTGGCGGGCCAAGTTCGCTGGAAATCGTGCGGGCCGCCGATATTACGCGCAAGAATAACTCCCCCAAACGGATTGGGCCGTTCGCTGTGCCAAAGGCGATGTCATCAACGGTATCAGCGACCCTCGCGACACATTTCAAGATCAAAGGCGTGAATTTCTCGATCACCTCTGCTTGCACAACCTCACTGCATTGTATCGGCGCAGCGGCCGAGCAAATCCAATGGGGCAAGCAAGACATTATGTTTGCGGGCGGCGGCGAAGAAGTCGAATGGACGATGTCCTCCCTCTTTGACGCGATGGGCGCGATGAGCAGCAAATATAATGACACGCCAGAGACGGCCTCTCGCGCCTTTGACGAGAGCCGCGACGGCTTTGTGATCGCGGGCGGCGCGGGCATGGTTGTCCTCGAAGAATACGAACACGCCGTTGCGCGCGGCGCGAAAATCTATGCAGAGATCGTCGGCTATGCAGCGACGTCTGACGGCTACGACATGGTCGCGCCCAGCGGTGAAGGTGCGGAACGTGCCATGCGTATGGCGTTGAAAGATGCGGGTCTGACAACGGTCGATTATATCAACCCCCACGCGACCAGCACACCCGTTGGCGACATTGCGGAAACGCAAGCAATCCACCGTGTGTTCGGCGAAAGCGGGCCTTATGTGTCTGCCACAAAGTGTATGACAGGCCACAGCCTCGGCGCGGCGGGTGTCCAAGAAGCGATCTATACGCTCCTGATGATGGAACATGACTTCGTCGCACCTAGCATTAACATCACAACCGTTGATCCTGAAATTCCCACAATTAACATTGCGCGGAAGCGGGTAGATACTGAGGTCAAGACAGCCATGTCCAATTCTTTCGGATTTGGCGGCACGAATGGCAGCGTCATTTTCGCAAAAGTTTAGTGTCGCGCAAATGTGATGACACTTTTTCAGGGTTGAGGCGTATTAGCCTGTAACCCTAGGAGACATCATGCCACGCCTACCCCTCATCCCTTCTGCCCTTATCACGGCAATGCTAGCTTTTGCCACGCCCAGCGCAGCGCAGGATTCGATTTTCACTGTCAGTGAGAAGCAGAACAAAACTTTCGTAGATGTGGGAGCCGCCGCCCTTATCCGCGAGACATATGTCGGCAGCGAGAAGAGCAGTGTCCTGCCTTTGCCCTTTGTTAGCGCGGGCTATAAAGGTCGCTACTTTTTTAATCCTGCGCTCGGGGCAGGTGTTTACGCGATCAATAATGATCACTTCCGCCTCGGCGCGACGACCAATATTTCCTTGGGTCGCAAAGGGGATGATACACCGTTTAACAATGACGCCTTTGAAGTTGACCCTACCCTGACGGCGGCTGCTTTCACGCGCGTTTATCTGCCGATTGCCGCATTTGACACAATCGCGACTGTGCCAGTTGTCGGCGGTCTTGACGGGATGCGCGTGGACGCATTGCTGTCCACGTCATTCTCCCCACTCGACAATGTAAAGATTACCCCAGGCGTCCGCGCGACATATCACTCTCGCGATTGGATCAATACGCAATACGGCATTACGGACGCGCAAGCGGCGGCCGTATCCGATACATTCCCCGCCCTCACAGCGTTAGATCTGGACGGCCAAGTCTCGACCCTCGGCGTGCATACTGCCGTCTATTGGACTGTGAACGAAAATTACGAAGTGATCGGCGCTGTCAATCATTCCGTCTTGCAAGGTGACGCGAAGGACAGCCCGCTGACCCCTAAAAATACCGGTACAACCCTAGCACTTGCCATCGCGCGAAAATTTTAGAACGCCCCCATAAAAAAGTAGGTCATGCCGTATGTTGAAATCAGGCAGACCTGCCGTTTCGGGGCACTGAAACCTGCAAATCTGACATCCCGGTTTTCATACGACATGACCGATCCGCTAAGCGGACCATCCTGTCAGCGCTAGGCCTAGGGATGTCTTACGATTTCCCTATTACAAGCGTTTGTAAAACCTACATTTAGGTAATTGACAGGGTCTATTGTCGCATTACGCGCGCAAAAGCCCCAACTGGATCGCCCGAACTACGGTGTGGGTGCGGTTTGACGTTTCAAATCGATCCGAGAGTGACTTGAGGTAATCTCGCACAGAATATTCGGAAATGGACATGATCTGCCCGATCTCCCAATTCGTTTTTCCCTTAGCCACTAAGTCTAAAATCTCGTGTTCTTTGACAGAAATTTTGGGTACATCCACTGTGGCCTCGCCTAGATGGCGGTCTATGACATCAAATGTCACGCAGCATAGCAGTTCGATCTCAAACATGTCCGCCGCGCTCAAATCGAAATCTGTTTCACGCCCGATCGAGACAATCGCTTGTCGTCCGCGCCGCGTGGAGATTGGCAGCAATATGCCAAAGCATAAGCCATGCGCGCGGGCATCCTCGGTTTGGATTATCTGCTCTTGGGTTAGGTCAGTATATGAGTCGCGCCATCGATAAGGTCGGTTTGTTCGCGCCAGGTGCGCGATAACAGGATCAACATAGATATAGCGTTTTTGCAAATAGCGTAGAATGAAGGCTTCCGCCCGCTTTGCAAAATAGAATTGGGACGGCAGAATATCTTCGCTGAGATTAATTGCGCCCCGCCCCGCAAATACGTAAGTGAAACCCAGTGTTTCCAACGCCTCACACATGATGTCAAAGGCCACTTCAGCGGAGGAACTTGCATCGATTTTATCGATATACGCCCGCATATTTCCAAAGCCAGACGTCATCCCGAACCTTATCCCCCCAATTTGCCCTCACTCCCAATCGTGATGCAAATTTAAGGTTAATGCATACCCAAAGTAGAAAGATAGGTAAACACCTGTTTCCGTTATTCACAGTGAATACTTGAATTATAAGCGGACCAGCCTCCCCTAAATTTACAAGAAATCTGACTAGTCAAAGCGCCCTGCGCCTCCTAGAATGAGGCACACATTATAATTTAGAATGGATGAGCGCATGTCAGATCAGGAATTTCCAACAGGCACATTAATGGCTGGCAAACGCGGCTTGATTATGGGTGTCGCCAATAAAAACTCGATCGCATGGGCCATTGCCCGTCAACTCGCAGCCCAAGGTGCGGAGATTGCTTTTACCTATCAAGGGGATGCCCTGCTCCGTCGTGTCAAACCACTTGCAGAATCTGTGGGGTCAGACATTTTATGCGAATGTGACGTCACCGACGACGCTACGATGGATAGCACCTTTGCGACCTTGAAAGACAAATGGGGCAAGATTGATTTCCTGGTCCACGCCATTGCTTTTGCGGGCAAAGACCAACTGGCGGGCAGCTTTGTCGACAATACGACGCGCCAAGGCTTTAAATCCGCGCTCGATATTTCCGCTTATTCCTTCGTCGATAGCGCCCGCCGCGCGAGCGAGATTATGAATGATGGCGGATCGATGGTGACACTCACCTATCTCGGCTCCGAGCGCGTGATCCCAAATTATAACGTTATGGGCGTAGCCAAGGCCGCGCTTGAAGCTTGCACACGTTATATTGCGGCTGACCTCGGCCCGCGCGGTATTCGCGTTAATGCAATCTCAGCAGGCCCGATCAAGACACTCGCCGCCGCAGGCATCGGCTCTGGCCGTCACATGTTCCGCTTTAACAAAGCCGCAGCCGCTATGCGCGATAACACGGATCCCAGAGGCGTCGCAGGCGCAGCGCTCTATTTCTTGTCCGACCTCGGCCTGTCATCTACAGGCGAAACCCATCACGTCGACGGTGGTTTTCACGCCATTGGCATGCCTGCCGAAGACGCCATGGATGAAGCCAGTGGGAACTAGCCCAACCATTTAATACCGCATTTTGCCCGCTTACATCACACACTTGCCTAGGGTTTTGCTTTGCTTATCCTCGGACGGTCTTGCCGTGATATAAACGTCCGTCTTTATCCGCGAGGCAGTCGAGCGTACGTTGGCTTAATTGGGATGAAGCAGTGTTTGTCATTGGAGCTGCCGCGGTAACGCGCGATTAGCTTGGGTGGCCAAGCGAGAGCTGATTGGCCCGCGACTGGCCAGTTCGGCCGCTTGTGTGAAAAAGACACTGCCGCATGGGGCTTTGGCCCGAAAACACATTATGCGCCACGGGTTCACGCCCGGGCTGACGGCTTCATGCGGACACCTCATTTTTCACAAGGACATATTTAAGGAGGCGGTCATGCCCCGAGGACGAGGCCCTATAAAAGCCCGTGACGCCGCGCGATTGCGTGCTTGGCGACGAGAGCTATTGCAGCACAAAGTCACGGACGCGCGCCGCAAAGCGCGGACGCAATCGCGCATATCAACACGCATATCAACATTGGGGCGCTTCATATTAGAATTCTTATAAGTGATTAATCACTTGTTTATGCTTGCAACGTTTTATCGGACATCTTTTTGCAAAGCACCCAACTAAGCCCTTGGGAAACGCTTCAAAAGAGTATTTTGGAAAGCTATGCGGCAAAGGGGCTTTGGATGGTAATATTGGAATCACCTAGAGTCATTAGGAATCACCGGGAGTCGTCAGAAGTCATCAGGAATCGTCAGGAGTCATCAGAAGTCATAAAATGACGATAAAATCAAAGATCGAGAAAATAAAAGTGATTAATCACTTTTATTTTCTAGGAGTTTGAAACTTGAGCGACGCTGCCACTCTCATGCGAACCCAATCAAAACCGCTACGTTCGCAAGCTCTCAAGATCATCACGGGATAAATGCGCCGCCGCAAAATAAATAAGCCCCATCAATACGCTCGGCCTCCCCTTGCCCACGGTTTGAGCAAGGAGCCGCGACAAAGTCTGCATTTTCTGGCGAGAGGCGCACGGTCGTGCGGCGCTGTACGGCAAAGGCATCCTCGCGGAACCAGTCTGTGAGTTCGGAAATATGAAAGTCGTCGCGAATTTGAGTCAAAGTGCGGTCAATGACTTTGGACCGTGCCTTCGTCTTCATCCGCCGCCCCATATCAGTGACGAGGCGCTCCGCCCCAGGTTCTATGGTCATTTCAACGGCGAGTGTGGTCATAACCTCGACTTACGCGCCTATGGTTACCAACTCGTCAACGCAGCACTTGGATTGGAAGTAAACTGCGCTTTCAAACGGGATAATGACGCGGCATCCATCACGCTGGTTTAGGGCATTTAAGACAGGACAATTCAGAAACTTAATTTCGAGTGAGAGATAGCGAAGTAGGTAAATAAAGGATTAACCGATGCTAGCAAATGAAAGTTATATCGGCTTTCAAACGTCTATTCATAAATAATGTATGAACGAGATGCAGTAAATGAAAGCGATCTGCGCTGTTATCCACTTACCCGTGCGAAGAAGTCCGTATTGATCTGATAAGCCTGCTCAGCGCCTTCGCCGACCACGGTATCTATCCCCGCTTCTTGTAGCAAGGCTGCGCCGCGCCAATGCACGCGGGGGTCAGGATCGATCACCGCAATAACGCAGCGCGCAATGCCCGCCGCGATTAATGCATCCGCGCAAGGCCCAGTCTGCCCATAATGGGAGCATGGTTCGAGCGTGACATAGGCGGTCGCGCCGCGTGCCTGCCGTCCCGCGACTTGCAGCGCATTGGTCTCAGCGTGGGGGCGGCCACCATCGGACGTCGCGCCTTGGCCAATGATCGCGTTGTCCTTGACCAAGACACAGCCGACAGCGGGGTTTTCCCCAGTGCGACCCTGCTGCGCCCGCGCAAGGCTCAGCGCGAGGGTCATATATTTTGCGTCATGAGGCAGCTTGTGCGCCTTTAATTTCAGGGAGGTCTTTGGCCCGTTTTTTATCGAGGTATCGCGCAGATTTCACCTTGAGTGTCGCGTCATCTAATTCAAGCAAGAGCGGGTTGCCAGTCGGGAATTCGAAACCTGGAATATCGTCATCGGACACATCAAAGAGCGTCTTCATCAAAGCCCGAAGGGAGTTTCCATGCGCTGAAATGATAAGGTTGTTGCCCGCCCGCAGGAACGGCACGATCTGGTCGTTATAGTAAGGCAGCACGCGTTCGCAGGTGATTTTCAAACTCTCACCCGTTGGCAATTCTGCGGGATCGATGTGTGCGTATTTCGCCTCTTTGGAGGGATGAAATTCGCTGTCTGTGTCAATTTGCGGCGGCGGAACATCGAAGCTGCGGCGCCAGATATGGACTTGATCATCGCCGTGTTTATCTCGCGTCTCTTGCTTATTCAGGCCCGTCAGTCCGCCGTAATGACGTTCATTCAACCGCCAGTCTTTGGTCACTGGAATATGGAATTGCTCAATGCCTTCGAGGGTCATCCACAGCGTTCTGATCGCGCGGCGTTGATAGCTGGTGAAGGCTGCGTCGAATTGAATATTTTCTTTCGCCAGAAGCTTCCCCGCCTTCTTGGCTTCCTTTACACCTTCGGGGGTCAGATCAACATCAACCCAGCCAGTGAAGCGATTGGCAAGGTTCCATTCGGATTGTCCGTGACGGACGAGAACAAGATAAGTCATAAGGCGGTCCTTTTGAATTTAATTAATTAATTAATTAATGCGCATCATTCCAATTCAACGCGGCTTTAGCGTCCACAACAAGCGGAACGGAAATTTGAACAGCAGGGCGCGCCGCTTTTTCCATCGTCGGTTTAACAATATTGATCAGCGCGTCAGCCTGATTGTCTGGCACTTCGAAAATTAATTCGTCATGCACTTGGAGGAGCATGCGTGCGCCTTCTATATCTTTTATGGCGTCCGGCATACGGATCATTGCGCGGCGCATTATATCGGACGCTCCGCCTTGAATGGGCGCGTTGATCGCTTGACGTTCAGCGAAACCGCGCACAGCTTGATTGCGGTCCGTAATACCTTTAATATGGCATTTTCGACCGAAGATCGTTTTGACATAGCCATGTTCCCGTGCTTCCGCTTTGGCGTCGTCCATATAGGCTTTGATGCCGGGGAATTTTTCGAAGTAACTTTTGATATAATCTCCCGCTTCGCCGCGACTAATGCCAAGATTATTGGCGAGGCCGAACGCGGAAATGCCGTAGATGATGCCAAAATTAATTGCCTTGGCGCGGCGCCGTGTGGCGCTGTCCATGTCCGCAAGTGGGACACCGAACATCTCGCTTGCCGTCAGGGCATGAATATCGACGCCGTCCGCAAAGGCCTGCTTCATCGTCGGCAAGTCTGCCACATGAGCGAGCAAGCGCAGCTCAATTTGAGAGTAGTCCGCTGCGACGAGGACATGGCCTTTTTCGGCGACAAAAGCATCGCGGATTTTGCGACCTTCTTCGGTACGGATCGGAATATTTTGGAGGTTTGGGTCAGAGGAGGACAGCCGCCCCGTTGTCGTCGCCGCGAGCGAAAAGCTCGTGTGAACGCGGCCCGTATCGGGATTAATTTGCGTGACGAGCGCGTCAGTATAGGTAGATTTCAACTTGGCATAATGCCGCCAATCCAAAATAGTTTGCGGCAGTTTTTCGCCTTTGACCGCCAAATCTTCCAAGACGCCAGCGCCCGTTTGCCACGCGCCCGTTTTGGTCTTCTTGCCGCCTTCGAGGCCCATTTGATCAAACAGAATTTCGCCGAGTTGTTTCGGACTGCCGAGATTAAATTTCGTGCCCGCCAACTCATAGGCTTCGGCCTCAAGGCCTGCCATTTTCTGCGCAAACATAGAGGACAGACGCGCGAGTTCAGCGCGGTCAACTTTAATCCCCTGATTTTCCATTTGCGCAATAATCGCGGGCAGCGGACGCTCAAGAGTTTCGTAGACGGTCGCAACATTTTCCGCTGCCAATTTCGGCTTCAGGAATTTCCAAAGGCGCAAAGTAACGTCTGCGTCTTCGGCGGCATAAGGCGTGGCATCTTCAAGGCTGATTTGGTCGAAGGTTTTTTGATTTTTGCCCGTGCCAGCAATGTCTTTGAAGCTGATGGGTTTGTGGCCGAAATGCATCTCTGACAGCGCATCCATGCCGTGACTATGGAGGCCCGCTTCGAGTGCATAGGAGATCAACATAGTGTCGTCATAGGGCGCAGGGCGGAGGTTATATCGCGCAAATACGCCGAGATCATATTTGAAATTCTGCCCGACTTTCAAGACATGGGGGACTTCTAATAAGGGTTTCAATGCCGCTAAGGCCGCGTCCCTCGGGATTTGCTTGGGGGCGTCATCGCCGAACATATCGGCCCCTTCGCCGACATGCGCCAGCGGGATATAGCAGGCCTCATTATCGCCGAGCGCCATGCAAAGCCCGACCATATTCGCGGCGGCAGAATCAAGGCTGTCCGTCTCCAAATCGACGGAGATCACCTCACATGTCATGGCACGAGCGATCCAATACTCAAGGACGTCCATGTCCTGCACACAGACATATTTTGATTTATCGAAGGTCAGGTTTTCTGGCGTGTCTAATTCAGCGGGTGCGGTCAGCGTGTCGTCTTTGCGCAAGCCGTCCGTATCTCCGTCACTCAGCGCGGCGCGGACGCGGGCTGTCAATGTGCGGAAAGTCATGAGTTCGAGGAAATCAAACAGCACCTCAACATCAGGATCAGACACGGCCAGGTCATCCAGCGGTGTCGCCAGTTCAACATCCGTTTTTAACGTGACGAGTTCAAGCGACACGCGGGCATTATCGATATTTGCCATCATCTTTTCGCGACGACCCTTTTGCGGAATTTCGTCGCAACGCTGCAACAGTGTTTCGAGGTCACCATATTCTTCGAGCAGGAGCACAGCCGTTTTCACGCCGATGCCCGGCACACCAGGAATATTATCAACGCTGTCTCCCGCGAGGGCTTGCACTTCGATGACTTGCTCTGGCGACACACCGAATTTGTCACGGACTTCGGGGATGCCGATGGTTTTATTTTTCATTGTATCGAGCATAGTGATCTTGTCAGACACCAGCTGCATCAAGTCCTTGTCCGAGCTGATGATGGTGACGCGCGCGCCTTTCGCCTCGGCTTGGCGGGCATAGGTCGCGATGATATCGTCTGCCTCAAAGCCTTCCATTTCAATGGAGGCTGCACCAAAAGCCCGCGTCGCGTCGCGCACGAGCGGAAATTGCGGGAGGAGATCTTCGGGTGTCTCGGACCGATTGGCTTTGTATGCGGGATAGATATCGTTGCGGAAGGTATAGCTGCCCTTATCGAAAATCACGGCGAAGTGGGTCGGGCGGCTGTCATCATTTTGATCCCGCAGCAGCTTGAACAGCATATTGGAGAAGCCCGCGACTGCGCCAATCGGCAGGCCGTCCGTCTTTCGCGTTAAGGGCGGCAGCGCGTGGTAAGCGCGGAAGATATAGCCAGAGCCGTCAACGAGGACGACATGAGAGCTTTCGTCGACAGGAACGGTCTCGCTCACAATGTGGGTCCAGATAGCGGTTTCAGGCAAAATTTCATGATCTGACTATTGCGCGGATTGGGACAGAAATTCAATAGCGCAAGCGGATTTGAGCGTGTAAAAGCGAGAGGAAATGAAGATGATCAAGGGATAAGCAGGGTGTATCAATCGATTGATGAGCCCACCGAAGATGAAGGCGAGCTACCGCGCGCGTCTTTTCCGCTTGGGCTATGGCTGATTGGCCTCCTCGCCGTGCTGGCGGTATTTGCGGCTGTCTATTTTTCGCGACCTGCAGACCTAACGGACAGACCAAATCCCACGACGAACCGTGATGCCCGCGCGGCATATCTGACCGCGATCAGCGAGACAGACGCCCCGCTGCGGCGTGCCAGATTGCAGGACTTTATGCGGGTCTACCCGACAGATGACCGCGCCGATGCCGCCATGGCGCAACTCGATATAATTAATCTGCGTGACAATCAGGCGTGGAACGACGTGATGGCCCGCGTTTATAATGACAGGCTGACGCAAGAGGAGCGGCTTGCGATTTTGAATGAGTATAGCGAGCATTGGGGCGGGTCATTGCTCGGCGGGCGCGATGAGGAGATTGCCGTTCTGCGAGCGGACATTCTAGGCACACCAGATGTCGAGCCGAAGCCCGATCGCCGTTTGAATGATACGCGCAGCCCGATCCCGAAGAATATCCAAGACGACACTTTGCTGGGCGCACCGCGTCAAGCACCGCCACCGCCTGTCTACACCCCGCCCCCGCCGCCCAAAGTCGTCGAAGTGACAAAGCAAGTTGTGGTCATGCCACGTGTGCGAAAGAATTCAACGCCGCGCTATCCGCGCTCCGCCTATCGCCGCAACATCTCTGGCGTTGTCACGTTGAGCCTGAATATCGATGCGGACGGCGATGTGGCCATGACGGAGTTGGTGAGCGTGCAAGCTGAACGCTATGAGAAGGATTTCGTGAAAGCGGCGGAACGCGCGGCACGCAAGACGCGGTTCTATCCCAAGACGATCAATGGCGAGAAAGTCCCCGCCAGAGGCATCCTCAAACGATACCGCTTTGAGCGCGAATAGGTGTTCGTTTAGTGATGCCCGCCTGGCACAGTTTTGGGGTCAAGCCTGAACTCGCGATCACAATATTTACAGGTGACAGAAGTGTCTGAACCCATATCCAGATAGGTCTTCGGATGACCCAGCGCACCGCCGCCGCCATCACAGGCCACGCGAGTTGTCGAGACGATCACAATATCGTCGTCGTGACTTTCTGGGTTTGACATCAAAATCCTCATTGTTCACTAGGTCATTCACAGTTTGCGGCGTAATATGCTGCCACTGCGTGTGCGCCTTTCATATGACAGGCCTTCGCGCTTCGCAAGAATTATAGACGGGAAATCCGATGACGCCTTCTCACCCAAAACCAGACGACCTCTCCCCCGCGATTGAAATCAAAGGTCTGAAGAAGACGTATAAAGCCAGCAAGAAAGCCCCTGCCAAGACTGCGCTAAAGGGCGTAGATTTGGTTATTCCGCGCGGCTCGATCTTTGGCTTGCTCGGGCCCAATGGGGCGGGGAAATCAACGATGATCAATATCCTAGCAGGGCTGGTGAATAAGTCGGGCGGGTCAGCAGCGATCTGCGGCCACGACATTGATACAGACACCCGCGCCGCCCGCGCCAGCATCGGCATCGTCCCACAAGAAATCGCGATGGACGTTTTCTTTACGCCGTATCAAGCCCTCGAATTGCAAGCGGGTTATTACGGCGTGCCAAAGTCTGAACGACGATCTGAAGACATTCTCGCCGCTCTTGGCCTTGCAGATAAGCGCGACGCTTATGTGCGGCAACTCTCGGGCGGCATGAAGCGGCGCCTTTTGATTGCGAAAGCGCTCGTGCATAATCCGCCGGTCCTGATCCTCGATGAACCGACAGCCGGCGTCGACATCGAATTGCGCCGACAGCTTTGGGAATATGTGCAGGAGTTACATCGTAACGGCACAACAATTATTTTGACAACGCATTACCTCGAAGAGGCCGAAGCGCTGTGTGACCAAATCGCGATTATTCACCAAGGCGAGATCGTCGCCAATGAGAGCAAGGTCGATATGTTGGCGCGGCTTGATAAGCGGATTCTCAAGATCACGCCGACCGAATCGCTCTCCGCCGTGCCAGAGGCTTTGTCTGATTTGAACGCCACAATGGACGGCGAGCAGCTTTGCATTAGCTATCGCAGCGGCACAGATTCGATCTCTGGCCTACTCAATCGCGTGAAGGCCGCGGGGTTGTCGATCAGTGATTTGCGTACCGAAGAGCCCGACCTCGAAGACGTGTTTATGGCGCTGACCTATGCGAGCGACGCAGCCGAATGAGCCTCGTAACGCCTCTCAGGGTTGGCTTGCTCGGCGCGTCCCGCATAGCGCCAAAAGCGATGATCGCGCCGATTGCGAAACGTGATGATATGGAGATCGTCGCATTGGCCTGTCGCGATACGGATCGCGGCGCGGCTTACGCCGCTGAACACGACCTGACGGGCATCGACATTCACGGCGACTACGCGACGCTCTGTGCGCGAGACGACATTGATCTGATCTACAATCCCCTCCCGCCCTCTCTGCATTTAGACATAGCAAAAGCGGCGGCGCGACATGACCGTATTCAATTAATTGAGAAGCCCTTTGCGATGACCGCAGATGAAGCGCGAGAGATTGCCACCCTCCCGAGCATCTTTATCATGGAAGCGTTTCACTACGTCTTTCATCCCGCCTTTCACGCCTTTGAAGCGGCGGTCAAAACGCTTGGCCCGATCCACAACATTACGGGGCGTTTCCATGTGACGATCCCGAATCGAGACGGCGAGTTACGCCATATCGCCAAGCTCGGCGGTGGAGCGCTGATGGATCTTGGCTGCTACCCCTTGCATATGGCGCGCCGCATCGCAGGGCGCGAGCCGAAGATTGTGGCCGCCAAAGCGATTGAAGGAAATCCTGGCATTGATCTCTATTTGGCTGCGCAACTCGACTTCGGTGCGGGACTGACTGCCGAGATTAGCTGCGATATGCACGAGGATATTCCGCGCCTTGGCTTTATCGAAGTGCGCGGCGCTGGCGGCACGGTGCGCCTAGATAATCCCGTGCATCCCTATCGCAGCTGCACTTTGCACACGCCGAGTGAAACTACGAGCCTGAGCGATCGTCCTGACTGGGCCGCGCAGACGACCTATGACTGGCAACTTTCCGCGATCGTTGACGCACTCACACACGGCACACAACCGCCTACAAGTGGTCAAGACGCCATCGCGCAGATGCAAGCGATAGACGAAATTTACCGCCTAAGTGGCCTCGCCGCCCTTAGTTCTTAGCCCTTAACCCTCGCCGTTTGTAAGCCTCTCCTAAATTTAGGGCTAGGCATTTTACGCCCGCCGCATTATGTCCCCGCGATGGACGCAAAGCCGCATATCCCGCAGACCACGATCCTGCCGCAGAGCTGGCGCGGAGAGATGCGTGCCTTGCTGACGCTGGGTATTCCCATGGCGCTAACGCAGCTGATTTCCTTCTCGGTGAGCTTCGTCGATATGGTGATGATCGGGCGATTGTCGCCCGTGGATATCGCCGCCGCCGGTGTGGGTAGCGTTATATTCTACTTCCTCTGGATGTTGACCAGCGGGCCAATCATGGCGGTTTCGCCCCTTGTATCGCAGGCGTTGGGCGCGGACCAATCCGACCGTGTTGATCCGCGCAGGTCGGTTCGTATGACGCTCTGGATGATCATATTGTTAACGCCGCTCATGCTGTTGCTCGTGTTTAATACGGAACGCGTCGCGATCTTTCTGGGCCAAGACCCCAGCGTGTCCGCTAAGGCGCAGAGCTATATTCTGGCAATGATGATCGGCTTACCGTTCTTGTTGGCAGGAGGGGTATTACGGAATTTCCTGGCAGCTTTGGACAAAACTTTCGTGCCGTTTCTGATCATCACCGCTACGACATTCTTAAATATCGGCCTGAATTTCGTGCTGATTTTCGGATTATACGGCCTGCCGAAGATGGGTCTGACCGGGGCAGGATTAGCGTCTGCGATCTCTGGGATTGTCGGGTTCATCCTGCTGGTCGGCTATGTCTATCTCGATCCGCGCGCGCGTAGCTTTCATATATTCGAGAATTTCTTTCGGACAGATTGGGAGCGCTTTGGAGAAGTCTTTAGGCTCGGCTGGCCTATGTCGATGGCGACGACTTTTGAAGGCATGTTGTTTAACGCCGCCGTCCTAATCGTGGGCGTGATCGGCGTGACGCAGCAAGCGGCTTATCAGATTGCGCTGAACGTGGCTGCCATGGCCTTTATGATGCCGTGGGGGATGAGCATGGCAGGCGCGGTGCGTATTGGCCTTGCGCGCGGGGCGGGAAATAAACCTGCGGAGCGCCGCGCGGCCTCGACCACAATGATCGCTTGTATCATCATGATTGGATTGATCGCCATTCCCGTCGCGATTTGGCCGAATGGAATCGCCTCGATTTATCTAAATTTGGATAAGCCAGAAAACCAAGCGGTGATCGCCTTTGTCGTGACCTTCCTGCCGATCGCTGCTGCCTTCGCCTTTTTTGACGCGGTGCAAGTGGCGGCCAATCAGCTCTTACGTGGTCTGAAAGACGTAACGGCTGCCATGTGGATTACGGGCGTCAGCTATTGGGTGATCGGGTTTCCCGTCGCCTATTATCTTGGTCTACACACAGAGATTGGGGCGAAGGGCGTATGGTATGGCCTGATGGTGGCGCTTATCTGCGCGGCTTTGGGCCTCGGAATAAGGCTTCGGCAGCAGCTTGCTCTGCCGACGGCTGTGCAGACTCCGCGCTAACAACGCCGTCCAGAAAGCTCCTTCCTTGCGGGTCTTCGATCTCCACGACCCAGAGGTCAGGATCAAAATCGACGCGACGGTTAATCTTCGCTGTCGCGTCGGTCTCGGTCATTGGACCTTGCGCGATCCAGACGACATCTCCGTCCATATTACGCTCCGCTGTATAAAGCGTGACGTCGTGCCCTGCCCGCACGCTCACCAAATAAGCCCCTGAATCAGGGTCGCCCTTGCGCAGGATCGCCGCAAACGCCCCGGCGCTTTGGGCCGTCCGCAACAGGCCACTGACCGCAATTTGGGTCTTCAAGCGCGGGCTCATTTCTCGCCTCGCACTAGAAGCGCCGCATCTAATTTCGCCTCAAATGTCATATTTGGCATCCTACTTGCTTGGTTAGTCTTACATTAATCATGAGGCATCGGACCATGTCACAATACAAGACATTTCAGCGCGCAATCGCTGGCACACTTATAACTACTCTGACCCCAGCGCTAGGCTTTGCGGCCAGCGTTGGGCCAGATCTTTATGTCGCCAATCCGGGACTGAAATTTCCCGTGAAGGCCAGCGTAAATTACGCAGCCCCACTTTCGGACATTACCGACGGTGACCGTGCGATCAAGGCTCGTGTGCTAGATTGGCGCAAGCCTGCCTTAGACCTGTCCTTTGATCTGTCAGAAGCTGATCATACAGATAAGTTGCAGCTGCTCTTGACCGCTGATCCGCTCAACAAGATGAGCCGCGATAGCGAGATATTGGTGCAGTTCAACAATGACACCCCTGTGCCGATACGCACACGCGGGCAAGGATTTGATGCGCAGATTACGCTTAATCCTGCCAAAGTTCGCTCGCGCCGCAACACAATCCGCTTGATCTATCCGACGCCAGCGGGCGCAGATTGTGTCATGCCGCAACACGGCGCTTGGCTGATTGATCTGCAAAATTCCAAGCTAGTTGTAGGGGGGCGGGCAAAGTCCCGTGCGTTACAGCTTCGCGAAGTTGAAATGCGTTTAGACTTGCCAGCGATTGCACCGCGCCGCGTTGGCGTCATCACGCCTCAAGCCCTCAATAATGCAACCGCACTCCAAGCGCTCGCCGCTCAAGGTGTAGGCTTGCGGATGGAGACACTCCCGACATTTACGACAACGAAGGGTCAAGGCGACTTTGAAATCATCATGGCCCGCCGTGATCAACTGCATGCCTATACGAATGACGCGCAAGTTTTGAACGGTTCAGGCTCGCGGATTTTCGTGCCGCGGGGTCGTCCTATGCGCCTCATTATGACGGCTGATACTGATGCCGAATTGCTCAGCACGGTGCAAAGTTTCGCGATACACAAATTGCCCAAGGCGCGCCGTCAAGTGACCAGCGTTGGCGAGATGCGGATGCAATCGCGCTTCTCTTACGACATTGTCCGCGTGTCTGGCACAGAGCAATTATCTGATATTCCCGGGACACATTTCGTCAATAATGCAGGTGACGATGATTGGGCCAGCGGGCCGCAAGCGCTGCGTTTTTCTGTCGCTGACCCAGCCTCTATGTCGGGCGAAGTCCTGCTCAAGCTCTCCGCCAGCGAGAATGTGTCCGAAGATTCGCAGCTGCGCGTGGCGCTCAACGGGGAATTGCTCGGCTCGGCCAAACTTGACAAGACACGCAAGACGGTGGCTTTCACCGTGCGACCCGGCGCATTGCGCGGCAATGACAATGTGCTGACATTGACACCCGAACTCAAAGCAAAATCAGACACAGCCTGTCCCGCACAATCCGCTGGCACGCCGAATTTCGTGCTGGGTCGTGGGTCAAAATTAATGCTGACATCAGAGGCACCGTCTCCGATTACGGAACTCTCCCGCATGGCGGCAACAGGCGCGCCATTCACAGATAATGACGGCGCTAGCAGCTATATCGCGCTGCCCAAAGGGACGGCGGATTACAATGCCAGCCTCCGCATCATCGCTCAAATCGCTAAGTCTGCGGGTGCAGGCATGGTGGACGCGACCTATGCGCGGACGGGCGAGATAGACGCGGCGGGTGATCGTCATGTTCTGGTCCTCGGTCAATCCACCAAGATTGATCGCGAGCTTCGCACGGCGGGACCAACAGCGTTAGATAATGCTCTGAAAGGACAGGCCATTAATGGCGACAATCTGCTATCCGCGTCTTACGGCGAATTTGCCGCCACTGATGAGCAGCAGCTATTCCAGCTTTATGCCGCGCAATATACCAAGACGGGCCGCATCCGTTCTGGCGGGGTCGCCGCCTTATTTGGCTCGCCCAAGCATAGCGGTCGCGTCATCGGTGTGATCACCAATACGCCGGGCCAAAGCTTTGCGACAGCGGCCACAAATCTGGTCAAGAATGATCATTGGAACGAGTTACAGGGCGGCGTCGCCCGCTGGAACAGTCGTTCTGTCTTGTTGGCACAGACGGCCGCCCCCGTGGCGGAGTACCGCTTGCCAGTGATGGATTCGGGCGAGAGCTTTAGCGATAAGATTGCAAGTTTCGAAATGCCCGACTGGAAGCTGCCGAGTACGGACGGCCTAAAGGAGTTTGGCGTCAGCATGAGTGCGTCTATCAAATCCACGGTCAATCGATTTGCGGCCAAATTTGAAACATCTGAGCCGACAAATCGAATGGCCGACAAATCAGGCGAGCGCAAGCAGCAAGCTGCCATTGCACCCTCACCCACAAAATCGGCCTCCATTCCTGCAACGCCCTATACGGGCAAACGCTTGGCCCAAGAGCCTAAGCCGCAACAACTCGCAGCGCTTGGCGATATTCCGAAACTCCGCGGTCCAATCCCGCTGGAGACGCCGCGGACAAGTGGCTTGACGAAACTCAAGACCATGACAGTCGACGCTTGGGACGGTGGCAAGGATTGGAGCGAAGCCGCCTTGGTCAATACCAAAGCTTGGCTGACAGATTTCCGTCTGGGTCGGAAGGTCGATGATCTGCAAGATCAAATGCGCCCGCTCGGAAATAAGATCAAATCCGCTGTGGATATAGATAAGGCACCCGGCATGGGCAAGGTTCGGTGGGCAGATCGTAATCTGTCACCAGCAGCGCTTATCCTGCTGATGGCGTTCGGGATTATGTTCCTGCTGATGGCGTTGGCCAGCCCGCAATCCAGACTTGGTGGACGTCACTAACTTATAGATGCCATCTCTGAAATAGTCGTCGCGCGCCCTCGGTCCGGAGGGTGGGCGGCGGCTTTTGCGTGGGAGGATCAGATTAAGGCGCGGTGAGCGGCAGGGTAAGTTGAACCTCTGTGCCAACGCCTTGTGTGCTGGCGATTTCCATTTTCCCACCGTGCAATTCCGTCAACGACTGCACCAGCGATAGGCCTAGCCCCGTGCCGCGTTCCGCTGTTAACGTGCCTTGCGTGCCCTGCGCATAGGGTTCGCCAATTCGCGCTAATTCATCCGCGCTCATGCCTGCCCCTTCGTCGCGTACCGACAAGATCAAATCGTCGCCTTGTTGACGTGAGTGGACGAAAACACGCTCGCCCTTGGCAGAAAACTTCACAGCATTTGATAGCAAGTTAAGTAAGATTTGACGCATAGCGCGGCGGTCAGCCTGCACGATCAGCGGATCATTTTCGGGAATATCGACGTCGATCATCACCTCTGCCGCATCCGCCGCAGGACGGATCATTTTAACAGAACTGCGCACGACATCTGCAATATCGAAATTGTCATAGGTTAGCTCATATTTACCAGCTTCCGCTTTTGACAGATCCAGCACATCGCCGATGAGGTCGAGCATGTGCTGCCCGCTATCATGGATCAGGTCGGCATATTCCGCATATTTCCCTGGCAGTGGCCCAAATAGTCTCGAGCGCATCATATCGGAAAATCCAATAATCGCATTTAGCGGCGTGCGCAGCTCGTGGCTGACCCCAGCGAAGAAGAGCGTCTTATCGACACTGTCCTGTTGCGCTGAATTATTCGAACGGCGCAGCGTTTCGATCCGGCCCTCATCCTCTGACCGATCAATCGTGTGGAGCAGCATGCCTTTATTTTTGAGCGGCGTAAGATACATATCCAGATGCGTCAGCGATTGACCATTTTCGGGCAGAGTTAGTCGCAAGCTTTGCGGGGCACCCCCGCGCTGACTTTGATAGACCGCATCGCTAAACATGTCCTGCGCCCGATCATCATGCGGGATCAAGTTAGAAAGGGTCACAGCGCCGTGGGCATCGCTCAGTCCAAATTGCTTCGCGCCCGTTTCGTTGGCACTGATCAGAACGCCGTCCGCGTCAAATTCAAATAGTCCACCATTGATGCCTTCTCGCCACAGGGCGATGGATTTTGTCTCTGCTGCAATCACGGGTCCGCGGCGCGATTGCGCACTCGCAAACATTGACCCGATGACAAGGGCGATGGTTCCCATCAGGCCCGTCTGCTGCCCCCAGAGCGCTTGCGCGTCTGTGATCGGCGCTTCGGGAATATATCCCTCACGCCCCGCAAAGAAGAGAACACATGCGATGATCGCCGCAATAAATAACGCCTCGACGACCTTCTCTCGGAAGAACAACATCCCGATCGCGGGCACAGTCAGGAACATCAGCGCCATGGGGACAAACCCAATCGCGCCGCAGGCGATCACGGCCAAGGCGACCCAAGCAAACATCATCACGATCTGCGCCCATTCCTGTCGCATCACAGGCGTCAGCAGCAAGCCTAACACGGCTGGAACGCTCCCAATTAGTGCCATAGGCCAGAGCCCAAAGAGGTCGCCTCCGCGCAAATAGGCGCCCAGCAGGGCCGCCGCCAGCACACCTAACCAGATCAGGCTGGGAATAATTAATGTCGTATGCGCTTTAGATGCGGTCAAAGTCTCGCTCAGTTCATAGTTGGGAGCCCAATAGCCCCGTCATCAGGCGATTATGCCTAACAAAGTCTTAAAGCGCGAATATAGGGTGTCTGGCGAGAGAATTCGCGTGACAGGCGGGTTTTGCACCGCGCTACACCTGCGCGACTGTCGCCGCAAATGCCGCGTTGAAAACACAGCTGTGACCCCTTATGTGAGCCATATGAGTTACCCCGAAGACATCCAGGATATGATTGACGATTTTGCCTTCCTTACCGATTGGGAGGAGCGTTATATGCATGTCATTGACATGGGGAAATCCCTGCCCCCGCTGGACACGTCGGAGAAAACAGATGCGCATAAGGTCAAAGGCTGTGTCAGTCAGGTTTGGCTCGTCAGTCGGGTAGAAGATGGCAAATTGCATTTTCGCGGTGACAGCGACGCCCACATCGTGAAGGGTCTGGTGGCGGTTGTCTTGCAGATATTTTCTGGCCGCCGCCCCGCAGAAATTCTGGCGCTAGACGCATCTGCAATTTTAGGGGAGCTAGATTTAGCAGAGCATCTCTCGCCGCAGCGTTCCAATGGATTGAAAGCGATGATCGAGCGAATTCTCAGCCAAGCCCGCGCCTTGGAAAACTCTTAGGCTGAGCGACTAACAAGAGTTAGTTCGGCAAGGTTTAATCAAAAACGGCCGCAAGCGCGTCCGTGCTGACACCCTCTTTTAACTCTCGGATTTCGTAATAGCTTGATGCGATTGTGGCCGTATTGACCAGCGTCGCGATGCCTTGCGCGATGCCACTGACGACACCGTTCATGACGAAGAACAATGTTGTCCCGCCCGTGATCATCGCCTCTTGCGGATTGCCGAAAGCCAGTAACGCGATGGACAGCACAGCTGAAATGATACCCGTGATCACGGCAACAATGACATAAACGAGCAATATCCACCGCTTATAACCTTTGGCCAACTCCCAGCTGCGCCCGAGGGCTTTGGTGATGGGTAAGTCTTCAATAATCAAAATCGGCGCGGCAATAGACCAGCCAAGCGCGAGGAGTAACCCTGGAATAATGAAAAGCAAAAAGCCGCCCATAACACCGAGAGCCACTAATATGCCAAGACCTAAAAGCGGCCAGAAATAGCGCATCCCAACACGAATAGACCGCCCAACATTTCCGGCCTCCCCGTTGAAATCTTTGACGCAGGCATGGATGAGCGCGCCTTGCAATATGATCGACCCCACCAGAAACCCGATGAAGCCAACACCCATAGCAATATAGACCACCGGGTCGATTGAACTGAAAGACAAATCACCAGACTCGTCCATGATCCCGACAAGACCTTCGGACATATCCAGAAAAGCGGGCCAAGCGGCGAGCAGCGCGTAAGGAATGGCGATCACCAGCATGGCGATCCCGACAAATCCCGTGAGGTTATTGCGCAGTACAGACACAACACGGCCTAATACGCGACCGACTTCAAAGCTGGGCTTGGGGTTCTGCCACGCATATTGTGGCTCGGCGTCAGGCAGTTGCGTGTTATCTACCATGGGATTCGCCCCTATTTTTTGTCGTCAGTAATCTTACTCTTGAAATACATGTCTAGCCCGAAGGTGGAGAGCAACCCAGCGAAGATCGCAAAGAGCGGATGCCGGAGCGCAAACAGCACCATGACAGCAATACCGATACCAAGAATAAGTGCGTAAGGATGTAATTTCATACACTAGACCTATGACGAACTGCGGCTGTGCGCAAGCGCACTATGTCTCAAGCTCTACATCCCAATAGAGATAGTCGAGCCAACTTTCATGGAGGTGGTTTGGCGGGAAACGGCGACCCTGCGCTTGGAGTTGGTGCATTGTGGGCTGGAACGGTTTGACCCGCGGGGACATTTGCGCGTCACGCGGCAAGCGCCCCCTTTTTTCAAGTTACACCGCGAACAGGCGGCTGCAATATTTTCCCATGTTGTGCGGCCCCCAAGACGGCGGGGAATGACGTGATCAAAAGTGAGGTCATTCGGGCTGCCGCAATAGACGCACTCAAACCCGTCCCGCAGGAATAAGTTAAACCGCGTGAAAGCTGGCGACCGATTTTGCACGACATAATCTTTGAGCGCTACGACGGACGGGATTTGCATCTCGAAAGATGCACTGCGTACGCATTGCTCATAATGATCGACGACATTAACACGATCTAGGAACACGGCCTTGATCGCGTCTTGCCACGACCAGAGAGAGAGCGGAAAATAGGAGAGCGGTTGATAATCCGCGTTTAAGATCAAGCAGGGATAATTCCCCTGCATCACAGGCTTAGCCTCGTCAAATGAGGTCGAAATCACGCCCATAGGACAACTCCCTCGACGCATATTTCATTGACAATGTTCTGAATCACAGCGTGATGATAACTGAAAACGGATCTCCTTATCCCGATACACCCACTTGAGTGATTCCCACATAAACAGAAAGAAGCGGGTCTGACAAGATGATCTCGCGGCCATGATTGTCGCAGAATTTTGATGGCGACAGGTGAAAGGCGATCTAGGCTGCGACGGAGGGTAGATTAGGCCGCAATGATGTCGCACATAGAGATATGCGAATCACAACAACCAGCTTTGCTGTAGCCATCATATCAGTTGCATCATTTGGTGCAGCGTCACTGGGGGCTACAGCGCAAACCCCTGATCAGCTCAAACCTCAGTCTGATCCCTATGCCGAGTATGAGAGCCTAAAATCCAGCACGGCAATCGCTATCCCGCGCTATCAAAAGGGGCGACAGACTGGCAATTTGCGCACGCCCGACACGGTGGTTCACGACCTCTTCTCCCGTAGGCTTGGCGAGATTTCCGCGATTACTGGCGCGGCAAATACGCTTTATGTCGCCGACAAAGCCAGTGGGCAAATATTTCGCATTATGGACCGTAATGGCGATGGACGCCAAGACGGCGTGCGACCCCTGCCCCACCGCTTTGATGCGCCCAGCGGCCTAGCTGTTTTGGGCGGCACACTTTACGTCGCCGACCGCAGCGGTGTCTGGCGTGTTCAAGATATTGGCACGCCAACGCTGCTAGCAGGCCTCACCAATGCAGGCTCAACGGGGCGGCATATCTTGCGCAAAGATCCCGCGGGTGATGCGCTCTGGCTAGGGCTGACAACGCAAGACGGGCAAGCGAAATTGCTTAGCCTTTCGACCGTAACGGGACAAGCGACCCTTTTAGACCAAACGGCGGGGCAGTTACTGGACATCAGCGAAGCCTCTGGACCAAGGCCGTGGCTGTTCGTGCAAAAAGACGGCGTTTCTTATCTAGGGCCAAGCACTGATTTACTAACCGATATGGGCCGCGAGCCAGGTCATATTTGGCTGCCCCAAGGCACAGGCTCTATTCCGAATTGGCCCGCGAAATATGCGCAACATGCCATGATCAGCCGTAGCGTGTCTGGTGATGTTGTCATGGTGCCAAGCCTGCTGACCCGCCCTCTACCTGTGGGACAATCTGTCTTCTCCGGCTTTCGATCCTCGACAGGTCGCACGGCCTGGGGACAGTTGGGGCCGATCTACGCCGATGCGCGCGGCGTGTTTGTGGCGGACACCATGAATGGCGACATCTGGATTTTACGTGGACAGCAGCCTAAACCGAAAGTTATCGAACCCGCCCGTCCTGACGACGTTGACGCGGTCAAGGACGGCTCTGTCGTCACCCGCGAGGAAGAGTTTATTCCCGAAGCAGACGAAGAGCCCATCAATCCTTTCGCTAGCTCGATCAAGGAAATCAGCACGATTAAGCGCGGCTCCATGCTTGACAAAGGCTCGATGATCGAGCCTTCCTCTCGCGAGAAAGACACGTCCAAAACCAAAGATAAATCTGATAAAGATTAAATTGTGCCGTGCGTATCGACGTGGCCCGTGCGCCCCAACAATGTTGCCAGCCGTTTCAAACGAAACATGACTTGATCCGTGATCAAAGCCTGCTCTCCCGCTTCAACAGACAGAATTAATTGATCACCTTTGGTCTTCAATCGAAAGGCTGATAACAGGCCCGATGATCGCCCTGTCGCAACAATCGCCAAACGGATCGCCTCGCCTATGATCGCCGCGAAATCCCGTTGATCGTCAGAGAGCAAAGTCTCAATCGCGCGGGCATTCGGACAGGCCCGTTTCGCTGCATAAGAGCGGAACAAACTCAGCGCGAGGAAGGCGCGTTCCTCATGGGTGAGCCCCGCGACAGGCGCGTATAGCACATCGTTAAAGACGAGTTCGGGTCGATATTCTGGGTGAAGATTTTTCCCGAGCCCTGCCAGCAAACATGCCGCTTTGACCATGCGGCGATTGTCCCCATGCGAGTCGAGCATTTGCGGGAGCAGGTCTAGCATCGGCGTCAAAAACTCAAAAAGCGGATCGCCAAACTCCTCGGCTTGCAATGCGCCAAAGGCGAAATCTCGCAAGCCGTCAAAGAATGCATCGCGCCCCTGCACCGCCTCTGGCAAGGCCTCTTGCACCAACCCTTCGCGTAGGCCTGCCATGGAAATGACAATGCTGCTGGGCTGCACCCGTGCGAGCAATCGATCCAAAACAAGAGCGGCATAAGGCAATGTCTCCGCCCGGGCTTTGCGCAAGCCTGACCAGTCGAGAAGGCTCGCCGCGCCCTCCCCGCTGCCCCATTCGGCCAAGCCTTTGGCGGCCGCTAAATCCAAGCGATAATCTTGCAAAGTCCGCAACGGATAAAGCGTGCGCTGCTGATGTACAGCTGCCAAATTCCGCCACGCCCCACCAATCAGAAACAGCGTGTCGGCTTTAAACAAAGACGCAGCCTGTTGATCGAGTTCTGCATCAATTTTGATAGATAGAGCGGACATATCGCCAGGCATAATATCGCTCAGCGGGCCTTCGACAACATCGAACGGCCCCAAGGGCAGAGAGACAGATTCGCCAATTTTTCGGGCTTTGATGTGAACCAATTCCAGACTGGCACCGCCCAGATCGGCCGCCAAGCCTTCGCGCCGCGTATCGGCGGCAAGCAAGCCCATAGCGGATAATCGCGCTTCTTCAGTGCCGCTGATTGGCGTGATCATGAGGCCTGTTGCTTCTTTGATCTGTGCTAAATATTCGCTCGCATCTTCGGCCACGCGCAGGGCGGCGGTCGCGCCAATCAGGAGTTTGGAAATGTCCCGCGCTTTGGCGATCCGTTGAAACCGCAAGATCGCTTGCAAACAATCTTCGCGGCCCTTGACTGATAGCCGCCCCGTGACCCGCAAATCGCGCCCTAAGCCTGCGAGAATTTTCTCATTGAAAACAGGTGTGAAATGCGCCCCGAATGTCTGGTAAATCACCAGCCGCACTGAATTTGACCCGATATCAATAACGGCCAATTCTTCGCCGATTTGCGCTGGCAAGATCACGTCACGTCCGACCCATGAACAATATCTGATCCTGATACCAGCTTCGGCTTCCACTGCTGTGGCCGCTCAAGATCTTTGGGCGCAGACTCCTTCAGAGCATGCCCACGACCTGACAGGCTCGGGTTTTTCATAAAGTATTCATGCGCGGAAAATACCTCGTCGTCTTTAACAACACGGCGTAAATATTTTCCGTCAGGCTGCAAATCCCAGCTGTTTTTATTGTCTAGCAAATTTGCAACCATGATTTGGTCCAGCACTTGGTTATGCACAGTCGGGTCGTGGATCGGCACAAGTGTTTCGATGCGGTGATCAAGATTGCGCGGCATCCAGTCGGCGCTACTCATATAAACTTTCGCGTGGTCAGACGGCATAGGCTCACCATTCCCAAAACACACAATGCGCGAATGTTCCAGAAAACGCCCGACAATAGACTTCACACGAATATTATCAGACAGGCCAGTCACGCCAGGGCGCAGGCAGCAAATCCCGCGCACAACCAAATCAATCTGCACCCCCGCTTGCGAGGCTTCGTATAATTTATCAATCACGCGCTTATCGACCAGCGCGTTCATTTTCGCCCAAATCGCGGCTGGCTTCCCAGCCTTCGCAAACTCAATTTCAGCGTCCATCAAACGATCTAATTCGTCTCGTAGATCATATGGCGCGGTCACCAATTTTTTCATATTGCGCGGGCGAGAATAACTTGTGACAAAATTAAATATCTTCCCAACATCGTGGCCAATATCTTCATCCGCTGTGAACAAAGCTAGGTCCGTGTAAATCTTCGCATTTTGCTGATGATAATTGCCCGTACCAAGATGCGTATAGGTGCGCAGGCGTTCACCCTCTCGGCGGATCGCAAGGCTGACTTTGGCGTGTGTTTTAAATCCGACAAAACCGTAGACAACCTGCACGCCTGCCCGTTCCAAATCCCCGGCCCAACGGAGGTTTAGCGCCTCATCAAAGCGCGCTTTTAATTCCACCAACGCCGTGACGTTCTTGCCCTTTTCTGCCGCTGTGATCAGCGCGCGGATGATCGGACTATCGTCTGATGTGCGGTAAAGCGTTTGGCGAATAGCCACCACATCGGGGTCGAGCGCGGCCTGTTGCAGGAACTGCACAACAACATCAAATTCCTCGTAAGGGTGATGGACGATAATATCTTTGGCCGCGATTGCTGCGAAGCAATTCCCGTCAAACTCCCGAATACGCTCCGGGAAGCGCGCAGTATAAGGGGGGAAGATCAACTCTGGATTATGAGACGTCACAAGCTCTGACAAATCAGACATGCCGAGGACTTCGGACGAATCCTGTATCGCCTCATTCCAGCACTCAAAGCTCTCGATCAGAAATTCGCGCAACTCTGGCGCAATAGATTTATTTAATTCGAGACGGATCACGCGACCCCGGCGGCGTTTTTTCAGCAGGAATTCGAAGTGACGCACAAGGTCTTCGGCCTCCTCGTCAACGGCAATATCGCTGTCGCGCGTCACACGGTAAAGCCCCGTATCTGTGATCGTGAAGTCTGGGAAAAAATCTGGCGCGAAGTGTTTGAGAACGTCTTCAATCGGAACGTAGCTGCGCCGCTTCCCCTGCTCGCCCAATTTGACGAAACGCGGCACATGAGCTGGCACGGTCAGAAGACCAAACATCGGGTCTACGCGATTGGCGGCCGTTAGCGACAACACCATTCCAAAACCTAGATTGGGAATAAATGGAAAGGGATGGGCGGGATCAACAGCCAAGGGCGAGATGAGCGGGAAGATCGTTTCCAAGAAAACATTGTTCAACGCTTCAAGCTGCCCGTCATCCAAGTCGCCAATGCTTAGCACAGAAATTTTTTGCGTGGCGAGCATCTTCCTCAGTTTCGTCCACGTCTGCGCTTGGGACAGCGTTATCTTGTCCGCGCGTTTGGCGATTTTCTCTAACTGCTTGGACGGGGTGTAACCGTCAAAGCTCGGCGCGCTCATACCCGCCAGTTCCTGCGTGCGAAGACCCGCCACGCGCACCATGTAAAACTCATCCAGATTACTCGCAGAAATCGAGAGGAAGCGCACACGCTCCAGCAATGGGGTATCAGGATTGCGAGCTTCTTCCAGCACGCGACCATTGAAGAAAAGCCATGACAGCTCTCGATTGAAATATTGGCGGTTTTCTTCGGTGCGCATCATAAGCCCTTGGGTAAGCGCTTAATATGACAGCCCTGTGACGGACCTGCAAGCCAAGACAGGAGGGCGCTTTACGCTGCGCTGGTCGTCGCCTGTTGCTCTGCAATAATTGTATAGAGCGCTTCTGCGGTCGGGGCGGAACGCAAACGCTGACGCATGTCCTTGCGACGCATTAAGCGAGAGACTTTCGCCAGCGCACGCAAATGAGAGCCTCCTGCATCTTCTGGCGCCAACAGAAAGACAACCAAGTCGACAGGACGGTCATCAATGGCGTCAAAATCAATAGGTTCGTCCAAACGCACAAACAGCGCCATGATCTCTGTTAGGCCTGCAATTCGTGCATGTGGCAGGGCTACACCATTGCCGACACCGGTTGACCCAAGACGCTCACGCTCCATGGCCGCCGCCACAATATCACGACATGTGATGTCCTTCGCTGGCGAGCCGTCTAGGCCAATCAGCGTGGTTGCGATCTCTTGAAATAGCTGTTTCTTGCTGCTGGCTCGTAAACCGCACAGCACGCCGCCTGGGCGAAACAGTGATACGTTTGACATTGGTAATCCCTATGGAATTTACGACTTCACACCGTAGACCCCGTTTTAATCGCCCGCCACATAGCGAGGACTTTGGGGGCAGTCAAATGCGAATTTCAGCGGAGTTTTAGAATTTTCTGCCTCGAGCGCAGATTCATACTCGGCGAGGCTTTGAAAGATCGTGACATATTATGGGTCTAGCTGGGGTCTACCCAACCAATATGACCGTCAGAGCGCTTGAACACGACATTCAATCGACCATGTTTGGCATTGTGAAAGACGACCACTCCATTGCCCGCCAGACCTAATTCCAATGCGGCCATGCCAGGTGTCAATGTTCGGATTTTTCCTGCAGATTCGGCGATGACCATGGGCTCTTCGCTAACATTGTCCACATCTTCATCCGCAATATCATCATCAGCCAGCGGGTTTTGCATGACATACATCCGGCCCTCTTTGGCTTTGGCTTGCTGGCTGTGATCTTTGAGGCGGCGCTTATAGCGGCGGAGGCGCTTTTCCATGTGGGTCATGGCTTCGTCGGCGGCGGCGTAAGCCTCTTGTGCTTCACCTTGCCCTTCAAGAGCGGCCCCTGACGGTAGGTGCACCGAACTGATAACGCGAAATCCTGATCCTTCGCGGCTGACGCTCACCTGCGCCGTGCCTTCGCGATGAATATATTTGTCCATCATCTCCTCTAGTTTACTTGAAATTCGCTCTCGGAGCGCTTGTGAAACATCAATACCTTTGGAAACGATTTGGATTTGCATAAATATCCTCTTTCTTATAGTTGCCCTCAATCCATAACACATTTTGAGGCGCACGGTAAAAAAAACAGTTAAATCTCGGCCATAATTGTCGAAGCGCCGTATGTATGTTTATGACACCGCACATGCACGATTATATTCGCCAATGGCTTAACCTGCTCCTTGCCCCTCTCATGTGGGGGATGTCCAGCCTATACATGCTTGTTCCGTCTGCCAGGTCAGCCTCTGAGTTTTCGGATATGAGCGAGAATATACTCGTGCCGTTCGGGGTAGCATTTGCAATCTGGCTGCCAATATTTGTAGGCTGCATTGCTTATGGAGTTTTACAGTTTTTCCGTGCCAATCGAACGCGCGAAATTTTCCGTCAGTCTGGTTGGTGGACGGCGGCGGGGTTTGCGGGCGTATGTGGCTGGGCCTTGATTTCAGCCTTCGCACCCGCTGAGTTTGTGCAATGGGGCACGATCCTGATCTTTGTGCCGACGATGTTGTGTCTGGTGAAAGCTATGTTGATCCTCTCCCGCGGGCGAGGGTCGTTATGCAAGATTGAGCGATTTTTGGTGAAACTGCCCATCGCACTCATCGCGGGGTGGACATCGATCGCGGTCTTCCTCAACTGGACCCCAATTTTAGACAACGCCATAGGAGGCGTTACGCCGCCCCTCTTGCCGAGCTTTATTATGTTGGGCTTGGCCCTGCTTTGGGCGGCAGTGAATATTTATAAAAGCGGAAGTCGGGCCTATGCGTTTCCGATCCTGTGGGGTCTCAGCTTTCTCGCCGTACGTCACTTCACAGACGGCGGAACCATTGTAATCGCTTACGGCGCCCTGATCGGGATTGTGATTTTGCTCGCAACATTGTGGCGTGGATATAGCCGCCGCACGACAACAGCATAACTCATAAAAAAGGCGACCCGCAAAGGCCGCCTTTTCAATTTAAATTAATTGCGTCGTTTATGAAAAAACGTCGCCCTGATCGTTTAAAGGATCTGGACCAAAACGATTTGGACCCACTGTTCCGCGCTGAACAAATAGATAAATCAAGTATAGCGCACCGAGTAGCGGGATAAATGCAATCAGCAACCACCAACCGCTTTTATCAATATCGTGCAATTTACGAACACCCACTGCGATAGACGGGATCAATGTACCGAGTGAGAAAATCATACTCACAATACCGAAAATTTCTACCATGCCAGTTAGGAACGATAAGGCCAATGACACGACGAAGGTGAACAACGTCCAATACCAATATTCTGACCGCGATGAACGGCCACTAAAGTCAACATATCGTGCAAAGCCGGATTTGACTGCTTCTACAAAACCCATAATCTCTCTCCTAAAAATGGTGTGTGATTTGAACGCTACCATTTAATTGCGACAGAATGAAGCAATAAATGAAACGTGATTAATTAGTCAAAAATGGATTCTGACGGCGAAAACGGGTCGGGGCCGTATTTATTTGGGCCTTCATTGCCTTTAAGACAAAACCAAACCACGTTTACAACATCGGCAACCCACCCAATGACCGGGATGGCAGATAAAATCGCAAAGACGAGATAAAGCCAGCCCGTTTGCCCTAGATCATGCCAGCGGCGCACCGCAACCGCAATCCCCGGAAGAACATGGCCTAGTAAGGCTATAACGCCTAGCCCAAGACCAATCCATGCCATCATCGTCGGCTCAGCGATATCCACCCCAGCTTCATCCGCCATAATCGCGTCAAATAGCCAAGGATAGGCAGGGATTAAAATAACACCAAATAAAATCACCTGCCACAAGATCGACCACCAATATTCAGAGCGCGTGCTACGGTCTGAGAAATTTGTATAATTTTTGTAAAATAATTTTATGGCTTCAGGAAAACTAACCACAAGACGCTCCTTTTAATTAATCGAATACGGACTTCTGTGATCCGTATTTTGGGCTTGGCCCGTATTTATTGTCATCTCTGTGACTGTCTTGGCAGAGAAAAACAAGAATGGCGATAGCGTAAATGAACAAGCCAATCGCTCCGATAATTATTAGCGCCATCAGTCCGCCAAATTCGCGATCACTACTTAGACCCGCTGACCCGAGAGCCATTATACCTGCGATCATGGCGAACGCGAAAATAGCGATAAACAGCCCGCCGATCCACCACCCCGACCGCCCTGTATCATGCAAACGACGCCATCCAACGGATAGCGAGGGAATAAACAAAGCGAGTGACGTCATATTGCCAACTGGACCGCTATCCGCATTTTCCCAGCCCATGATCGCGCCGTCGATAATGCCAGCGACAATAGCAACTAAAATCGTAAACAGATAGAACCACCAATATTCAGACCGGCGTGCGCGACCACTAAATTTGAAGTATTGCGTGAGAACAGATTTAACGGCGTCTGAAAAATTCATCATAGGCTCCACGATGTAGTGGTTTAGCTATTCATCGCGGATATTGATAAATCGTTAGGACGCAAACGCTACGCCTCACCCCCGCCAAAACGCTCCGTCCAAGTCGCAATATCGTCATCCTCGATTTTCGTGAACAAGACATCAGGAGCAGAAATATTGTGACCGATTTCTAAAATATTAAGTATATTGGTTACATACTCCTTACTCCAATCACCAGGGTCTACCTCATAATCCAAGTCTAAAATCTCTGGACGCATGAATTTCCAAGCGTCTTTTAGCATCGGCATTCCCATTGCGGCATGAATTTTAGCTGCTGCATCCGGAATGATTGGTCGAGCTAAGATCGCAAAAAGAGCCACCAAATTCAGCCCATATCGTACCCCAATTGCAGCTTGGGCTGTATCTGTTTTATAATGCGTCCAAGGCGCGGCTTGCGTTAAGTATTCATTCCCCGCAGTCCATAATTTGCGTGTTGCAAACATCGCCTGTCTAAACTCACGCTGCTCATATTTTTGTTTCAAATATTGGAGACCAATTTGCATCTCTGAAATTAATTTATCTTCCGCTTCACCGGGGACGCCGCCGTCAGGGACTTTCCCGTCAAACTTTCCGACACAATACTTCGTAATCCGATTGACAAAATTCCCCAACACATTGGCGAGATCGGAGTTCACAGAGGCTTGGAATTCCTCCCATGTAAACGCCGCATCATTCCCTTCTGGCGCGTTGGCCATCAAGTGCCAGCGCCAATAATCGGACGGTGCAATGTCAATCGCTTGATCCATAAAGACCCCGCGCTTGCTAGACGTCGAAAACTTGCCGCCATACCACGTTACCCAGTTAAAGGCCTTGAGTTGATCGACCATCTTCCAAGGCTCACCGCTGCCCATGATCGTTGTAGGAAATGAGAGGGTGTGGAAGGCGACATTGTCTTTGCCCATGAATTGCACATATTGCACATCGTCCGCGCCCTTATCTGTGCGCCACCAGCTTTCCCAATCGCCGCCCGTCTCCGCCGCCCAATCCTGTGTTGCGCCAATATAGGCGATGGGCGCGTCGAACCAGACGTAATAGACTTTACCTTCAAACCCCGCACGCGGATTGCCGTCCTTATCAACAACAGGAATACCCCATTCCAAATCGCGCGTGATCGACCGATCTCGGAGGCCTTCATCCAGCCATTTCAGCGCGATTGATGTCGCCAGTGGTGGCCAGTCTTTCGCGCTCGTCACCCACTTGCGGAGATCATCTGACTTCACAGACTGCTTGAGGTAAAGATGTTTCGTATCGCGCACTTCAACATCTTTGGATCCAGACACAGCGGAATAAGGATCAATTAAATCAATCGGGTCTAGCAGCTTTCCACAATTATCACACTGGTCCCCGCGCGCCGCTTCAAATGCGCAATTCGGACATGTGCCCTCGACGTAACGATCTGGGAGGTAGCGCCCATCTGCATTTGAATACACCTGCTTTGACACGCGCTCTTCGATCATGCCGTTCTGCTCCAGCACTTGCGCGAAATGCTGCGTCAAAGCAGCGGTCGAGGGCGCAGAGCTGCGGCCGAAATAATCATAGGACAGTTTGAAATCTGCCCCCGCTGATTTTTGCGCCTCGTGCATTTTATCGCAATAATCTGCGACAGCCATGCCCTCTGCCTGCGCGGCGAGTTCGGCTGGCGTGCCATGTTCATCCGTCGCGCAAATATATAGCACCTCATAGTCGAGCAGCCGCATCGCCCGCGCATAGACATCCGCTGGCAACATGGACCCCGCCAGATTACCCAGATGTTTCACGCCGTTGATATAAGGCAAAGCAGATGTAATCAGAATTTTAGACATAAAGCGCTTCTAATCCCACCCGCTCAAACTGCAAGTCTAAAGCCCCTTAGAAAATCGCAGAAATCGTGTTCACTGTTGGCTCCGCCGCGGGCGCCAATGTCGTCAACGTCACCATGATCGCGTTATATGCTGCGTGAAATAAGATCGCCGCGATCAGGCCAAAGCGCATCCGCACAAAGCCCAGCACGGCCCCCATGACGAATTGCGGCAAGATCACGATCACTGCCAAAAGGCCCAAACCTTCATCTGTGAAATTTCCCAAATGGATTAGGCCAAACAAAACCGCCATTGCCCAAAACACATAAGGGAAGACCCGTCGTGCCGCCCTATCGTGTAAAACTGGCTCCCCTCGCGTCGACACATAACGCGGCAAGTAAAACCCAAATGCCGTGATGATCGCCAATATCCCGGCATAGCTCACCATCGGAAATTCACTCGCCGCGCGTGATAAAATAAAGATCGCAGACCCACATAAGAGTAGTGGCATGACCATCAATATGCCCCAGCTCTTACGTAGCCAAGACCGAAACAATAGCTCCTCAATAATCGGCGCGTAGACGATCGCCATCACCACGAAACTCCCGCTCCGCATCATGTCTTGAAAGTCTTCTGACGGCTCTGGCATCGTCGCACCCGCGCCGCTCAAGACGCCGCCCACGATAATGGCTGAAAGAAATACTAAGCCTAGACTTACGCCCAGCAGTTTAAATAGCGCTATGCACGTATCTGGGGTAAACGCCTCCCGCGCAGGTAACAGCGTTGGACGTCGCCAATAGGCCAACATATCTTGGGTGATGCTCATCCTCGCGACCTAGCAGATTTCACCGCGCTGCCAAGGCAACATTTTGCAGGCGAAACAGACCGATAAGATTATCGCCAGCACCCAACCCACCCAAACTGCAGAATTTTTGCAGATTGAAGCGAAATTGCTCTTGCCAGCCGCCCCACACACCGCTAAACGGCGCAGCGCTGTTCAAGCATTACCAGTGCCCCTATAGCTCAGCTGGTAGAGCACCTGATTTGTAATCAGGGGGTCCGCGGTTCGAGTCCGTGTGGGGGCACCATTTTCCTATCATAGCAAGTTGCGTAAGTCTCGGGAAATCTCTCTTTCCTTTGCTTTCCACACGGTAACTCGCGCGATTTGCCTCACTTCTTGCCTTACAAAAGGCTGCACAGGAGATGGCAGGATGAAAGCGATTAGACGGCCCGACCAGTACTTACGTTTGCGCGGTGATATATGGCATTATGTGCGGCGCGTACCCAAGGCGGTTAGGCATATTGACGACCGCACATTGATATATCGTTCCCTTGATACGGATAGCCGCAAGGTCGCGCGGCAGCGGCGGGACATATGCGCGGATGCAGACGAACAACGCTGGAGCGAGGTCGCGCCGAGTCGCTTTCGTTCAACACCGAGAGAAGTCAGCTACCGCGACGTTAGCCAACACGCCCGCTCGTTGGGGTTCAACTATGAGCCAATGGACAGCTTAATTTCACGCGATACCGTCACGGATTTATTGCACCGCTTGCAAGCCTTGGGGCCGTTGAAAGAAGCACCGCAGTCCAAAGAAGAACAGGACGCAGACGCTTTGCTTGGCGTTGCCAAGACGCCTTCCGCGACCATCAGCGAAGCAATGGAGCTTTACCTATCCGAGATCGTCGCAGACGAACTCGCAAGTAAATCACCGGAACAGGTGAAAAACTTTTCCAAAATCAAACGCCGCGCCGTCGCAAACTTCGTCACCATAAATGGCGATATAGATATGCGAGATATTACCCGTGAACACGCCCACGCCGTGCGAAAATTTTGGCATGAGCGCATTCACCCGAAAGACGGCTCCAAGCCTATGAGTGGCAGCAGCGGCAATAAAGACTTGGGCAGTTTGCGGAAACTCTACCGCCGTTACTTTGAGCACATAGGCGAGGAAGAGCGTGAAAACCCCTTCCGTAATATGCGGTTCAAGGACAAAATTCTAACAAAGGTCATGCCCTTTAAAGACGATTGGGTCAGGTCACGCATCCTCGCGCCCGTTGTTTTTGAGGGTCTCAATCGACAAGGCGCACTGCTCTGTATGGCCCTAATAGAGACGGGATGCAGGCCAAGTGAACTGGCCAATATCAGGCCAGAGAACATACGGCTGGACGCCGAGGTGCCGCATATCCGTATCCGCCCAACGAAAGACAGAGAGCTAAAGTCAGGCGCATCCGTTCGGGATATTCCGCTTGTTGGAGTGGCGCTGGAGGCCATGCGACAAGCTCCGAATGGCTTTCCGCACTATAGAGATAGGAGCTACTTATTGAGCGCATCGCTTACAAAAGCTTTCAAGGCGAGAGAGTTATTCCCGACCAAACAGCACCGCATATATAGCTTTAGGCATAGCTTTGAGAACCGAATGTTAGAGGCTGGATTGGACTTTGGATTGCGCTGCACATTGATGGGACACCGTAACCCGCGTCCTGAATATGGGGATGGAGGCTCGCTTGCCTACCGCCGAGACGAACTCTTAAAAATCGCCCATCCCGTCAGTGACGCCCTATTGCAGAGCTATCCATTTAAGGACTAAGGGCTATCGGCTTATGCAGCTTTGTCTGTATCCGATAGGAGCAAGGCAAGCAGAGCTTCGCGGTCATCTTGCGCATCATATTCCTGTTTAAGACGCTCGAGAACGGGCCAGTATTTTGGGCCGTATCGATGAACAAGCTGCGCTGCGATAGTCATTCCATGCTTAATCTCAGCGCGAGACGGCGGTTGTATCAAGGCGTTTTTTGATATGTTCTGGGCTTTATCCACGGAGGAATAATACCTCATCCAACGCAATATTTACCGAGAAAAGAGATGAATAATTTGGGTGTTACGGGTCAAGCAAAGACGTTGAGAGCAAATGATGACTGACATACAACAAGGCTGGCTTCGAAAGAAGCCAGCCTTGTCTCTGATTTTCGTCAGCTTTAGTTGATGTCTTGAACATCCATAACAAGTTCACCCCATTTGCGTTGGTTCTCAATATCGTGCTGAAGACCTTGGTCATCTGCTGTTTGAAAACGCTTGAGCGCGGGCGTCTTGCTTGTAGCTTGATAGAGCCAGTAGGCTTCCGCTTTCAACGCTTCATCAATAGGCTTGTCGATACTTTCATAGACCATTTGTTTACAGGCATTGATCGACTCTGCTGGGAATTTGGCGATGCGCTTTGCAAGAGTGTCTACATATTCACCAATCTCATCAGGTTCGAGAGCTTTGTTGATTGTACCGAAACGTTCGGCATCATCAGCATCATAATCCTGTGCGCTTAGGATAATCTCAAGCGCTTTGCCCAGACCTGTTTGGCGGGCCATACGGGATGCACCGCCGCCGCAAGGCAAGATACCCATACCGACTTCCATTTGCATGAACTTATATTTGCCGCGTGCAGCAAAACGCATATCGAGCGCCAAGGCTAATTCATGGCCACCGCCGCGTGCGAAGCCTTCGAGTTTTGCAATGGTTGCTTGTGGGACTTTGCTGATCCGCTCACAGACCGCTTGCAAATCCAGCAACTGAGCATCTTCGCGTGAAACGGCCTCATCTGACATGTCTTTCAGAAGCTCTGTGTCATAGTGGCAGACCCAAATTTCCGGGTTAGCGGACTGGAAAATCACGACCTTTGTCTCGCGGTCTCGTTCAAGGCGCATTGCTAGGCTGTTCAAGTCCGCTAGCATTTCTTGCCCTTGTACATTGACGGAACCAAAGTCGAATGTGACGGTTGCAATGCCGTCTTTTTGATCCACTTTGAATGTGGTGAAGCCTTCATATTTCATGGTATTTTCCTTATTTTAGGGTGCAGTTAGAGACCGCGCTCGAAAGCACGTGGTTAAGTCAGACCGAAAATTCAGTCCGAAATTCGGAAGTGTTTAAAGGTTGAGCGGTTTACGCAATTAGACGTTCAATCGCTTCGACAAGCTGTTTGTTTTTGGCAGTGTCCAGCGCGTCCGGATGCGGCTGTGCGAAAGATTTTCGGTCATTGTCGTAATAACGACCAGAGGCCGCAGCAAACTCATCGCTAAGCGCTGCGCGGGTTAGGATATCTGCGCCAATCCGCAAGTCGTTACCCTCACGGCCATATGCCTCTTTGACCATCTTGCTGCCCAAAAACGAAGCCGGGTTTACAGCAACGATCATTGGCCCGTCATTTCCGAGTTCGTTTGCCATTTCAAAGGACCACATCGTCAAAGCAAGCTTACTTTGTGCGTAAGCCTCGCCATCGGAGAAAGCCTGCTTGTTGAGGAAGCCTTGGACATTGACAGGCGCTTGGGCTGCTGACGATAAATTCACCACGCGGCCATTTGAACCTAGTGTTGGAAGCAAGGCTTTCGTCAACATATAAGGCGCGACAACATTTACGATAAAGCGCGCGTCATAGCCGTTTTTGGTCAATGGGTTAGACATTTTGAAAACGCCTGCATTATTTATAAGGACGTCAATAGATTCAAAATCGCCTTTGACTTCATCTGCTAAAGCTTCGACTTCTGGCAAGACTGAAAGATCGGCACGATAGGTTTTAATCTCGCCCGCTCCGTCTATTCTGGATACGGCTTCAGCGGCCACCACAAGTTTGTCCGGATTGCGTCCATGCAGTAAAAGCGTGTGACCTTCCGGGGCCATCATTTTCGCCGTTTCTAGGCCAATGCCGTCTGTAGCACCTGTGATTAGAATTGTCTTTGTCATATTCTTTTCCTGTGTTTTCAGTGTAAGTCTGTGCACGAAGCAAACATTTAAAAGGGTGCAAACCCGTCGGAATTTATCTGTGGAATTGTCCAACGCTGTTTGGCGGATATGGGTTCCGCTGCTGGACCGTGTTGATAAGGAATCTGCCCTCTCTCGCCGTAAAGCCAAAGCACAAAATTTTGACGCTCACCCTCGGTAATTGGTTCGGACGCGTGAGGCACTCGCCCATGATGAATTAGAGCTGTTCCTGGCTCAAATGTCAGGCTTTCAACCTTGCGGCTATTTGAATCCATAAACCGCACCGCTGAACCTGAAAAATCTTCGCCCGGTAAGTTCAGGTTGATATTCAATGTTACACTGGATGCGTCCGTGTGGGGCTGTAACTTTGTGTCCTTGCCGGCTTGCCAAGCAATAGAGAAGCCAAAGGTTTGACTGTCATACCCATAGACGTCCGGAAATAGCAGCCTTGAAACAGGACGCATATAGCGATCCATCAAGTCTTGATAAAAGGCTTGAAAGGTAGGCGCGGCCAGATAGCCCTCAGACCGTGGGTCAAGCATCGCGCCGCCGCGATTGAGCACAATCCCATATGGTGGCCGAAGCGGTATGTCCGCGTCTGCAACCTTCTTAAGATAATCCCGCAAGACAGGTAGTTTATCTGGGTCAAAGAATTGCGCTTTGTAGACATTGGGGAAGACTTCAGTCCACAGGTCTTTAACTTCTGTTTCTTTTGTGGGGTCTTTCCAAGCCTCTTCAATCGCGCGTCGTAAGGCGGACGCGTAGAGAGAGCTGTCTAATGCGATCCCCGCATGACCATTTTCATTTTCCCATTCCGTCCAAGCTGCCTCGAACGTCTCTTTATTGTCGTTCCAAAAACGATTTACGGATGGGTCTCTGTGCAACATCGCCTCTCGGGATGGGCGGATCACAGTGCGGGCTTTTTGTAATAAAGTTGTAGACATAGTTTTCTAGCCTTTCTTTAATTATGAATATCGAACCAGCGTGCGGCTCTCGATACTTTTGCGGGGGATAGATGCATGGACATCGCCGGGCAGGTCGAGCGCACTATGCGCTAAGTGCGGGCGATCGGCGCTATCGTGTATGTTGAAGACCACGGCTTCGTCCGGTGTCATATGGGACTTGAAGAACCATTCATGCGCTTCATTTGCCGCGACACCGAGAATTTGTCCTAACCTGTCAGGATAGATTAGGTCGATATCCATCCAATCATCTGACTGCATAGAGGTCGGACGAATGAAGCCTAACGGAGAAGACTTTATGGTGTTCTTTATCGGACGCCAGACATTCACGAAGCCAAAACCGGCCTTATAAAATACCTCGGCTTGGGCTTCACCAACGAGGTCAATTAGGCGCTGCCGTGCGCCAGCCATATTATAGTCATTGTGAACATTGCGTGCAGGGCGACGAGCGGCGTTAGGGTCATCAACGCGAACGGTATGATCAAAAACGATGACCTCTTTTGCGCCGATATGAGACTTAAGAAGGTGAGTTAGTTCCTGTTCGTAAATGCCTGTCCAGTCACTGCCACTTTCAAAGTCTGAAACGCGAGAGGCCTGATCAATGAATTCAATGCCATCACGTTGAAAGTTGGGTTTGAAATTACCATCGCGTAAGTCGGTGACTTTCACGTCGGTTGTCACCAACTCAGGGGAAATCAAATTCCCAAGAATTCCATCGACATCAAATTCAAACGCTTGCGGCGTAGGCTTCTTAACATGGTAATTCACGCTTGCGTCGATGTGCATTGTTAATCTCCATACTAATTTGACGATACAGTCCGCTCGTCTTCGAAACCATATATATTGATTTTATTTTGAATATAAATTATCAATATATGTAATCAGAATATAGTAATTGGATATAATATGGACACAGAAGCCGTTCGCCTTTTTGTGATTGCCGCTGATCTACTCAACATTAGCGCGGCAGGACGACAGCTAGACTTAGCCCCTGCCGTCGCAGGTGCGCGGCTGGCTAAACTTGAGAAAGAAGTCGGCGCGGATTTGCTCCACCGTTCTACGCGCAAGGTCTCTTTATCGCTCGAGGGTGCAGAGTTCCTTCCCTTCGCTAGGGAAATTATTGCGCAAGAGGATGCAGGATTAGTCGCGCTCGGGAAAGGAAATCCAGAAGTGTCTGGAACACTGCGGTTTGCCTGCTCTAGCACATTTGCACAGCTTTATATCGCGCCTATTCTGTCTGAGTTTCTTGAGCGCTTCCCGCAGATTAATTTGGATCTTCGCCTTTCAGATACACAAACCAACCTGATTGAAGGGGGTTTGACCTCGCCCTACGCAACCTAGCCATCGAAGATAGCGCCATGATTGGCCGCAAGCTGGCCGATGATAAGCGCGTTCTTTGCGCTTCGCCGGAATACTTAGAGCAGAACGGTTCGCCAAAGACACCGGATGATTTGGACGGTCATCGACTTGTTGTTTTTGGGGATATGAAGCGTGATTTAACGGCATCTGGCGGGCGACAGTGCCAGTTTCCGCCGCCCAAGGCTAAGGCACGAATTCGGTGCGATGATGGGGCTAGCACGCGTTTGGCCACGCAGGCAGGGGTCGGAATTTCTATGAACTCCATCTGGAGCATCCATAAAGAGTTACGCGAAAAGTCCCTTGTTCGGGTTCTACCGGACTATGAGGTGAATGATGGTTCAGCCGTTTGGCTTGTCTACCCAAAATCAAACGTTCTAACGAGTAAAGTCCGCGTTATGATCGATTTTCTGATTGAAAAAATTGGCTCACCACCGCCTTGGGAAGCGTAATTTTATATTCAATATCTAAAAACTGATTATAGGATAGCTCCGCTTATCTCCTGAATGAATATGATGCATTACCATGCTTCAACATTCAAAGAGGTAAATCAAATGAAAGCAATGGTTCTGAAGTCTTATGGCGAGACCGCCAAATTCGAAGCTGAGAATATCGATGAACCAACGGTTTCAAAAGGCCATGTCCTTGTCCGTATCGAAGCGTCAAGCGTAAACACAGTTGATACCATGATACGCCAAATGGGTCAGGAAAACCTTCCGCTTTCACCTGACCTTCCGGCCGTTCTGGGCATGGACTTCGCAGGCACTGTAGAGGCCGTTGGCGAAGGCGCATCAGACTTTGCGGTCGGTGATGAAGTCTATGGATGTGCCGGCGGCCTCATCGGCCTTCAAGGCACACTGACAGAGCTTATCAACGCCGATGCACGGCTCATCGCTCATAAACCTAAGTCGATATCTATGCGGGAAGCCGCTGCCTTGCCTCTCGTTGGCATCACAGCATTTGAAGGACTCTCCCGCGCGGGTGCGGGCAAAGGCCAAAAACTCCTTGTGCAGGGTGGTTCGGGTGGTGTTGGTCATGTCGCCGTTCAACTTGCCAAGCATTTGGGCGCTGAGGTCTATGCGACTGACTCTGGCGACAAGCGTATGGAAATCATAAAAGGATACGGCGCTATGCCTATCGATTTTAAGACGGAAGCCGTAACCGATTATGTCGCAAAATATACAGGCGGTGCCGGATTTGATGTGATTTTTGACTCCGTTGGCGGGGCAAATATGACGAACTCTTTCGAAGCGGCGGCCTTAAATGCAAACATCGCAACGACAGTTGCATTGCTCGAATTAGACCTCGTTCCTGCGCATTTCAAAGGCCTTTCAATTCATGTGATCTTCATGCTCATTCCGATGCTGCACGACCACAAACGCGAAAAACATGGAGAGATACTCGCCAAGCTCGCGGGCATTGTGGATTCAGGTGCGCTAACCCCTTTGCTAGATGAGGAACAGTTTTCGCTGTCTGACGTTAACGCAGCCTATGACCGCCTCATGAGTGGTCAGGCGGCGGGCAAGGTCGTAGTGTCTAACACCCCATAACTGGGAGAAGAATCATGCGGACAGTAAAATTACTCTCAGGACTTTCACTTATGACCCTAGTGTCTGCCTGCAACGATGCTGGGTCAATTTCTTACACGGACGAACAGAAGCAGAGCGTAACGGTCACAACGCCGGACCAGGTATCATATCAACCCCTTAATCCAGCCCGAGGGGACGCAAGCCCGCAAGCAGGCGTTCTTTGGGGAGATATAACCAAAGATGTCCCGTCCGGTATGCTACTGAAATTTGCCGAAGGTTTTTCTTCGCCGCCACATATCCATAATATCACCTATCGGGCCATCGTGATTGACGGTGAAATACATAATGATGATCCGGACGCAGCCAATATGTGGATGGAGCTCGGGCACATTTTGGACCCAACCCGCAGGTGAGGTTCACATTACCTCTGCACGCCCGGGTGTCGGCGGAACAGGATTCTTAGAAATTATGGAAGGTCCTTATTTAGTACATCCGGGTGATAAGGCGTTCGATAATGGCGAGCGTCCCCTTAATCTTGTCAGTTCCAATATGATCTGATGAGCGCTGATGAAATGAACTGGATTAAGGCAGGCAATTCTACACGAGGCCCAGAAGCCACTTTGCTTTGGGGGGATTTATCTGACGGAGAACTTAGCGGCTCCATGATTAAACTCCCCGAAGGATATGCGACTGACCTGTCGACCAAAGGTGGCGATCTGAAAGCTGTTGTAATTCAGGGCGACGTTTTACATTCTGTTGAAAGCTTAACAGAGCAAAATGAAATAAGCGCAGGAGGCTATTTCGCGTCAGCGGAAGGCGTATCTCACTCGCTCAAATGTGAGGCAAAAAGTGAGTGCATGATTTACGTTAGAACTGAGGGAAGATTTTTAGTGCGATAATCCTAAAATTTAAGAATAAAGAATCCTTATAGGCAATAGGCCTTCTTTAAGCGGTTTAGGGGACTCCATTGAGGTCTATCCTTGGATTAACGCAAGTAATCCCTTCGCCGCTTTGCGGCGAGTCCAACGCCCCTGCCTCCGCTCGTGTGGGCGGCTCCGGCAGGCGCGTCGGACGGCTCTGTTTTGAAAGAGCGTAATTCATTAGATAGGTTTGGCGCTTGAGGAGAGATTTGAAAAGAAAAGAGCTTTAGCAAGATAAAGCGAACCGCCCTTTTGGGGGCACTTCGACGCTAAAGCTCTGTTTTTGCTACGCGAGTTGGGGTGGCACCTTTTTGGCAACTCATGTGCGGTGCCTCCAAAGTGCCTCTATCCCGCTAAGACCTAGAACTTCCCGTTCACCTGCAATTTTCAATCGGCTTCCTTCGAGACAAAACCGCCTGTTTTGCCCGATTATGGGCAAATGTCAGATGAAGATGATTTCCGCCTAAGGGCCAAACCTCGCAAGACCAGCAGCCCCGCTGTCGAGGTCAGTATCCCCGCAAACTATAAGGGGTTTCATGAAGGGGTTCGTGCCGCACTGGTGAGAGGTAAGGCCGTCTCTGGGCGGCGAACACTAACCGTCCCATCCAAGCCCCGCAAAGGGCGCTTCAACTCACGCGGCAGAGGCCGTGCCGCCCTAGAGCGCGGCATTGGGCCGAAGCAAGGCTGGCGCATTCACAAGGCGACGGGAGACCGCTACCGCGCTCGTCGCACCATCGTGAAAGTGCGCGTGGTCAAACTACGCAATGCGAAGTCTTCTGTGTCGCGGAGACACTTGGCCTACCTCCAACGCGAAGGCGCAGGTGTGGAGCGAGCCGAGGGGCTGGAAGGCTCGGCGGAGTTAACCCCGACGCGAGGCCAGCTCTATGGCCCAGACGAAGGCGTCGAGATTGACGGGCGGGATTTTATCGCTCGCTCCCAAGAGAGCTTTGACGGACGCGGCGACCCGCATCAGTTTCGGATTATGATCTCGCCCGAAGACGGCGCGGAACTGGCCCGCGTGAACGGGGACGGCACACCTAATCTGAAAGACACAACAAGAGCGCTCATGGCGCAGATGGAAGAGGACTTGGGCACGCGGCTCGATTGGGTCGCCGTTGACCATTTTGATACGGCCCACCCTCACACGCATATCATCGCGCGAGGCGTCACCCATGACGGGAAAGGATTGAACATAGCAGGCGAGTATATCTCGCGCGGCATACGCGGTCGGCTGGAAGAAGAACTGACCCGCGAGCTAGGTTGGAAGTCCGAGCTTGCCATCCAGCAAGAGATGAAACGTGAGATGAAAGCTATGCGCGTGACGCAAGCAGATAAGCATATCTCGGACGGTATGGACAAACTCACCAACACAATCGACCTGCGCGCAGGGTCAACCGCCAGCACGTTCCCCGCCCACTCATCTATGAACAGACATATCCTGATTGGGCGTATGAGACATTTGAAGTCTATGGGCCTTGCAACGCAAATTGAGTCTGGCCGCTGGCACATCGAAAACGATGCGCTCAAGACACTCGGACAGATAGAGCAGCGCGAGCAACTCAACAAAGACATTCACGCGGCGATGAAGAGGGCCAACATCAAAAGACCTGTTCGCCTACATGATGGTCGTCAGAGCTATGACGGGAGCCTTTCAACTCACCGCGTCATTGGTCGCGTCATCGCGAAAACTCACGGCTATGATGAAGGCATGGACGCAAGCCAAAAAGGCGGCGGTAAAGTCAGGTTCATTATCGACGGCACGGACGGTTATGTCAGCACGGTTGAAACGGGCATGGACACGCGGGCGGGCGAAGCTGCCAAGGTTGGTTCTATCATCGAAGTCTCACCGCCTAACTTGCGAACCGTAGATCGCAACATACAGGCTCTTGCAACAGGTAAGGATTATCACGGCAAGCCTCGGAACGGACTTGTCGGCAATTATGATATCGCCACGAGCGGGCCAGACGACTGGATGGACGGGAGCGGCAGCCGAGGCGCAGCCCATATGCGGGCGCACAGATTAAGGCTCGCAACGCTCGTTAAGGCGGGTGTGGTGCAGGTCGCGAGCAAGGATAAGGACGGCGACCCAAATGAGTGGCGCGTGCCCGACGATTTTAAAGAGCGAGCTATCGCGCTCGATATGAAACAGGGCCGCGCGTCAGGCGTGAAGCTACTTTCTGTTCAGGATTTGGAGCAACAACTCGCGAGTCCCGATGCGACTTGGCTCGACCGCTCGCAGGTGAGTTGGGGCAGAGGCGGGCTAGCAGGAATAAGCTCAAAATCTAGCGCCTTCGCAAAAGAGCTGGACACAGCCTTTCAGCAGCGTCGCACATGGCTCATAGAGCGCGGCTATGCCGAACTACGCCAAGACGAACAGAAAACCTCCATCATCTACAAGCGCGGCTATTTGAAGGCGCTAGAGACGGAAGGGTTCAATGCCGCGACCCAAAAGCTGGAAGGCATGACAGGCAAGGCACACATCGCGGCGCAGGCAGGACGATTGATTGAGGGCACGGTGGCACAGAAATTTGGACTTCCTCAAGGCCCTCACGCGATGATTGAGACGCAACGCGCCTTCTACCTCGTCCCTTGGGAAAGTCATCATGCCCAGAAATGGGGCAAGCGTATCAAAGGCCGCGTGCTCAGCGGTGGCGGTATTGATTGGGACACAGGGCGGACGAGAGGGATAGGGCGGTAAGCAGGAGTTTAACTGCAAGGTATCAAATCAGACAGTTATTGCGCTCAACACTTGCAGGGCATTGACCTGCAACCGCCTTCTCTTAAGATAACACTCTGTGCAAAAGGAGTCGAAATTAAATTGGAGCTTACACCTGAGAGTTTAACTGAATTATTATCTGGTGACCCTGAAGAGATTAAGGTTCATCTAAAGCGTGTCGACCACACTTTTGAGGTAGCTGGGATAAAAGTCCAATCACATTGCTTTTGTTTAACAGTGGATGCGCAAGGTAAGGTTCAGCCAAAGGAGCTTATAAATTATCTACGCTACACAGCAGCCGACTATGCTATTCCACGCACACGACTTTCCGAAGCCAAAGCCCGTGATAAGAAATACAATCAAACTCGAGCCGTAAGCGCGTTGTGCGATGAAGCACGGTCTCTATTCGTAGACCTTCAGAAAACTGGTGAAGGTGGGGAATTGTTGCTCTATGTATTTGGCGAACAGGTACTTAGCCTTCCGCAAGCGATTGCAAAAATGCCGCTAAAAACATCCTCAAAACTTCACTACAATGGTGCAGATGGTATCCATATCGGAATTGGCGAAAATGGGTTGCTTCATTTATATTGGGGAGAGTCAAAAGTTCACAAAACCGCGTCAACAGCAATTGAGGATTGTTTCAAATCTTTAGAGCCATATTTTGTTGAGGATAGTTCTCCAGAAGCTAAACGAAATCGAGATTTGCAGCTACTTAGAGACAATGCAGATTTAGATAACCCTGAATTAAGCAATTCACTTCGACAATATTTTACTGCCTCTTCAAAGAAGTCGAAGATGATTGAGTATCGTGGGTTAGCTTTGGTTGGTTTTGACGCGGATATATATAGCAATGAACCGCTTTCACTGGAAAAGCTCCAAGAGGACGCCAAAACGCAAATTTTAGAATGGGGAAAATCTCTCGAGGGAGCTATAAAAAAATACAAACTTGAAAATTTCGTGATTGACCTCTTTTTTGTACCTCTACCGTCAGCAGATCAATTCAGAGCTGACTTTCTCGCGGCCATGGGAAAAGTGTGATGACTCGCGAGGCTTTGTTTGAATTCGTTTACGAGAGAGTAGTTGCTCCAAAACTCATAGAAATAAAAAAGGCTCTAATAAAGACCAGTCTCCCTATGATTTCAGGAGATAGTGAGAAACTTCAAAATGAGGATTGGCCTGACCTTTTATTCGCGAGCAGCATCCTTGCCCAATCCACAGATGCTAAGCATTTAGAAGGAGCGTTACAGGTCGCAACAGGTGCATTACTTTCCGAAACGCCAAATGATATCAATGATACTGCTGGAGTATTGTTAGACAAACTTGACAACTCGCGAGCGTTGACGCTGGCAGTTGACCGAAAACTAATCGAGGCTGGTCTCGAAGAACGCCTCGGCTCAATTTTGAGAATTGAGTCCGCCCGTAGAGATATTTTAGGCTCAGTGCTTCTCGAGCACTCTGGAACTTATTTGCCAGCTAATAAACTTCAACGCGACCTTTGGCGAAAGGCTTCAAAAGATAGAACTTGGCTTTCTGCATCAGCGCCTACAGCCGCTGGAAAGACATATATTGTCGGTCAGTTTCTCGCGGATAAAATTTTAAGCGGAACGGTGAAGAGGCTGCTTTATCTTGCTCCGACGCGTGCTCTTGTAGGTGAAGTTGAAAAGGATTTGCGCAACAGATTTAGAGGCGAATACAATGTTCAAATATCTTCACTGCCTCTGGCGAACCCTTTCTTAAAAGGACAAAAGGAAGCTGAGCCTGTTATATATGTGTTAACTCAGGAAAGAATTCACCTGCTTGTTAATGAGCTTGGAGATGAGGCTAATTTTGATCTTCTTGTCGTCGATGAAGCTCAAAAAATCAGCGACAATCGCAGGGGCGTGATATTACAAGACGCCATTGATCGGGTGGTTCGAATAAACCCTGAAATCAAATCTATTTTTGTCAGCCCATCAACTTCTAACCCTAGAGTGCTGTTGCAAGACCGCCCCGAAAAGGTTGGCGAAGAAGTCTTAGAGAGCACATCGGTAATGGTGCTTCAAAACCTGTTGGCTATACGCCAGCACCGTGGAAAAAAATGGAACATTGACCTTATTGAAGGTCAGAATTTTAAGTCGATTGGCTCCATTGAACTTAAAAGCAAACCCGAAAATATGACTAAGCGACTCGCTTACGTGGCCGCAGAATTGGGCCGCGCGGGTGGAACACTTGTTTACGTAAATGGTGCTGTGGAAGCTGAAAAAGTAGCTCAACTTATTCGAGATTATATTAAAGATACTGAAGCTGCAGAAGATGAGGATTCTGCGCAAGACTTATTGCGTTTGTCCGAATTAGTGAAAAAAGGCGTTCACCCTAAATACCTCTTAGCAAGCATTGTTCGAGATGGTGTGGCATTTCATTACGGGAATATGCCTGCCCTCGTCCGATATGAAGTTGAACGGTTATTCAAAGAGGGAAAACTAAAATTCTTAGTATGTACCTCCACGCTCATAGAGGGAGTTAACCTTTCTTGCAAAAACATCATTGTCCGTGGGCCACGGAAAGGAAGAGGCAACCCAATGGGACCACAAGATTTTTGGAACCTAGCTGGCCGCGCTGGTAGATGGGGAACTGAATTTCAAGGGAACATAATTTGTTTGGATTTACATAACGCAGACGCATGGCCCTACGGAATACCAGAACGGGAGAACTACAAAATTCAAACAGAGAGCGACGCCGCGCTATTAAAGAAAGACTCTTTTACGGCATATGTTGAAAAAATGTCCTCTGGTGAGGAGGTGTCCAGAGATGAGTTCATTGAGTTTGAGTCTGTGAGTTCATCAATCTTGACCCGTTATATTACTCAGGGGCCACTTGAGCATAGCTCCTTAAAAAATAGGTATGACGATAATTATCTTAAGAACCTCGACGGATTTCTAAAGAAAGCCGCTTCCGAAATTAATCTGCCTCCTGAACTTGTTGAACGACATGCAGGATTAAACCCACAAGGTTTGCAATCATTGCTAGATGAGTTCATCAAAATTGAAAAAGACCCAATAAACTTAATTGTGCTTCGACCTGGCGACGATGAAGTTTTTGGTCGTTTGGTGACAATTTTGAATCGAATAAACAAAACTATGGGCGGGCCATTCGGCACTGTGCGTCAATCTAGAATGTACGCTGTTGTTATCTTGAGATGGTTGGAAGGTTGGACTCTTCCACGGATTATTGAAGCAAGGGTAAAATATGACCAAGAGCAAGGTAAACCTCGGAAGATTGCGGATGTCATTCGAGAAACTTTGGAGCTAGTTGAAAATATTGCGAGGTTCGCCGCGCCGAGATACTTGTCTGCGTATGAGGATGTTCTTTATCATTATCTCAAAGAAATCGGCAAAGAAGAGTTGGTAGAAAACGAACTTAACATCGGCACCGCATTAGAATTTGGAGTATCGACACAAACTCTAGTTTCACTAATGTCTATAGGATTGTCGCGTATGACCGCAGTGGCAATTAACGAGGCCATCGCAAATAGCGAATTAGATATAGATGAAACGTTGAGCTGGCTTGATGGTAACTACGATAATTTAGAAGCGTTAGGTATCGCGAGCTTAATGATTGAAGAAGTTGCTATTCATATTGGCAGAAATACAGAAACAGAGATTGAGGTAATTACAGATGAGTAGGGGTCAGAAAGTTACGGTCGGAGGAATAGAATTTGATAAGAAAGGTGATGCAAAGGATTATCTGAACGAGTTATTGAAAAGCTACGAACCCGGTGACAGAGTCTCACAAACTCACACTGATTTTTTGATGGAAGCAATCAAAGGACACCCCGATTACGATGAAAAATTTGGTTCTGGTGTCGAGCGTTTCTATACAGACTATGCAGAATTCGGAACGGTTTGCTTTTGGGCTGCGCTAAAAAATGGAGAGCCTGTAAAGTTCTCTGCGAAGAGCTTGGTTCCTGTAAAAAAACGAAAAAAATAGATTGAAGAATGGCCCGTTGCTCTGCCTAACAATTAACCTAATACTTTGCCTCACAAACGTCTTGCGCTTAGGTCTAAATCATTGTAATAATTAGATATTCAGGACGATGGACACCCCGTGTGGGGGCACCATTTTTTCTATAATTCCGATCTCTGAATATCCCTAAACCCTGTAATTTCCTCCTTTAAAGCCGCAACATTGCGGTTTTATGCGGATAATATGAGGTTCGGTACCCTTATAGGGCACTAATTTTACACTTTGGGAAACAAGTTTAACTACTAAAAATGACTGTATTATTGCTGGCGGTTTATCTAAGACCACCCCTTAATCTAGCGAAAATTATGCTACAAACTGCGCTACAAATAGTGCCACAATTCATCTCAAGCAACCGCCTTTGCGACCGAGAAGCGCGAGCGTATGCAGGCGTCATGCGGCCCTTGGGCGAAGGCTCAAAGGCTGCGCAAGCCCGCATCCTCGTCGCGGCTTAGAGTGGGCGTCATCTCACCCCCGCTAAGAGTCGGGATGAGTGGGGCGTGATCGGCTGTCTTCAAATTCACCAAAGGCGAAAATGAAGGGAGCAAGCGTGCGTCAGGGATCAAAGCCGAATGGCCGAGACTGCAAAGCGGGCTTGATTCACGCAAGCCTGGTCCTTAGCGCCAGCGAAGGGGACGCCCTAATTCTCAACTTAATAATTATTACGGAATATGCCTCCTAAATAGCTAAACTAAACCCTTGCTATCAATCTCGCTTTATATTCTCGCCATAGGAGCCTTCATTGCCTGGATCGGCCTACTACTGACATGGGCGCACCATGCGAGACATGGATTGGCCGAGGCTTATTCTTTGACGTTCCTGCCATAAACTCTAGTATGTTTTTGGCAACGTTTAGTCTCAGTAGCAGCAAGCGTAGGCTTAGAAGAAAAGATATGCGAAAAATACTAAAAATTGTCGGGCTTTTGGTTGTCACATTCACCGTTATAGCGGCCACTTTTTCTCCGAGGCTGGCCGTTGAAATTTTTGCGCTTTAGAGAGACGGGGTGCCACTGATTGATGACCACCCCCGTGAAGCGGACCTGATCGACGGTTATTGGTCCGTGGTTAAGTTGTCACCAAATGTCTTTGCGATCGGCGAGCCGCGTTATTATCAGGTAAATTGGAGTTACCTCATTGTCGGAAGTGAGAAGGCCTTGCTATTCGACACGGGCTCGGGAATCAGGGATATCTCAGTCGTTGTCGGAAGCCTAACGGACCGACCCGTTCATGCAATGGTCTCCCATTTGCATTTCGACCATATTGGTGGTTTCGGTCATTTCGAGCAGACGCTTATGTTGGATGTGCCGTCAATCCGGTCACAGTTGAAAGATAAAACCATACATCCTTCGCGCTATCAATCGCTCGCCTTTATTGATGGCAAAAAAGATATGACCCTTTCTGTCACCGCTTGGATAGAGCCCGGGGGGTCGTTTGATCTAGGGGATCGGACGCTGAAAATAATTTCAGCGCCTGGGCATACCGCTGACTCTGCTGTGATCTTGGACGTTGACAATAAGATGATGTTCACTGGCGACTTCCTTTATCAAGGTTCCCTTTATGCTATGCTGCCTGGGTCAAGCCGCTCAGCTTACGCGAAAAGTGCAGACTTGCTGATCAGCGAGTCGTCTTTTGATACACTGATATTGGGGGCGCATGCCCCCACAAATGCTCTGACGCCCCCTGTGCTGAGTCAGGCTTCGCTGATCGCTTTACGTCGCCAGCTCGCAGCCGTTGAGGCTGGAGCGGCGCGCTATGAGGGTGTATTTCCGAGACGACTCGTCATTGATGACTCTGTAGATTTTTTGACGGGCTTCCCTTGGAAAAACCGTTAATCCATAGGATGAATTTTCTACCTATTTAACTAACGTAGGCGTGATAAGAAAGTTTTGAATGACGGCTTGGCTCTGTGTCATTTCTTCGCCTTCGCTCGACAATTTGAACGCTTCGCCGGAGTCAAAGACGCCTAGCATCGCAAGCGTCCCATCGCCATTGTCTCTTGCAACGCTAAAGCTTTCCATATTGGGCCATCGCAGCGTGAACGCATCGCTGATTGGCGCGAGTTCTCTTATCGGTGTCAATTCGGATGTGTCCGCCCAACAATAACAGTTTGGGTCCGCCGTGAGGTGAAGCGAGTAGTCTTTCCGACCGACCCGATATGTCCGGTCGCGTTTGACGACACTTGGATTAATTGTCAGGGCGATAACCTCGCCGGCGCCTGTCTGCGATAGTTCCAGCGTGTAGATGCCCGTTCCATCATAATCCGCAACGGGTGAACGACCGACTCCAACAACTCGCTTTAAGGTCTTGGAGATTGTCAGCTTTTGCGAAGACGGAATGCTCTTAGTGTGCATCAGCGTTGCGCCGTCATGATACATAGCAAAGTCAGATTTGAATGATGTCGTCACCGCTCCGAACTGGTTGGTCTTGCGATCCTTATATTTATCGGCGGGACTGTTTGACCTAAAATGCTGGCCCGCAATCATAAAGCTGACGGCGCGTTCTGGCGTGTAGAGATAGTTTAGGTCATGGCGCGGCCAGATCGAATTTTTGCCTCCATCGGCGGCCATATCATATTGGAATTATACCGCTACGCTGACATTATTAGATTTCATTGCGGCGGCAATATTGGGGTAGTTATAAATCTTCTGCGATCCCGCTGCATCCCATTCATAGGCGACGACGGGTCGATTAATCCCGTCTGGATCTTTATAAGACCAAGGCTTAGCACCCGCATAGGCAACGTCCTGATATGGTTCATTTTCTGGCCCGCCTTTGCGCCCGCCGAAATAGGGATAATCCTTCCACCAGTTTGACGTATAACCATTTGTCGTGAGAAATTGCGCAGAACTATCCGCGATAGCTTTCACCACATTCGGATTTCTGACAGCCACTTCCTCTTCGCCGCCATACTCGCTCAAAGCGTAAGTCTTTTCTGCACCGAACAAGCTCCAGCCGAGCAGATGCTCAACGCCGTTTGGCGTGGTAGATTCCGCCCTACGCACGCCAGCGAACATGGGCTCTATCAGATCATTTTTGAGTGAAGCATAAGACTGCCCTGGGCCTTGAAAAGCGCCTTTAGGATCAGCCAAATAATGCGGCTCATTTATCGGTTCAATAAACCCAATACCGGGTTCCTCAGCATAACGCCTGCCCCTACCCCCGTCCAAATAGGGATTCCTGTGATTCATCAAATTCGTTATGAATAATGATGACATTTTAATCAGCGCGGCATTGCTCGTGTAATCGCTGGAAATCCATTCGAGTTTAGAAAACCGGCCAGGCAAAGTGACATAATGCTCCCACGGCGTAATGGGTGTCAGGTGGATATACATGCCGCGCTCTATGGCGCCAGCTGTGAGGTAGTTGAACCAATCTAACTCTTTGCTTCCTTCCCTTAGGCCGCCGCCCAGCTCGGCAATATCTCCCATCAGGATATGCACACGGACAATATCGACACCCATCGCTTTGAGGTGATCCAAATCGCGGTCAATAACCTTGGTTTTGACATCACACTCAGATAGGCCAAGCTCATTAAATAGGTCGCGCGTTTGTGTGGGTGTCTCGCCATTTCCAAGCCAGTAATTCCGGTCTATCTGGAAATATTGGTACATACCCCCCAGGTAATTCACGCCAAACAATCTGACGTCCGCATTATCATCGGTATAGATTTTCCCAGTGGAGAGATCAGCCTTTAGCAGAGGTAGGTCATCCGCCTGTGCCACGGGTACGGCCAATGAGGCAAGCATCGCCGCACAAAGCGCAGCTATGCGAAAGTAAGTCAAACGCATTGCTATTGGCTTTTGATTGTAACTGTCTTGGTCGGCAAGCCATTTGACGCAACACGCACGGTGATATTACCAGATTGGCGCGTAGAGCGAACAACCGCGACAACGCGACCATTGAAGGTCGTGCGGTCGCCACTTGTAAAGCTCTCGGGCTTGACCGGGTTGCCGTTACCAACGCCAGCTAAGTCGCCTGCTCCAGATACAAAGAAAGACAAAAGGGCGTCATCATTCGGGTCATAGATTTTACGACCCTGCGCATCTACGAGCTCTGCCGTGATATAGGCCAAATCATGGCCGTCAGCATCGATCGTGTTGCGGTCAACTGTAAGCTGAACCGAGGCGGGATCGCCTGCTGTTTCCAGCGTCCACTCAGCCGCTTTCTCCCCGTTTTCATACCCAACGGCGGTCAGGACCCCCGGCGCGTAATTTACGGTAAACTCAGCTTTATATTCAGTGTCATAACCCATAGCTTTGCGACCAACGGACTCACCATTCAGGAAAAGCTCCACATCTTCAAATTCTGAGTAGACTTCGACCTGAAGGGGTTGGCCTTCATGACCGTCCCATGTCCAACTGGGGTGCACATCTGGGAGAACCCATTCGCGATAAGCAGGCTTAGGAAAAATATCCCGATCAGGGAGCGCTCCGCCCTCAGCCGGGTGTTTGACAAATGCGGCGATACGGGTTTTGCCCGTTTTCCACATAATTTCGCGGTAATAAGACTGCGGGCGGCGATAGCCAGTGACATCGATTTCTCCGCAATAGGCCAGATGCCAAGGATAAGGCGCAAGCTTCTCATAGCCATTGCTATAGCCCGTCCAGCCGATTGACGCTTCACCCAAATAATCAACGGATGTCCAGACAAAGTCGCCGATTACGGCCGGCAGTTTTTCGGCGTGATCCCAATATTCAAATGCGGAGGCAGAATAGGATTCAGCGCCATACATCACACGGTCAGGATACTCGATGCTGTCACGGATATAATAATGCGGGCGATAATTATAACCTGCAATGTCGACGGCGTCGAAATAGGGCGTAATCTTCGGGCCTTCACTATTGGCAACAACAGTCACCGGCCGGGTCGGATCGAGCTCGCGAACATATTCCGCTTGCATCTTAGCCAACTTTACACCTTTGGGCGTGTTTTGCTCAGGAATTTCATTACCGATAGAATACATAATCAGGCTTGGACTGTTACGCGACGTCATGATCATGCTGCGCGTATCTGCTTTCCAATCTGCTGTGAAAAAGCGCGAATAATCTCGCTCCATTTTCGGCACGCTCCAGGCATCGAAGGTCTCGTTAATAAACAAAAGTCCAAGGCGGTCTGCGGCTTCTAGTGTGGCTTTGCTGGCTGGATTATGGGCGTTGCGCACACTGTTATAGCCCGCATCCTTCATCAACTCTAATTTACGAACATCAGCGCGAGTCGCCCCGGCGCCGCCAATCATGTAATTATCATGATGAATATTTCCGCCCTTGAGCAGGATAGGATTTCCGTTCAGCAAGACACCGTTTTTTGAATCGATGGTAACGGTGCGAATACCGAAATGTTGATCGGATGTATCAATCGTCTTGCCATTCATAATTAAGGCTTGCTGAATACGATAAAGGTAAGGCGTATCTGTTGACCATAGGTTTGGACGCTCTACGTCAAAGCCTTGAGTGACGGTCAAGTCATCACTCCCGTCAAGGTTTACGGAGACCTCGTTGACACTGACGACATTTCCCTCGGCATCAATCACAGATGTCTTCAAGGTTGAATTGCCTTGTTCGCCGCGTTTATTTCGAATTGGGGTCGTGACATTGACACGGCCAGTTTCAGCCGTAGCGATAGGCGTTACAATGGTAGGGCCATAAGTTCCGATATGCACAGGATTGAGTGCCATCATAGTGACAGGACGAATAATGCCCGTGCCTGCATACCAGCGCGACGCCGGGTCTTCGTGTTGAACACGTACTGAAAGTATGTTTTCGCCAGGCTTAACCATGCCAGTGAGGTCTGCATCAAAAGATGTGTATCCATAATTATGATTGCGAACATAGGCACCGTTCACCCATATCTGGGAATCCATATAAACTGCCTCAAAGCGAACGATAACAATGCCGCCTGCCTGCTTTTCGCTCAGATCAATCGTGCGGCGATACCAAGCGGTCTGTCCTGGCAAATAACCAGATGCGGAGCCCGTTGCCGTATCGGGATCAAACGGTAACGAGCCATCCGGCCGATCTTCAATACCGGCGTCGTGAGGCACGGTAACGACGCGCCAATCGGAATCATCAAACGCCTCGCGCTCTATGCCATCCGCCTCGGTCAGGGCAAAACGCCAATCATGAGACAAATCCTGTGTCAGAGTGTTGGTCGCGCCTGGTTCGGCTGCACAAGCTGTCAGGCTAGTGCAGGCAAATATGAGCGCCACAAAAAAAGTACGAAAAACAGTCATAATTTCAGTTCCGATAGTTCAGATAAAGTTAAACGCGGTGCAGATATTGCGTTCTAAAATTGGTACCGAATACCACCAAAGAAGCTGCGACCTTGCGGTGTTGTGCGATAAAGCTGATTGATGTTCGGTGACGTTTGCTGGTCCACGCCGAGTTCGCCGTAGTCTTGACTTTCCTCCAACAGATTGCTTCCCGATAGTGTTAGTAGAACATTTTCGGTGAGTTCGTATCCGAGGCTCGCGCTCAATAATTGGAAAGGGCGACGAAGGAAGCGGTCATCTCCATCACGTTGCGGGGACGCGCCTTGGCCATAATAATTGATCGACGCAGTGAAGCGGTCATCATCGTAAAACGCACCCAAATTGAAGGTTTCCTCGACCATGAATAATGGAATAGAAAAGCTTTCAAAATCAGGTGATGGGTTGAAGTCCTGCTGCAACCCAATATCGATGGTCGTGTAGTTTCCATATATTGTGATATTTTCAAGCAGTCCCGGTAGCATTGAAAGTTCATAGCTCGCACTAAACTCTAGGCCTTTCACAACACCACCCGCAGACTCCGCTTTTTCAGGTACAACAACAAATGCTGGCTGCCGACCGCCTGGGTTAATATTGGCCGTGCCACCCTGCTGATAGAAGGCATCAATATCTTTATAGAAACCCGCAACCGCAAAATAGCTGCCAGGGGATGGGTAATATTCGAGGGACACATCGAGTTGATCAGACTCTAGCGGTTCCAGTTCAGGATTACCGCGCGAGCCGATGATTGGGTTACCCAAATCAATCGGTCCGACATTGACATTGGCCGATGCACGAAGCTCGAGAAAATCTGGGCGAATGATTGTTTTTGCAACGCTTGTCCGCAAAATAACATCTTCCGTGAGGTTGAAGGCCGCATTCAGCGATGGAAGAACGTTGGTGTAGTCGTTCTCAATCTCGACAGGCACAAATGTTGAATTTGGATCGCCAACGACTTCGTTCGTATCTGGATCGATAATAAAGTCGACTTGAGCACCACGGCTTTTAACCGTGGTTGAGATACCCCGAACACCGAAGTTGCCGCTAAATGGAATCGGCCCCATGTCCCCGGCAAAATCAGCGCGGAAATAAATGGCCGACGTGGCCTCTGATAGATCGTAGGATGATCCCAAATCGGCTGCGTCTTGCACATTTTCGGGCTGAGGCCCAAACGCATCGACGGCTGCAAATGCGTCAAAATATAGAAAATCATTCGTGATGTTGGAATCATAGCTGCCATAGAGGTCCTCGAATGGGAATGGCGCAAGCAAGTCGGCGACCGAGACACCGCCCTCTGGTGGCGTGAGGTTTTGGTTGTTGATATTCGTCGTTTTGGTGCGTTCCGCATAGCGACCCCCAAAACGGAAACCTGTGATGAAGCTGTTATCAAAGCGGCGCTCCACATCAAATTTTGCACTCTTAAGTTCTTCCAGCGACACTTCGTTGGCCGCCAAAATAATGAAGCTGACGTCCTGTCCTGTCGGATCCGTCACATCAATATCATTGATTGTCAGATTGGGAGCCGTATCCCCTCCAGCAAAATCGACAGTGACGTCTTGGGAGAAGAAATTATTGCTGATCCCAGCAAATGGGAAAACATATGTACGGGGCGCACGAGAGTAAGCGACATCCGCATTGATGCTCCAATCATCGGATTGGTAGTCCGCATTAAGGCCAAAATTATATGTTTTGTCGCGCGCCTTTTGCGCACCAGAATAGACTTCAATGCCTACAGAGTCGCTCGTAAAGCCAGCGAGAGTGCCATTCGGCTGACGTGTGCCTGTCACGTCGGCATCAAAGAAAATATTATAATTTAAAAACGGAGAAGGCCCATCCGTTTTAAAGCTCGACGCCAAAGCATCGAAAGTCAGATTGAGCCGATCTGTTGCGCGCCACTGGATGCTGCCAAACACAGCATCACGTTTGTTAATATCAGCCGACGGTTCAGATTTGATATAGTAAGGCGCGGGAATAATGCTGCCATCCGCTTCGTCAACAACGCCAAAACCAAAGTCACCGCCCACGCCGTCACCATCAAAATCGGAAATTGTATAGGCGCCGGGGGTCAAACGCTGAGCCGTAAGTGTCTCTCTAAGTGTGGAAACACCTAACATCACACCAATCGTATCATCCGCGAATTTGCGCGAGATGACAGCCGAACCGCGACTGCCAAGCCCGTTGTCACCCACCAAGCTCTTCGATAACGGCGTATAAATGGCTTCCGCTCGAACCGCGCCGTAATTCCCTAAATCCAAAGGACGGAAGGTCGAAATGTCGATGCTGCCACCAACGCCCCCTTCAGTTTGATCAGCAGAGGCGGACTTTTGAATAACCGCTTTACCGACGACTTCGGAAGGATAGAGATCCAAATTGACAGACCGACTCCCAAACGATGAGGCGACTTGGCGGTCATTTACCTGAGTTAGCGTAAATGCGCCGCCCAAACCACGAAGGGAAATTTGGTTAGAACGACCTTTATCATTATTGCCGTTTACGCCGACCAAGCGCTGCACCGCATCGGCGATATTGCGCTCTGGCAGTTGTCCGATATCCTCTGCATTCAGAACTTCAGAGACACTGTCTGCGAGTTCTTTTGTTCGAGATCGCAGAACGTTGAGTTTCGCGAACGCCAGTTACGATTATGGTGTCGGTTTCCGCGACATCACCCTCGGATGTTTGAGCATATGCTGTGTTACCAAAGCCCATCAAAGATAGAAGGCTAATACCTACAAGCAATCTTGTCATATTTCTCATTTTATTCTCCCCTCAAAGCCCATGTGAGCTTCGGATTTGTTGTGAATCTTGCTATACGCAGACAATTACAGTTTTTATTACTCATACAAATAGGGGGAATAAGCAAGGTGTCAAGCCAAGATAAAGGTAGTTTGGAAAAATTTGCACAGATAGCCGCGCAGACAGATAGCAGTGCAGCGCCTAAAAGCCGCCGCTTGCACGGTCACGCGGCTCCATCAACTGGGTAAAGCGATTGTTTCAGGCGTTTTCTTGCCAGGCGAAAAACTGCCGGGTGAGATAGAAGGGTCGGACGCTTTGGGGATATCACGCACCGCCTACCGAGAGGCGACTCGCATGCTAACCGCCAAAGGAATGTTAGTGAGTAGGCCGAAAATTGGCACGCTTGTCTGCCCGCGTGATGGCTGGAACTTGCTAGACCCTGACATATTATCGTGGTTCTTCCAAAGCGACCCCAGCGAAGACTTTATCCGCGATCTTTTCGAACTCCGAATGATTGTAGAGCCTGCCGCAGCGGGACTTGCGGCCCTTAAACGGACGGATGAGCAACTTGAGGAGATGACACAATCGCTCAATGATATGGAAAAATATACGTTAGCAACCGAAGAAGGACGCAGCGCAGATCGGAATTTTCACGACATTATACTGGCCGCCACGAATAACGAGGTTCTGATATCTCTATCGAGCGGAATTGGCGCGGCGGTCCGTTGGACAACAATATATAAACAAAGAGAAACCACCCTGCCCCGCGATCCCATTCCCGATCACCGCCGTGTCTTAGACGCCATTGCCGCGAAAGATAGTGAAGGCGCAAAAAGCGCTTGCATTACGCTCCTATTGCTGGCCCATGAAGACACGAAATTGTCTATGTAGGAAAAAATAGGCTTAAATTTTATACAATAATTGAGTACGTCAAAGACAAAATAGGCTTGTCATAGCCCTTATATACTCATACAAATATAGTCTGTGTGAGTATATAAGGATTCAACAATGTCCCATTTTGACGGTTCAATTTTAATTGGCCAAAAGGCGATCTCCTCTGCCGAAACTTTTAAAGGGTATGACGCCGAAAGCGGTGATGCGCTACCGACGGCATTCAGCGAAAGCACTATTGCCCATGTTACGCAAGCCGGCGGGCTCGCAGCGTCGGTTGCCACAGTTTACCGCATGATAGAACGACATGAGCGTGCCCAATTTTTAGAAGCGATCGGTCAAGAGATTTTGGATCTCGGGGACGCCTTAGTAGTGCGCGCCTGTCAGGAAACGGGCCTTCCAGAAGGCCGCATACAGGGTGAGCGCGGACGCACCATCGGGCAGCTCGGCCTATTTGCTAATATTATACGTAAGGGCGAATGGATGGGGGTGACCGTTGATCCGGCCATGCCCAACCGAACGCCTGCGCCCAAGCCTGATTTGCGTATGCAGAATATTGCTTTGGGTCCGGTCGCGGTCTTTGGGGCGAGTAACTTTCCTTTGGCTTTCTCAATCGCGGGCGGTGATACCGCGTCGGCATTGGCAGCCGGTTGTCCCGTGATTGTAAAGGGGCACCCTGCCCATCCTGGAACGGGTGAAATGGTCGCGCGCGCCATTCTGCGTGCCGCCAAAAAATGTGGCATGCCTGATGGCGTATTTTCCTATTTGCCAGGCACGTCCCATAGCTTGGGCGGCGCTTTGGTCGCTGACGACCATATCAAAGCTGTGGGTTTCACAGGCTCCCGAGGGGGTGGTGTGGCTCTGATGGATATCGCGGCGAAACGCGACGTCCCCATTCCTGTCTATGCCGAAATGAGCAGCATTAACCCAGTTTACCTCATGCCCGGCGCCTTATCCGAAGCCGCTGAAGAGCTTGGCGCGCAATTTGTCGGCTCTTTGATGATGGGCGCGGGACAGTTTTGCACAAATCCCGGATTGCTCGTCGGTATTGCCGGTGACGATTTGGATGTATTTATTAGTGCTGCCGCTAAAACCCTCTCAGAACAGAGTCCATCGACAATGCTGACGTCTGGCATCGCGCAGGCCTATAGTTCTGCCTGCGATATCCTGAGCGGCATGAGCGCTGCGAGCGTGGTCGGTCGTAGTAAACCGAGCAGCGGCAAAAATGATCCGCAAGCGGTATTGTTCAAATGCTCGGCAGCAGATTTTATCGCAACACCGCAATTATCAACTGAAATGTTCGGCTCGTGCCTCTGTTATCATTGCGTGTAAAGACATCAGCGAAATGCACGCCGTCACACGCGCCTTAGAAGGTCAGTTGACTGCGACCCTTCACATTAGTGATGCGGATATAGATGCCGCGAAAGCGCTGCTCCCTTTGCTGGAAAACAAGGTCGGGCGCATTTTGGTCGGGGGATGGCCTACTGGCGTTGAAGTGACTCATGCTATGGTGCACGGCGGGCCGTTCCCGGCGACATCTGATGGTCGGTCCACATCCGTCGGCAGCCGAGCCATTGAAAGGTTCCTGCGCCCCGTCAGCTATCAAAACTTCCCAACAGCGCTGTTACCGACCGCATTACGCCCCAGCAATCCCTTTGCTATCTCGCGACGCGTCGACGGCAAGATCACAGAGGTAAAATAATGACCCAGTCTCTTGTTCAGTACACAGATATATCGGGTGAAGCCTGCATCGCATTTATCGATGATGATGATACGGCGCGTCAGGTGATGGGTTACAATTCGACCTACGATCTGGCCTGTGCTGCCATTCGCGATCACGCGGCCTTGCGGGATTTCATTATGCAAACTGGCCTTGGCGAGAGCGTGGATTTACAAACAGCAGAAAAAGACGGACGCCTAGCATTGCCGATTGAGCATAAAGATCCGGCACATGTCTACCTCACGGGCACGGGTCTAACCCATTTAGGCTCTGCGGAGGGCCGCGATAAAATGCACCAATCAACCTTAAACGCCGAGAGTCAAACCGATTCTATGAAGATGTTTCTGATGGGTGTGGAGCACGGCAAAGCGGATACAGATGATATCCACGCACAACCCGAATGGTTTTACAAAGGCAATGGTGACGCTATGGTTGCCAGCCGCCAACCTCTGCCCTATCCGCATTTTGCGAAAGACGCGGGCGAAGAACCCGAGATTGCTGGAATCTATATTATTGACGATGCGGGCAATCCTGTGCGGCTTGGCTTTGCGCTCGCAAATGAGTTTTCAGATCATGTGGTCGAGAAACATAATTATCTCTGGCTTGCCCATTCCAAATTGCGCCATGCCGCTTTGGGCCCAGAGATTATGCTCGGTGATTTACCGACCAATATGCAGGGCAAAAGCAAAATTATCAGAGACGGAATCGCGATATGGGAAAAGGACTTTCTAACCGGTGAGGATAATATGTCCCACAGTGTCAAAAACCTCGAAGACCATCATTTCAAATATGACCAGTTCTGCCGACCCGGCGATATACATATTCACTTCTTTGGCACAGCGACGCTCTCTTTCGCGGAAGGCTTCAAGAGTCAGGACGGCGACGTTTTTGAGATCTCTGCTCCGCCATTTCGCTTCCCAGTCAGTAACGCTATGAAGCGTTCTTCGCCTCGCAAAGTAAGAGTGCGGTTATTATGATAGAGCCCATCAAAATAGCCGTAGCAGGGATCGGCAAAATCGCAACGGACCAGCACTTGCCGCGTATCGCCGCCAGTCCACTGTTTGAATTAGCGGCGACAATATCGCGTCATGATCCAAATCTTAGCGTACCAACATACAGCAATGTCAGCGATATGCTCACTGCACAGCCTGAAATTCAAGCTGTCTCCTTTTGTACACCGCCGCAGGGCCGGTATGATCCTGTGCGTGAAGTCCTCATGTCAGGGCGTCACGTCATGCTAGAAAAGCCTCCAGGCGTTACCATTGGCGAGGTCGACTGTTTTGCCCGTGTGGCGAAACGCGAAGGCGTCAGTCTTTTTACCACATGGCATTCCAAATATGCGCCTGCCGTGCGGCCGACCCGCGCATGGCTCGAAAATGTGACCTTAAAAAATGTCATTGTAAATTGGAAAGAAGATGTCCGCCAATGGCACCCTGGCCAAGATTGGATATGGGAACTGGGCGGCATGGGGATATTTGATCCTGGCGTGAATGCCCTTTCACTTTTGACGGCCCTTTTTGACAAAACAATTCGTGTGCAAAAAGCCGATTTGGTGTTTCCTGAAAATAAAGACGGTCCGATTGCTGCGTCTTTAAAAATGTCAGTAGGTAAGAATGTCCCGGTGACGGCAGAATTTGATTGGCGTCATACAGGTGTTCAAACGTGGGAGATTATTTTAGAGAGTGACCAAGGCACGCGACGCCTCGCGGGCGGGGACGCAAGTGTTTCCCCCGACTGTGAAATCGGCCGACTCGACCTCGAATATCAAGATATTTATCAGATCTTCGCCAAGCTTATCCAGTCAGGGCAGAGTGAGGTGGATAAGAAGCCCCTTCGCCTTGTCGCGGATTGCTTTATGATCGGCAAACGCGAAACGACTGACCCTTATTTTGACTAACAATTCAGATTTATTAAAATTGAAAAGGCTGCTGAGACACCCTCTCAACAGCCTTTTATTGACCCAGAATCGAATTTAAAATTCAAGCCTCAATGGTTATCGCGCGGCGTTCCGCGCAATTGCGCTATCCGTTGATACTTCTCGCTGCCTTCCAAGATCGCGCCTGTGTTGAGCTGCCCCACAACACCGCGTTGCATTTCCTCCCAAGGCGTTTTGGACTCAGGATAATCATAGCCGCCAGTCTGCTTTAAAGCCTTTGCGCGGGCCTCCCATACCGATGGCTCAACCAACGCATTAACCGTCCGCCCTTTTAGGTCAATCCGTATCGCGTCACCTGTTTGAAGCAAAGCGATGCCGCTACTGACGGCCGCCTCAGGAGACGCGTTCAGGATTGACGGCGAGGCCGATGTCCCAGACTGCCGCCCATCGCCAACACATAGAAGCGTATCAATCCCGTCTTGAATTAAATAAGCCGGCGGACGCATATTGACGACTTCCGCAGAGCCGGGAAAACCCACGGGTCCCGTGCCGCGCATAATTAACACTGAGTCGGCGGTAATTTTCAGATCAGGGTTGTCAATGCGGGCATGATAATCTTCAGGCCCGTCAAAGACGACGACCGTGCCCTCAAATGCGCCAGGGTCATCTGGGTTTTCGAAATAGCGCGCACGGAAGTCATCCGCAATGACGCAGGTTTTCATAATTGCCTGCTCAAAGATATTTCCACCTAAAACGATGAAGCCAGCGTCTTTCATAATCGGATCATCATAAGGTTTAATGACGCGGTCATCCTCAATCTCAGCGCCTGCATAATTCTGTGCAATCGTCTGGCCGTTCACCGTCATGGCATCGCCGGATATCTTGCCTTGCGCCAAGAGCTGCGCGGCGACAGCCGGAACGCCGCCCGCGCGATAAAAGTCCTCTCCGAGATACTCGCCTGCGGGCTGCATATTCACAAGAAGCGGAATTTTACTCCCGTAGGTTTCCCAGTCTTGCAAGGTCAGCTCCACGCCCAAATGCCTTGCAATAGCCTGCAAATGAATGGGCGCATTGGTTGAACCGCCAATCGCGCTGTTGAGGGCGATGGCATTTAAGAACGACTCCCGAGTCATAATATCAGACGGTTTAATGTCTTTTAGAACGAGGTCCGTAATGCAGCGACCGGTGCGGTAAGCGCATTCCTGCCGGTCCCGATAAGGTGCTGGAATAGCCGCCGCCCCCGGCAGTTGCATACCCAGCATTTCGGCGAGACTGTTCATTGTCGTGGCGGTGCCCATTGTATTGCAGTAACCGGTTGACGGTGCAGAGGATGAAACAAGCTTAATAAAGCCGAGCCGCGTCAATTTCTCCAGCGGCGAGTTGCTGCCGCGCAGACCAGACAATTGTGCCAGACCCTGTGCGCTTGCCTTTATGCCAACCGTTCAGCATAGGCCCAACAGATAGCGCAATCGCCGGAATATTGACCGTTGCTGCTGCCATTAGGCAAGCTGGCGTCGTTTTATCGCAACCGATTGTCAGAACAACGCCATCGATTGGATAGCCGTATAAAAGCTCTACTAAACCCAGATAAGCCAGATTGCGGTCAAGACCTGCCGTGGGTCTCTTGCCCGTCTCTTGTATAGGGTGAACAGGAAATTCAATTGGAATACCCCCCGCCTCGCGAATACCATCGCGCAGGCGATCAGCCAAGACAAGATGATGGCGATTACAAGGGCTGAGGTCAGAGCCCGTTTGCGCAATACCGATGATTGGTTTGCCGGACTGCAACTCCTCGAGGCTGATGCCGTAATTCAAATAGCGTTCTAAATATAGTGCCGTCATGTCTGGGTTATCAGGATTATCAAACCACTCACGCGACCGTAATTTTCTTTTATTGTCTGATTTAATTGCCACAAATATTCCTGACTTATTGAGTACCTGCTCTTAAACAGAGCCGCTTGACATTTTACTTTGTATATATACTCATACAAATAGAAATCGGGAATTGAAAGAAAATTCCGAATGAAAACCGATAGTTTTAAAAGAGACAGATATGCCGGCACTTCCCCCGAGCGCGACCGATTCTCCCGTCGCCACAGGCTCCACGACAACACTAAACGGGGCAGTCAGTTATCGTTCCATTCTAACGCTGCTTGCGACGTTATTTTTTATGTGGGGATTCATTACGGTCATTAACAATACGCTTTTACCGCATTTAAAAAGCGTTTTTGACCTAACCTATGCCCAGACAACTCTGATTGAGTCGGTGTGGTTCATCGCCTATTTCATCACCTCAATTCCAGCGGCGCGACTTATACAGCGTATCGGCTATAAAAATGCTATTGTCTCCGGGCTGATTGTCATGGCCGTGGGCGCGTTATTGATGCTGCCAGCGTCGGCTCTACCGTCATATTATGTGGTCTTAGTTGCGATGTTTGTGATCGCCTCTGGGATCACACTTTTGCAAGTGGCGGCCAATCCTTATGTCGCCGTAATCGGCACGCCAGAGACGGCGTCATCACGGTTGAACCTCGTGCAAGCGTTTAACTCAATGGGGACGACACTGGCACCGCTTTTTGGCGGCTACCTTATTCTTGGCCGCAGCGTGTCTGGGACGGCCACAGAGGAAATTGTTCTAACAGCCGAGCAGCGCCTTGCAGATGCTCAGTCTGTGCAACTGCCTTATATTATTGTGGCAGTCGTTTTAGTCGCTTTGGCAATTTACATTGCGCGATATAAATTACCGGCCATCAATGTGCAGCAACAGCGCATGAGCAAAGAAGAACGCAAGAAACATTCGCTGTGGTCTCATCGCAACCTTGTGTTCGGCGTTCCGGCAATTTTCATCTATCTGATTGCCGAGATCGGCGTCAGCAATCTGTTTATCAATTTTATCACAGACCCCAACATCGGAAATATCAGCGCCGCAGAAGCTTCGAATTACCTATTCCTGCTTTGGGGCGGTATGATGGTCGGGCGCTTTATCGGTGCAGCCATCATGCGAAAAGTCGCGCCAGAAAAGGTTCTCGCTTTCGCCAGCCTGTGCGCATTTATTGTCATGGTCATTACGTCCTTCGCGTCAGGCAATTTGGCCATGTGGAGCATTATCGCCGTTGGTCTCTTTCACTCCATCATGTTTCCAACGATCTTCACCCTCGCAATTATAGGCCTTGGTCCGCTGACCGAAGAAGGCTCTGGCTTGTTAGTTATGGCAATTGCCGGAGGCGCGCTTGTAATTGTTCAAGGATATCTGGCCGATATGTACGGCCTGCAGGCTTCATTTCTGCTAACAGCGGCCTGCGAGCTTTACGTTCTATTTTACGCGCTTTACGGCTCTAAAACGACTGCGCCGCCTATTGTCGCGAGCGGATCTTAAGAGAACCAAAAATGCAAGACCCAGACAAACACTGGCAGGTTAACAACACCTTGGGTGAATGCCCCATATGGGACCCCCGCTCACAACGTTTGCTTTGGGTTGATATTCAGCAGAGCAAGTTTTGGAGTCTTGATCCCGAAACAGACGCCCCGCTGAGCTATGAGCTGCCACAACGGATGGGCAGTTTTGGCCTCATGTCAGAGCAAGGAACCTATATCGGCGCCGTGGAAGATGGCTTTGCTATATTCACGCCGGCGCAAGGCCGCTTTGACCCCATAGCGCCCATCCTAAAACCGCATGAGCACCTTCGCATGAATGATGGCCGTGTTGATCGCGCAGGACATTTCTGGGCTGGCAGCATGGAAGAGATACCGCCAGAACCCCGGCAGCCAAAGGGTAAATTTATGCGCCTCTCACCTGGAGCCGACGGCAAGCCTGAAATTTCAGACTATTTTGAAAACACCAAAATCCCCAATAGCCTCTGCTGGAGCGCGGACGGAAAGACACTCTATTTTGCGGACTCGACAAAGGGCTGCATCATGAAAACTGGCTATGACGCTGCCACGGGCGCAGTAGGATCGCCGCAAATTTTCGCTGGGCCATATACCACTGGCGCTCCGGATGGCAGTTGCATCGACGCGCAAGATCACCTGTGGAATGCCGTGTGGGGCGCGGGAAAAATCATCCGTTATCGCCCCGATGGTACAGACGCGCTAACCCTAAACCTGCCTGTCAGCCAACCGACCTGCGTCTGTATTGGCGGCAAAAATCTGGATCAGCTTTTCGTCACAACAGCCACGGACGGATTGGACACCGAGGCCCTTGAGGCGCAGCCTTTGGCTGGGACGATTTTACGTTATGACTTGGGCATTAAAGGCAGAAAAGAGAACATTTATGGTATGTGTCAATAAGAGGGGCTGCTAAGGCAGCCGCAGGTAGCCGCGGAACTATGGCGAAACTGGTCATAATTTCAAATTTATGTACTTCAGGTGATCGCCATCGTGCATGGAGTTGCTGCAAGGAACGCCAAAATCCCTCTAACCCTAGAATTTATCATCTCGAATAACTTCTACATCTGAAACGCTGATGATGCCGATGTGGGCGCCGATCAAATTGTTTACTTGTTCAATCACTTTAGGCAGCAAGTCTTCGTCTAAGATCGAGATTATCACGATCATATCGCGCGTTGCAGAGAGATCAGTTCCCCGCTGCCAACGCTTGCCCGCGCCGTATCCGCCCATGCAGGGAAGCGCCGTATAGCCTGATACGCCTGCATCCTCTAGCACACGGCAGGCTCGTTTAAATGCGGGTGATTCAATAATTAATTCTAAGCGTTTTTTGGCAAACATCATGGACTCCTATGCTGCGATCATCTGTGCAAGCAAGATATAAAGTGGAATACCCAGCGTTAAATTAAACGGGAAAGTCACCCCGAGAGATAAGGTGAGATAGATAGAAGGTTTGGCCTGTGGCAAGGCAAGACGCATGGCAGCTGGCACCGCAATATACGAGGCAGAGGCGCATAATGTGATCAATAGTGCCGCATTGCCAACATTCAATCCCAAAAGGCTAGACACAGCTGTTGCAATCAAAGCTGAAATTAGCGGCATGTAAATCCCGAAACTTAGAGCCCCGAAATTAAGATCTTTCCAACCCTGCCGTAAACCACGCCCAGCCGATAGGCCCATATCTAGCAAGAACAAGCACAACACGCCTTGGAACGGCGTTACGAAAAACGGTGATATTTTCTCCATACCCGTTTCACCCGTCGCCCAGCCAATCAGGAGTGACCCGACCAGAACAACAACCGAAGCGTTGAGCATGACTTCGCGGAATAATTCGCCTTTTTCAGAGCCCGCGACGGCGCCTGTTTTCTTCATCCCGCGCCGCGCCAGCAATAGCGCAGACACAATCGCGGGCACTTCCATCAACGCCGCCATTGCAACCATGTAACCAGAGGAGACAATCCCTGCGAGTTGTAGCGCTTGTGTTGCGGCAACAAATGTTACGATAGAAATGGATCCATAATGCCCTGCTGTTGCGGCTGCATTAATGCGGTCCATTTTGCTCGTAAATCGCAAAGCCATGTAAGCCAAAAATGGCAGACCAAATGAGAGAATAATTGCGGAGATTGCGAGAACGGCAATCTCTGGCCCCAAGGCTGTCTTGGACATTTCGACACCGCCCTTGAGGCCAATCGCCATCATCAAATAGATTGCCAAACCTTTTGCAAAAGCCTCTGGCACCGTCATTTGCGTGCGAAGCAAAGCTGCACCTAGCCCCAAAACAAAGAATAAAACGATAGGCGAGAGAATGGTTGAAAGAGCGAGATCAAGTGACATGACTTTAATGACCTTTACTTTGCGCCTGGCAGTTGCGCCGTCTTACAAAACTATCAGCGCAGAGTATAGCAATACCAAATTACGGCTCTAATGCAGCCGATTTGCACTTATCCCGTTGTGATCAATTCTTCGACATCGGGATCGTGAATGAGTTGTTGTGCTGTTTCCGTATAGTAAATCGCTTCGCAGATATTCGTGACGTGATCACCAATGCGTTCAAGATTTTTGGCAATAAAAAGCAGCGCCGTGCAGGTTTCAATTTTGCGCTGATCGGACATCATCACGGTCAGAAGTTCTCGGAAAAGAGAGTTATAGATATCGTCAATATCTTCGTCCGCAATCCAGATTTCGATAGCGAGTTTCTCGTCTTCATTCCGCAAGGCTGTCAGACAATTATTTAATTGCACGGCAACAGCTTTCCCCATGCGACTAATAGATTTGGTCAGCTTGAGTGACTTTTCGTCATTTACCGTTAGCGTACGCCGCGCAATACCTTCCGCCAGATCACCAATGCGTTCGAAGTCAGCCGACATACGGGTCGCGCTGATCACACGGCGCAAATCTGTTGCCATTGGATGACGCAGTGCCAAGATACGAACTGCGGACGCATCGACCTTGGCTTGCAATAAATTCGCCTCAACATCGCGGTCAATCACCTTCCGCGCCAATTCAGAGTTTTCTTTCTTCAGGGCCCGCACGGCGTCCGACGTCATGAAAGACACGATGTCACCCAGTGCGTAAATATCCGTCATTAGGCTGGTCAACTCAGTGTCGTAACCAGAGACGATGTGTTCAGTTCGATCCATTGTAACCTCGCTTTGGAGGGGCTTAGCCCGTCCGTCCTTCAATATAGTCTTGTGTCTGACTATTTTTCGGGCGTGTAAAGACACGCTCTGTATCGTCAAATTCAATTAGGTTGCCCATATAGAAAAAGGCCGTCTTGTCAGACACACGCGCAGCCTGCGCCATGGAGTGCGTTACGATAATAATGCAATATCGCTCTTTTAGCTCGTCAATCAAATCTTCCAGTTTGGCTGTCGCAATCGGGTCTAGAGCAGATGCAGGTTCGTCCATGAGAATAACTTCAGGATTGACCGCGATAGCGCGCGCAATGACGAGGCGCTGTTGCTGTCCGCCCGACAAGCCAGTTCCAGACAGCTTGAGGCGATCTTTGACCTCATTCCACAACCCCGCCCGCCGTAGCGATGTCTCGACCAATGCGTCAAGTTCGTCTTTTGTGGACGTCAGACCATGGATGCGCGGCCCATAAGCGATATTGTCGTAAATCGATTTAGGAAAAGGATTTGGTTTTTGAAACACCATTCCAACGCGCGCGCGCAGGAGGACTGGATCAAGTGACGGGTCGTGAATATCTTGCCCATCCATTCGAAGGCTACCTGTGACTTTGCATCCCTCAATCGTGTCGTTCATGCGATTAAAGCACCGCAAGAAAGTTGACTTACCACAGCCAGACGGCCCGATAAATGATGTCACACCACGATCAGGAATATCAATGTCGATCCCGTGAAGGGCTTCGAAATCACCATAGGCGACTTTGACGTCGCGGCAGACAAATTTGGTTTTGCTATCGGTCATGTGGTTTCGTTCCAATATTGCATTAGGTCTAGCGGCGCTTTTCGAGACGGTTACGGAGCCAAATCGCCAGCGCATTCATTGTCACCAATATCACAAGAAGGACAATAATAGCAGCGGCTGTACGTTCTGACCATGCGCGTTCCGCACTATCAGACCAGAGGAAAATTTGCACAGGTAAAGCTGTGGCAGGATCGGTCACTGAGTTTGGAATCTCGGTCACAAATGCGACCATGCCGATCATCAGGAGTGGCGCGGTTTCGCCCAAGACCTGCGCCATCGCAATGATAGATCCCGTCAATATACCTGGCCCTGCGAGCGGGAGTTTTTGGTGGAATACAGCCTGCGTGTGAGACGCCCCGAGGCTGAGCGCGCCGTCTACCATGGCAGGACTAACAGAGCGAAGGCTCGCCCGCGTCGCAATCACGATGGTCGGGAAAGCCCTTAGCGCCAGAACAAGACCGCCGACCAATGGAATAGATCGCTGCATCCCGAAGAAATTGATAAAAATCGCCAGACCTAGCAGGCCAAAAACAATCGACGGTACGGCAGCTAGGTTATTGATGTTGATCTCAATAAAGTCGGTAAATTTGTTCTTCGGCGCAAACTCATCCAAATAAATCGCAGCGCCAACACCGATGGGGAGAGCCAGTAAAAACGCGATCAACACGATCATGACAGACCCAATAACGGCCGACGCAATACCTGCCAATTCTGGATCGCGACTGTCAGGGTTTGTGAAAAGGATTATGTTGAATTTCTTACGAATAATCTTTTGTTCTTTGAGCTGGTCAACCCATGCAATTTGCTGGTCCGTGACTTTGCGACGCGCTTCTGGCGTGTCACGTTTGATGTAGCCCTTGAGAAGCTGATCGACTTGGTCTGAGGCCGGGACGGTGACTGTAATTGTTTGCCCAACAAGATCGGGGTTTTTATAGACCATTTGCCGAAGATGGTTCGTCGCACCTGAGGCTGAAACAAGCGCAAATAATTGCTGTTTCGCCTTGCGTTCCGTAACGTCTGGGAATTGCGCATACATCGTGTCTTGGACGATTTTACGAAAATTCGCGCCGCGCAGCTGCTCAGGGTCACGTAGGCTTTGTGGGTCAAGAACGCTCTCCGACAGTTCCACTTCGAGTGTTATGAAGTTCTGTTGAAAGGCTGAAAACCCAGTGCCAGCTAAGCTAAATAAGAGCCAACCCAAAGCAGCGAGTGCGAAGCAGATAGCTGCGCGCCCCCACATGCGGAAACGCCATTCTTTCTTATAACGCTTCTTGAGACGCTTTTTTGCAAAATCTGACATATGCACAGAAGGCGCCGTAACATCCGTTTTGCCAGTCGTATTAGGTGTCGCGGCCGCAGCTGCGGCGTCCATAAGATCAACCATCAATCATACCTCTCGCGATATTTGCGCACGACTGTCAGCGCGATCACGTTTAAGATCAGTGTAATCACGAATAGGACGAGGCCCAGCGCAAAGGCGGCCAGTGTTTTTGGGCTATCAAATTCTTGATCCCCTGTGAGTAGCGCGACGATTTGCACAGTCACTGTTGTGACCGCCTCAAATGGATTTCCAGTTAAATTAGCTGCGCGACCTGCCGCCATTACTACGATCATAGTCTCGCCAATCGCGCGAGAAATGGCTAGCAAAAATGCTCCGATAATTCCAGGTAATGCGCCCGCGAAGACAACTTGCTTCATCGTCTCTGACTTCGTCGCACCCAATGCGTAAGAGCCGTCGCGGATTGTTTGCGGCACGGCATTAATGACATCATCTGATAGGGAGGAAATCAGCGGAATAATCATGACGCCCATAACAACACCCGCAGCTAATGCGCTTTGTGTTGGAACTGCAAATCCAAGGCTTTCGGCAAAACTTCGAACGGTCGGACCCACGGTGAGGAGTGCGAAAAATCCGTAAACCACAGTCGGAATTCCTGCGAGAATTTCGATGATCGGCTTAACGATCTTGCGAACGCGCTTGCTGGCATATTCAGAGAGATAGACGGCAATCATTAGGCCGACTGGTCCTGCAATAGCCATGGCGACCAGCATGATCAGGAATGTGCCCGCGAAAATTGGCACCGCTCCAAATGCGCCCGACTGCCCCGCCTGATCTGCACGTAGAGCGGTTTGTGGCGACCACTGCAAACCAAATAGAAACTCTGTCATCGGGACTTTTTCAAAGAACCGCAGGCTCTCAAATAACAGCGAGAGAATAATGCCAAGTGTGGTTAGCACCGCAATGACAGAAAGAAAGACCAATAAGCCTTTGATAAAACGCTCAACATGGGTGCGAGCGCGAAAGTTTGGCGATATGCGCTGTCGCACGAAAAATATTATGCCGATCCCGACAAACACCATAATGACAGGCCATATCCACGAATTTGCGCCACCAACAAACGCGCTCAAAATTAGAATTCCAAGCGACGATAGCGCCACGAGCCATGCCGTCAAATATCCGTGATAATTTGCCTGTGAATGCCAATCTGTGCGCCCGCTGACCGCGCCAATAGAGGCCTTGTAAGCACGAAACTGCATGAGGGCTTCATTACGGTTATAAGCAAATCCGCCAATGACCATAATCGCCACAAGCGCGAGAATGTAGACCCAAATTTGGTTCACTGTGTCCCGACCTTTACCTAGAAAGTGCCTCCACCATAGCAGAGATATTTGTGACTTTTATGTCAAAAAGGAGGAATGGCCAAGGCCACTCCTCCGAATTGTCGTAATTCCCTGTATAAAACTTACTGTGAATACGCTGTCAGGTTTTCAACATCAGAACGAACTTTTGCGCGCTCAGCGTCTGGCAGCGGAACAAGACCAATTTCTTCCAAATATCCGCCTGGTCCAGCGGCCGCTTCAGATGTAAACTCCAAGGCAAAGTCTTGAAGCCCGGGTGTCTCTCCGACATGCGCTTTCTTGAGATAAAAATAGAGGGAACGGGATACTTTGTAATCGCCCTCAGCAATATTTTCAAAAGTAGGGGCAACGCCGCCAATCACGGCACCTTTAATCTTATCCGTATTTTGCTCAAGGAAAGAGTAGCCAAATACACCGATCGCCGTTGGGGTATTAACGAGCGTTGAAACAATCGCATTGTCGTTCTCGCCGCCGTCAATCCAATAGCCGTCTTCGCGAATGGTATGCGCTAAGCGCCCAAATTCCTTTTTGTCAGACTTTCTTAGCGCAGCCATACACTCGACCTGTTTGGCGCCGCCTTCCATTGCGATTTCAACGAAGGCGTCGCGCGTGCCGGATGTCGGGGGCGGGCCAAATGTTTCAATCGTTGTGTTTGGTAGGTTGGGGCTGATCTCTGACCAAACTTTATAAGGGTTTGGCTGCATTGTGCAGTCAGTGTCAGACGTCGGAACCTCTTTGGCGAGCGCCATGTAGATTTCTTTGAGCGTCATATTCATTGAAGGGGCGTCCAGCGCATTTCCAAGGACAATCCCATCAAAGCCGATTTTGACTTCGATAATCTCTTCGACGCCATTGCTTTGGCAGAGTTCGAATTCAGATTTTTTCTGGCGACGAGAGGAGTTAGTAACGTCAACTTGGCCTTCGCCAATTCCGTCACAAAAGAGTTTGTGACCACCGCCTGACCCTGTCGACTCGACGACGACATTCTGGCCCGTTTTATTTTTAAACTCTTGCGCAACTTTGGTCGAGAAAGGGTAAACCGTTGAAGAGCCAACAACGCGAATATCGCGACGCGTTGCCGGAGCCGCCGCTTTCGAGGCTGTGCTAGCCGCGTCATTCGCAGAGTTATTGACCGTCGCAGTATCGCCGCCGCCGCAAGCCGTGAGGAGGGCGAGGCTTGCTGCGCCTAGAATAAGTGTTTTAATTGTCATGACATGTTCCTTTGTATGAACTCTAAAAATCGAAGCCGAGGCGCGCAACAAAGCCGTTCGCGCTTTCCGCTGATCCGTTTTCAGCATCTGCATCAAAATAATTAATGCCGAGACGGGTTTGTTTTGTGGGCCACCAATCTGCGCCTAAAATTACGGTGTCAAGCTTGCCCAGATAAATCTCGTCTTGCAGATCAACAGAATCGTAGCGTGCCACAAAAGAGAACGCGCCGAAGCCGCCCTCGCCGAGTGGGTTATCAACGATGGGGCGATTAAATTTTCCGCCCTTGTAACCCTTTTTCCCACCGATAAATACACCAACTTCGCCGTAATAACCGCCAAAATTTGCATCGGGGTTGGTCGCTGCACCATTTGCTTTCATCACAGAATACTCGCCTGATGCCCAAAACTGGTTATGAATGACGGCAGCTTCTGCACCGATAAAATTATCAGATTTAGCAAAACGCTGCGTCGTAATGATGCGCGAAGGCGCAATATGTGTGTAGGGGCGTTGGCGATAGCGGATACCGTCATTCACCGCAGAGTCGTCTGAGTCGCTGCCGTTGCGGTAGCGCCAAGACGCGCCAAGATGGACAAGCGTTTCATCCGTTTTTACAGGATTATACGTGCCCCGAAGATTGACTGTATTGCCCACACTATCGAAATCTGGTCCGCCTAAATTGTCTGTAAAGACGCCAGCATCAACCGTGTAATTATCGCCTGATGTGCTGACACCAACACCAAGCCGACGATTAAATCCGAATGCATCCGTAAAAGCTGCGCGCTCTAGTGTAGAAGAAAATCGCGAGCTGGTTAATTCGTCCAAAGAGTTTTGAGTCTGAAACTGACCCACTTTAATTTTAAACTTGCTGTTTTCTGGCGAGAACTGAATCCAAGCGTCTTCAACATTTATGGCCTTATCACCCGTTTTGTTCAGCTCAACTTTATAACTGACTGCGCTTCCGTATTTGCCGGTGGCGTTGAGTCGAACACGCCGCGCTTCAATATCGTTAATGCTAGAATCAGGGTCATTCACATCTGCGAATGTATAATCCAACATTACCCGCCCACCGATTTTTAGTGTTGCGTCTTGTGCGACCGACGAACTGGCATAAGCCATTACGAGCGCAAGTGATGAGGCCGCTACGCCCCCTTTTAAGAAATGTGCCATTGTCTAACCTCTTCAACACAGTGCCAAATTACATTGTGAGCCAGCCAAGTGCTGGACCATCTGACGGCGCTATGCCTTCATTTCGCGACACAATTATATGACTTTTGTGACAGTTTCGTGTCAGAGGCTGTTTTATGTGCCCGCCCGCTAAATGAGGCAGCGCTTAAAGGCTAAGGCCTTTAGTTTGAGCGACTTGAACGACCTCTGCCAAAATAGACACAGCGAGCAGATTGGCGTCCCGCATAGCAGGGATCAAGCCAATGGGGCCGTGAATGCGCGCTATATCCGCCCCATCCACGCCCATAGCTTGTAATCCCTCGCAGCGCACATTATGCGTCCGCGCACTCCCCATTGCACCTATATAAAATGCGGGTCCATTAAGCGCCTGGCGCAGCAACTGCTCCTCCCAGTCATGATCATGGAACAAGAAGACAACCGCCGTATAGGGATCGTCCAGACCTGCGGGAACTGTTTGAGGGTTTAGTAAATGCGTTTGAGGGATCGCCAGATGTCGCGCCAATAATTCCGTATCAGGTGATTGTAGATGCACATCAAAGCCAATGAGACATGCCTGTAATAAGAGCTGCTCTGCCGCCTCGCCACGCCCCGCAATTCGTAATTTTATTTTCGGCGGATATTCATGCGTGAACACGCCATTAGTGTCGCCTGTTATATCGACAGCCGCTTCGCCATGAGGGGTTAAGCTGATAGATAATTGAACCGATTGTCGAGCTTCCAACCTGCGAGACGCTTCCTGAATGATGATTGGGTCGACCCGCGGGAGGATAAGAATATCAATCGTTCCGCCGCAAGGCAGGGTAATATCTTTGAAGGGCGAACCCGCACCATATCGAAGCTGCCGCACTTTGCCGTCAGCTAGAGCTTGCCGCGCTTGGAATACAATATCGCCATCGACACATCCTGCCGAGACGTAGCCCCAAACCGCATCCTCGCTGACAGTCATCATAGCGCCCTTGGCCCGTAAAGTGCCGCCCTCAACATGTGTGAGCAGGCACAGCGCAATGGGGGCTTGGTCGGTAGCGGCGAGGTGCAGAACATCACTATGATGCGAATAGGATGAAAGAGGGTGCGACGACATCGCTAAACTGTGAGGCCTTCCCTATTTTTTTTCAAGCCAAACTAAGTCAGTGCTGTATTATGAGTCGCCCAAATGGCTTTCAAAGTCACAGGTTTATCTCTATGTCGGGCATTATAATTTCTTTTGGCGGCTACTGTTTCATTTATGATCAAATTGAAGACACACGACTGGTCCGTAGAGATTTGCCCTGACATTGGCGGCGCGATTACGCTGTGCCAATATAACGAATTTGACGTGTTCCGCCCCGCGCCAGCTGGCTATCTGCAGACGGCAAATCCTATGCTGGCGAGTAGTTTCCCGCTTGTACCGTTTTCAAATCGAATTGCAGGGGGCTCATCAATTTCCAGAAAACGATGACGACCCTCCCGCCCAATTACCCCGGCATCGCACACCCCCTTCATGGGTCAGGCTGGCTAGCCAAATGGGATGTCGTTACCGCGGAAGAGACTCTGTGCGAGCTAAAATATGATCATCCTGCAGGGGACTGGCCTTGGGCCTTTCGCGCACGCCAAGCGATAGAGATCATAGGTGATATTCTACGCATGACCCTGTCTGTTGAAAATTTGAGTGATGAAGATATGCCAAGCGGCTTAGGGCAGCACCCCTATTTCCCCTACGCAAACCAAGCGCGATTACAATTCTCAGCCAGATCAGTCTGGACGGCTGACCAGGCATGTATTCCAAAGGCATTGGTGCCCGTGCCTCATGAGTGGGACTTTACTGACAGTGCGCCCGTCGCCGGCAAAGCGATTGATCATTGTTTTGTGGGGTGGGACGGAACGGCGCAAATAAGCTGGACCGACAATCCGCTGACCATCGGCATATCCACATCTCCACAACAAAACTTCGCCGTATTATATATCAATTCCGAAGAAAATTTCTTTTGCTTTGAACCCGTGACCCATATGAACAATGCTATTCAATATCTTAGTTCGAACACTGTAACGGGGCTGCAAGCTTTAAAGCCAAAGCAAATACAAACTTTTATCACTGAATATAGGGCAATGGTTTAGATGCCTTCAACGGCGCCTATGACCTAATCGACAGGCGGGGTGAGAGCCTGATATGCCCGCCGCCGCGATGCGGCTTCGGCTCCCTCTATTGGTGCGAAACCCAGTTCCGGCATGACGCGATAAGTATTGTTATAATAATAAGCGACAAAGCTTTGAACCTCAGGTTTTTCAAAGGCTGCTTGGTGGGTGTAGAGATAGAGAGAGCGTTTGACAGGATAGGCCGCGCCTGACTCAACAGGGGAATACCCGTCGATGGGAATGATATTCGTCTTTAATTGCTTGAGCTGTAGAATTTTTCCATAACTCGCAAAGCCAAGCGCATGAGGGTCCTTGGCTAGATCACGGGTTAGTTCAAGATTAAATGAGTAAAATTCCGCACCCTTAAACACCGTATCGTAGTCGACATTTACTGTGCCGAACACATATTCCAACATAGCCCGCATCGCCCCGCTGTCTTGGCTGGGAACATGGAATTGGATTGGAACATTCGGAGCCGCCTGATTAAACTCCGACCAATTTTCAGCCTTAAACAAAGCAGGAAGCTCTGCGCGGCGCACCGACTTCAGCCATGTATTTGACGGATGAGTGAGCAGAACGAAGGGGTCATACCCCACTTTAAACATAATCGGTTTTATTCCGTTTTGAGCGCATAACGCCCGTTCGGATGCGCTAATTGGGCGGCTGGCATTAACAATATCTACACCCTCCCCACGGCACATCGCTCGCATGCCCGTTCCTGTAGAAGACTGGCTGATCGAAAACATACCCACGTAGCCATCATCATAAAATGAGTCTGCCAAGTCGATTGTAACAGGCGATAAAGTATCACTGCCCGCAATGGTGATGACGCCATTGGGTAAGTCGAGCGGATCAATCAAAGGCAACCAATCATCAGGCGGCGATAGCTGTGAATGGTCAGCTTTATCCGCAGCGGCATTGTTGTCAGACGGCGCATCCAACTCTGTTTGAAACGTGCTTAATATCCGTTCTGCACTAAGTGAGCTATCATTTGCCCCAGATGACGATTGGTCTACGCAGCCAGCAAGGGCAAAACAAAAGCTGCCGAGTAAGCACAAATTCTTCCGCATCACGAGGCTCGCATTGCGTTGGATTGTGTCATGCGCCCTTCGACGAGGTGATTGAATTTACGAGCAAAGTCTGGGTGCGCTTCTAGGATGGGCTCTAGGGTTTCAAGCGAGAACTTTAAAACCTGACTGTCTTCCATCGCAGTTGCTGTAAAGATATTAGACCGCCGCCCTAGCAGCGAAATCTCTGAAATAATATCACCGTGGCGAGCGACCTCCCCTTCATTGGCTGCCGTCATATTGTGTCGCGTCAAAGAAATTTGACCATATTGTATGACCCCGATTGTCTCTGCCAAATCATTTTCACGGTAGAGGGTCTCACCCTTGGCGAATGGCGCAACGATAGCCTCCTGAGCCAGATGTCTAAGAGTATCTTCTGGCAGCGAGCCGAAGTAAATATTTTGCGACAAAAACTCTAGATTCTCTTTTCGAATGGCGATCATATCAGGCGCGAAAACGTGAGGTGGTGCTTCGACTGAAATTGGGAATGGGATAGAAATTCCGCCGCGATCCGCTGCATACCAAACACGGTTCATTATGTCGTCGCGGATACGTTCCTGATCCATGGCGCTGATATATTCTTTGATAAAAAAATAAATTTTATACCCAATAGAGAAGTCATCATAGGACACTGTGAAAATTTTCGGAGCGGGAACAGTCATCACGTCCTTGCAGTCGTCTAAGACAGATTGCAAAATGGCTTTTACCTTATTGGGAGGGTCATTATATGAAAAGCCGAGGGTAATGTCATCGCGGTAACTAATGTCCTCAGCGGTATAGTTATAAACGGAATTATCAGAGATAATTAGATTGGGGATCACGACGATGTCATTCCCCGCGACCTGCAACCGCGTCGACCGCCAGCTAATATCAGTGACCTTGCCTTTCACGCCATCGACTTCGATCCAGTCCCCCACAGCGAAAGGCTTATCCAGCACAAGCAAAAAACCTTTGGTAATGCTAGAAAGCGCATCTTGCAAAGCCAACGCTGTCGCTGCAACTGCCAAGCTCGCATATTTTGCAAAGTTACCAACCTGGATTCCCCAAGCCCCTAAAAAGAGAATGACCGGCATGACAAACACCAAAGCCATAGCAATGGATTTAAATAGGCTGGGAATTCTATTGGCCCACGCCTTGGGGTCTTTGACCTGTTTCATACACTGCAAGAAAACGAAAGCCGCATAAGCCAAGGTCAAATATAGAACTGTGAGAATTACAGCATAAAGAATATTAACATGGTCTTCGCCCGCTACATCTGTTGTCATATGTGGCAACCGAAAGACAAATTTCGCCAATAAGAATAGAATAACGACAGGCAATACGACGGCGCGAACAGTCTCAAAGAAACGGAGGAACTTGCTGTCATTTCGGCGCAAACGATCAATGATTTCGCCAAGTAAAACGGTGACCACAGGCGTCACAATGATCAGGCCAATGACCCATTGCATGAGGCCGCTCATATCCGCAAACCACGACATTTATTCGACCTTCATCTTCATCACGTCGTCTCCAGAAATCCACCAAACGGGCGTCGGCTTATCATCCAAAACGATCGTCTCTTTGGCTTTCTTGAAGTTGCCCGTTATCGATTTATCCTTTAGATATTTAATCGCGCGCTCTGTCACGCAAATACCCTCGGACTCACCAAGATAGCCGACTTCTCGACAGGTATAAATCACCTCCCCTAAGATATCATAATCTAGCACCCCATCGGTTTCGAGCGATCCGACCATGGGCCCGACGTCTAGGCCAATGTCTAATTCCAAATGACAGTCATTAGCAGCGTTAAATTTCTCAATGGCGGCAAAGATCTCTTTCAGAAAGCGGAAAACCCGTTCGCTGTGGTTCATATATTGCGTTGTCAAACCTGACACAGCGATGAATTCCATACCGATTTGATGAAACACGTCTAGCCCGTATTTGTGACCGAGTTTAGTTGCAGCGCTATCCAGCTCAAACTGATACGCTTTCATTGTTGCAAAATCTTTGTCGCGCATGAGGCTTTGGAAATTGCTGATCTGAACAAACAGAGCCGTCGCCATTTTGCTTTCGTCAAAAATATGTTTGTCTCCACTGCGAAACCGTTCTGCGACCGCGAGCGGGAGAGCCGAGGTAACAAGGTTGGTATATTCCAACTGCCGCTGACGCGTGTCCTTCATATCATCACGAGTCTTCTCTAGAATATGATTGAGCGCATGACTCAGGTCCTGATATTCTGAGGCGTTGTCGGACTTAAATGACATCGCATCAGCGGCTTCAATGTCACCGTCTTCATATTTGCGCTTCATCTCCCGCGCCGTCTCGGTCAAATGCCGCACAGGGCGCAAAAATGACTGAGATAACCAAAAAGAGAGATAGGCCACAATCGGGATGAAAATCGCCGTCGAAATCATAATCCGCTGCAGCAATTTTCCAATCGGCTCAAAAGCCTCTGACTCGTCAATCTCTGACACAATGCCCCAATCTAAACCATCAATATCTAATTTTGAGTAGGTGGATAGCACGGTCACGTCGCGGTAATCATTGGATACTAAATAACCCGTATCTCCCTTCAAGGCGCGCATAGCTCCTTCTGTTTGGACTGGTTGAAGCAGGATCGACGTCTCCATTTTATCAATCAAGGACATGATATCTTCGCTGAGACCTGTTTTACGAACCATGTCGAAATAATCAGATTTATTCTCTATCAAAAAACGCGAGTCCGAGCGCATCAGCATGTCTTGACCGATAATATAAGTCTCGCCCGTCTCGCCCATGCCCTCATTGCTCCAGTTGCGTTCACCAGTCATGATGTCTTGAATTCTATCAACGGGAACTTGGAGGGCGATAATGCCAATGACGTGCGGGCCGTTGTAAATTGGGGCTGCAATGAATGATGCTGGAGCGTTGTAAGACGGTAGATAAGGGCTAAAATCTACGATCGTGGCTCGACCACGAATGGGCTCGCGTTGAACTTTCCATACAACTTCGGCGAGGCCTGTGCTGCGATACGGCCCGGTCAAAAGGTTTGTGCCAAAGTCGACTTCCTTCGCCACGGAATAGACGATGTCACCGCTGTCAAAATCAATCAGAAAAACATCATAATAGCCAAAGCGTTGCATAAACTCTCGCAGGCCCGCATGGTATGTTTCGTGATACGCCGAGTAATCGGACCCATCTCCAGCATTAGCGTAACTATACGGGCCCGCCACATTCGCATCCGCAGGTCGGGTCGCTAGATAATGATACTGCAAGTAACGCCCGACTTGATTGCGCGGGTCAAGCGAGATCGTAATTAACGCTACCGCCCATAAGGTTATTGGATAATTTCGGGATAAAATTTTCGTTGTAATAATCGCGCAATGTCGCGTCATATTCTGGCGGCACAGTTGAGAGGCCGAGTAGGCGAAAGCCGCGGCTAAGCTGGACCATGGCTGAGATAATTGTGCGGTCTTCTGACAGCAAAACAACTTGGTCATTCATCGTATCGAAGTAGTTTTCGATCTGCCGCGCTTTGGCGACACGGACACCCGTCAAATGCGTAAATTCAGCTTTTTTAAGAGAATTGCGTCCCTCTACCCAAGCGATCGCACCCACAAGTAACATCGCGATTGATGCTGTCAGCACCATGATTGTCGTGAATCTAGATTTAGCGCTCATCGTCATAGATATGTCCTCGATCGGCAATCTAGTTACCAGATCAGCGACAGAACACAATTAAAACGTGACGGGTGCCGTCTAGTGAGGCAAATACCAGGGCGTCTATAGCGGCAGCGCAGCTTATTTTTTAAACAAATAGGCAAAAAATTAGCGGCCACCTGACCGCTAATTTCAAGCTTTAGAATTTGCCGACAACATTCAGGTACCACCCCATGTCATCTTCGTCGCCAATCGGCGCAAGATATTCTTCTTCAATGCCACCCCATGTAAGGCCCACACCAATTTTGGCATTGTCATTGAGGTGGCGATAGATGCCGGCCATACCGCCTTGACGTGTGATCGTGCCATCACCAATGGACAGGTAACGTCCTTCAATCATCGCGTCCCACTGATGCGTCACGTGATAGTCAAGACGGATGACACCGAGGTCCGCAGTCGATTTTGTGAAATCAAGACTTTCGCGATTACTCGTTACACTGCCCGCACGGTGCGCATATTTCCCGCCTAGCGTCCATTTCGCTGACACATCATAACTCGCATCAACAGACCCAATCTCGCTCTTCTGGCGGTAATTGATTGTCTCACCGTTAAAGCGTTGGGACGTCGGAGATAGGTCTTCCAGATACACATATTTCGCCAGCAAGTTGAAACGGTCATCCCATATCGGACGGTAAGCTGCTGCCAAGGAACCCTCGGTAAATTCTGCTTGGTTGAAGTCTTGCGGGTCGAGAATACTGTCGCGAGTTTGGTCAGAGAAAGCCAAGTTCAACTTACCTTGCAAACGCAATTCTTCAGAGGCTTGGTATTGCGACGTGGCGCGGAGCAACCATGTGCGGCGGACATCACCCGTGGTCACATTTTCGTCTTCACGCCATTCACCCGCAATGCCCGCCTTCATGCGTTCGTCGCCAAAGCCGACTTTGCCTGACAGTGCAATACGGTCCAACTCGTCCACACGCCCAACTTCGCCCGACAGGCCGAGGTTCCAATTCCCTGGCTTATAATCGACGCCATAAGCATGAGTTACGCCGTTTAAGCCGCGATCATTAAACTGAAAGCGTTCTTCACCAAAGATTGATAACGCATCACCATAGCGCTTACGGGCACCAAGATTAAACGTGCCGTAATTAGCCACAGCCTGTGCCCGCAATGGCAGATCATAGGCGAGATAGAACTCGTCACCATCTTCATATTGATAGCGCACAGATGCTCTCGCGCCCAAGCCGTCCTCGCCTGTCGACACTTCGCCGCCCCCGAGAATGTGTTTGGATACTCGCACTTCTGCACCGATACCCATGCGGTCTGTTGTGCGCGTATTCTCACCTTCCACGCCAACTTGACCGAAAGCATAAACTTTACTGTCATCTGCAAACTCATAATCCACCCTAGCCCCAACAGATGTTCCGGAATTGCCGCGCGCATCGTCATTAAAGGATGCCCCGATAGAGGCTTTGATTTTGTCATTGGCATCATAGCTCAGACGTGCTTCGGCAAAGCTATTCGTGCCGAGCGTTTGATCGTTTGATACATCTGCGCGGCCAGAGAATTGCAAGGCTGTCGTCAACGCTAGATCAAACCCACCCCCATATTGCTCTATCGTCTGATTGGTCGTCTCGGCATACCCAGCAAAGCCAGCTTCGCGTTGACGCCAGTAAGCATAGGACGTGCCTTGCAAGGATGAAAACTCTGCAAAGTCAGCGGCAGCTTCTATAGCATATGCCATTGCCGTGTCGCCGTCATTTAGTCCCCCGCGCGGACGAGGGTTGTAGGTAAAGCCGCCATCGATTGAGCGGAATGTCTCAACACCCACACCTTCGGATTGCGCTACTTCGCCTTTAATATAAGTGCCTGCTGCATATTGCAGGGTCAAGTCCGCGCCGTAGAGATCAGACTCTGCACCGCCATCCGTGTCGTGATTATAACTCACGCCGAATTTCACACTATCGCCAAACCAACGGCTCGCACGCGCACCGTAGACGGCCGCATCGTCGTCAGACCCAAAGATGGGTGTGAATTCGTAATCAGCGACCAGAATATACTCATTCCCGCCTTGTGATCCGTCGCGGAATAAGCGTCCATCATCACCTGTGCTGCGCAGCGGTTGATTGAGGATAATGCGGCCTTGGATAAAGTCTAAATCATAGTCTGTCCCATAAGTCAGACGGCGGCTTTCGATCACAAGACCGGACACGCTGTCGCGCGTTTCCACTCGAAGGATTTCAGAGCCAATCGAAATGTCCCCCCGTCGCAGATAATAGACACTTCCACCTGTGCCGCGCAGTTCGTCACGGCCTTGACGTGTCCCGCCGTCTGCCAAGAAAGCTGTTATGCTTGTGCGGTCATCACCTAACTTCGTCGGATTATTATTATCATCCCAATGGAACTTCGCACCGTAGAGTGTGCGCTGCACGCGAGCATATTCTGTGTCGCCAAAATTCGTCTGGTAATTACCCCAAAGGAGATAATCATCATCATGTTCAAGGCGCGCATACATGCGCCCAGAAGTTGGCGCATCTTGCTCAATCGTGCTGTCATCCCCGTAAGTTGGGTAGTAACGATCTGGGTCAAGACGGCGCAGAAGTTGATCCAAGTTCTTGTCATCCAAGCCAGAGAGCAAGTCCTCAATCGCGGCCTCGCCTGTATCAGCCGTAGCTGTAACTGACCAGCGATCATTCAACCGGGAGCGGACATAGAACGCTACACGGCCTTCTTCAAATCCCTTATCTTGGCCTATGCGTTCACCAATCGTCGCTTCGATTTGCGCCACATAAAATGTATCGCGAGATTTCACGTCAACCGTTCGAACGATCCGTTGATCTCCAACTATGATTTCGATCTGACGTGTGCCTGTCGGCATGAGTTGTTCAGCCACAAAACGCCCAGCGTCATCAACATCAATAATCTGACCCATAACGTTAACGCTTTCGCCCGGCACATTGCGACCATAAACCCGGACCACGCCGCCGCGCACAGTTACATTAGAAATCAACAATGTGTTCTGACCAAAGGCCGTCTGTGCTTCGTTCGCCCATTCCGATGCTGTGAGATCAAGTTCAGGTTCCCCTAGGCGCAGGACTTTCGGAGCCGTCTCATCAAACTCACCTTCTGTACCGTAAACGCGCAAGACGTATTGTAGCTGCGTCATATCGCGACGTGTATCAAGCATGTCTGGCGTGATTGGCAGACTCGCTGTCGCACCGTTAAAATCACTCACCGCCAAAGGAATACCACGCGTTGACCGATCCGAGGCAAATACACGCAATTCAGCTCGCGTTATGAACTGGGCATAATTCCAGTAGCCTTCCGCACGGATTTCACGACCCATGTCAGTGGCAACAATATTCGCTTGCGTGTTGAGGCGCTTTACGGGGTCAAGGGAGTCTGTGGTCGTCTCTATCTCCATACCGTCAGCGTAAGCGGAGGTTTTGTTGCCCCATCCTACCCAGCGTAGCAAACGACCTGGTCGTGCAGTATCTGACATTTCAGAATTATCCCGCCGACCCAAACCATAAGCTTTTGCACGGTTATCACCACTCAGGGCGTCTGAACCCCTGTTACCCCGAAGACCCGTTTGATTGTTCCAGACATCATCTTCATAGCGGTCGCGAATATCATCGCGGTCCATTGGATCGATATCGCCATTTACATCTTCCATGAATATCACGCGGTCTGTGCCGTTCAGGCGACCATTATCCTTCAGTGCCTCACCCTTCATCTCAGCTGAAAAGGCTTGGCCTGCGGCACGACGATCCACGTCAAACATGGTGGGCTCACCCCAATTCGCCTCAAGCGCAATATCGCGCAAACCTTTGGGCGCATATTTTCTCACAGCTTTTAAAGCCACTTGTAGCGATGCCTGCGCCGCATCCACATCAACAGTGTCGTCTGCATGGTAGACCAAAATTGCGCGCTCCGCTGTTGGGTTTAATTCCAACAGAGACTTGATCCGCGCAACAGTTGCGACCGACAGCATGTCGGGAGAGACCCCGTAATCGGCCACGTTCAGGTCGATACGAAGTTTCGGACGGAAGGCAGCACCGAAATTCATCTTCACGAATTTACCGCGAGTCGCCCGCACAACACGGGGGTTTTCTGATGTTGGCTTGTACCCCAGCGGCAGTGTGCGTGTATCAGTTTTCAGCAGAAAATTCGAGCCCATTTCACTGTCGGCGATGGCCGCACATGGGATGTGATAACGACCATATTGATCCGTCGTGATAATATCACCATTGACTGTCACCAAGCGCACCGCTGGCAATCCGGGCTCTCCGTCATCGGGATAGCCGTTATGGTTGACGTCGTCATAGACACGACCAATCACAGGCGTGCAATCAAAGCTTGGCTCTGGAATATAATCGACCACGGCTGTGGCCGTTTCAGACCGAGTGCCCGTCCGAGGGCTTTCGACGAAGGCGCGGTTTTCGTGTGCGCCAAATGTGACGTTCGGCCCTGCGAGCAAGCGTAAGCTTACTGACAAAGTCTCGTTGGGTTGCAGCGTATCGAGCGGCGCAGCATTACCCTGCGCCAACGCCCAATTCAGTATGCCGCGTGATGTTACGTTCGGTTCAACCGTAAGGCTGGTGCTTGCATCAGAGACAGTCGCTGTGCCTGGCACATATGCAAAGCCCTGTGGCAACTGGTCTACGATATTAAGGTCGCTCATTGTCGAGGCGCTCTCATTCGTCACGGAGATCGTGTACAGCACAGGATCGCCGATTTGCACTGTGCGCGGTTGGGCTGTTTTCGTAACACGGAGGAATTGCGCATCGGAGAGCGGCAGCAAGCTAACAGTGGCAGAGCCTTCGCCCTCTAACACGCCGCCATTGAGCGGTTCGGACGCAGTCGCTGTAGCTGTATTGATGTAATCACCATCATTGGCGGGATTGACAAAAGCGAACAAGTTTATCGTTGCGCTCTCGTTCGGGTTCAGGTCACCTGTCGCTATCAACAAGTCTGTATTAACAACACCGTCATAGCTAGGGTTAGCGCTACCAGCAAAATTCACGGGGGCGTCCGCGATTTCCACACGGTCAATTTCGACACGATCTGCGCCGAAAACTACTCCCAAATCATCACTGATTTGCAGGTCTTCAATCAGCGTCTCACCTGTATTGGACAGGGTGAAAGCATAGCTGACGCGTTGACGCCCATCCTCTTGCACAACTGGCGGTGCAAGTGCGGTTTTGTTCAGCGCTATCTCTGGCGTACCGCAATGCTTGAGCGGAATATTATTCATCAGAACGGACGGGTCGCCAGCTTCAAACTCAAAGTCAAAGTAGAAAGGCGCGTTAGCCGCTGCAGAACTATCCGCGAGTTGTCCGCTATTGCCGACCTCCGATGACCCCAGCACAGCTGGGTTCGCTGGCAGCAGGCTTGTCACATCCAGTGCCACGTTCTGCACAGGGCGTGCGGTAGAGGCGACGCCTGTCATCGGATAAGTTGGCGTTAGGCGGTAATTGCCTGGCGCAGTCACATAGAACTGGAAATATCCCTGAGACCCGTCCTCGACGATCACAATATCATTTGCTGTGCCGATAGATGCATTGACACCGTTCGGGCCTGCCACAGAAATGCCGCCACCTGTGAGAATTTGGCCGTTTTCTTCGCAGTAGAAATAGCCCGTAGGATCATAGTCTTCACTGTCAGGGATGCCGTCGCCATCCCGGTCCGCCGTTCCGCTCTCAAAATTATCGGGCGCACCATCCCCATCTGTGTCGATGATTGATAGCGGCGTTGGATTCACGTCCTGCGGAGCATCTGGCGTGATCGTAGGGTCATTTGAGGGCACTGGCGCAATAAGAACAGACGATGTTGCAACAGCTGTATTGCCCGTCACTGGACCACCTTTTGTGGTGTCAATTCGCACTAATATCGTTGCTGTACCAATATCGCCGACATCAAGCTTTGGCGTGCCGGATAGCAAGTTGATATTCCCTGCCCCGTCAAAGCTAGCGTTCGCAGATGCACCGTCAATCCGGGAGACACCCACAACTGGAGCTGTGTAAATTTCAGCGGGCGCTAGGAATGTTGCGAGGTCATCGGTGATCTGCAAATCAGTGAGCGTCACATTTCCTGTGTTTTCTGCTGTGATCTGATAGGTCACGTCATAGATTGGGCCGCCAACTTGTACCGTTTCCAAAATCGTTTTTGACAAAGCGAGGCGCGGCATGACCATCGCATCCACTGTGACTTCGTCTGGCGCAGAGGTTGTATTCCCTGCCGTCGCAGTTGCAATATTAGTCACAGACCCCGCATCAATATCGGCCTGCGTTACGCTATAATCAGCTGTACAAGTCAGAGAGGCCTGCGGTGGTAAACCACCTGTAGGGATCGCAGGACAAGTGACAGACGCGATTTTATCATCTGATACAGAAATCGCATCTAGGAGCGTTGTGTTACCAGAATTTGTGACAACATATTCATAGGAAACCACATCGCCCGGCATGTTAAACCCTGCGCTGATGGCAGACTTATCGATGTTTAGACCCGAAGTCTGTGTCGCCATAACGCTTACTGATACCTCTGGAGACACAATATTGCCATCAGTTGCAGTGGCGATATTTGTCACTTGGCCCGCATCCAAATCTGCTTGGGTGACCGAATAATTGGCGCTGCAAGTGAGTGTGGCTGTCGGTAGTAAGCCATTCGCAGGCAAGGCAGGACAAGTCACATTTGCAATCTTATCATCGGTAACTGTGATAGGGTTGATCAGCGTGACATTCCCAGTATTTGTCACGACGTAACTATAAGGGATCATATCGCCAATAGCGGTAAAACTGCTTACCCCCGCCGACTTGACTACGGCCAGTGCAGGTGTTTGCGTCCCTGTAATTGTCACTTCATCCGAAACAGAATTCGCACCGCCAGAGCTGGCAAAAGCGATATTTGTGACTTCACCCGCATTTAGGTCTTCCTGCGTTACACTGTAATCTGCAGAACAGGTGAGAGTCGCATTCGGCACCAGGCCGCCAGTTGGGAGAGCGGGGCAATTAAATGTTCCGATTTTATCATCCGTGATGGTGAACGCATTCGTCAGCGTTATATTGCCTGTATTCCGCACCACATATTCATAGCTCAGAGTATCGCCTACGGCTGTGAAGTCATTTGACATCGCAATTTTGTCAACCGTGAAGGCGCTTGTCTGATTACCGATGATTGTTTCGGACACAGGGGCTGAAACGGTTACACCGTCTGACGCCGTTGCGGTATTCGTCACTTGGCCTGCGTTTAGATCCGCTTGGCTGACGCTATCTATGCCTGTGCATGTCAGCGTGGCGAGCGGCAACAATCCACCCATTGGTAGAGCGGGACAGACGACATTCGCAATTCGGTCATCCGAAATCACAATATCTTGGGTGATCGTGACATTCCCTGAATTTGTCACAACATATTCATAAGAAAGTTGGTCACGTGGCGCATTAAAATCTGCCGTCTGCGCTGTCTTGATCATCGACAAAGCAGGTGTCTGCGTTGCGTTGACAGTCTCGCTGACAGCAGCAGAGGTGACGGTTCCGTCTGTTGCTGTCGCGATATTTGTTACAAAGCCTGCATCAATATCAGCCTGCGTCACTTGATATATTGCCGAGCATGTTACTGTACCAAGCGGCGGAAGGCCCCCGATAGGAAGTGCGGGACACGTCACATTTGTAATTTTATCGTCCGATACGGTAATCGCAGATGTCACTGTCACATTACCAGTATTCGTCACAATATAGTCATAGCTCAGCGTTTCATTAACAGCAGAAAAACTTGTTTCATTCGCTGTTTTCAGAACGGCTAGCGCAGGGCTCTGCGTGCCTGTCACTGTCACAGTTTTTGGCAAGGATGTCAGACCGCCCGCGATCGCAGTGGCTGTATTTTCAACAATGCCTGCATCCATATCCGTTTGACCAACAATATCTGATGCTGTGCAGGTCAACGTGGCGTTCGGGGCCAAACCTCCGGCAGGAAGCGCTGGACAACTGATTGTACCAATGCGGCTATCGTCGATGGTCACGGTATCTGTGATAGTGACATTGCCCGAATTCGTCACAATGAATGTGTATTCCAGCACATCACCCTCGGCAGTAAAGTCATTATCATTCGCGATTTTATTGACTGAAATCTCAGGTATTTGAAGGGCATTGACGCGCGCAGTCTGCGGCTGTGATGTCACTGTGCCATCTGTTGCGGTTGCTGTGTTTTCAACGA